>CAUDZT010000045.1 GCA_958453935.1 uncultured Collinsella sp. | reverse complement strand
TGCCGTGGCCCGCTGCCTGCAGCATGGGGATGTCGTTGATGTTGTCGCCGAACGCCCAGGCGTTGGCGAGACGCTCGCCCAGGTGCTCGCATAGCCACGTGAGGGCCGTACCCTTGGTGGCGCCTTCACCCATGACTTCGATATTCATGGCGTAAGAACGCGTGACCTCAATGCCTCCGAGCGTGTCGAGCACCGCCGCGATGGCATCGCGATCGGCCGGGTCGTGCCAGTACATGGCGATGCGTTCGAGCGTCTCGACCTCGTCGATCTTGCTGCCGATATCCATGTCGATCGGTGTTCGTGTGCGCTTGAGCGAAGCCGCGATGTGGGGGTCGCCGCCGCAGAATTCGTCCAGGCGCGTGTAGAGCGAGCGGGGGAGGAAGCACTGCCCATCCGCGAAGATATCGAAGGTCACATCGTGGCCGGCGGCAATGCGATGGATGCGGTGGGCAATGCCACGGTCGAGCGGACGGCTCAAGATGCGCGTGGCGCGCGAGGCGTCGGTGGGCGTATCCTCGTCGAGCTGCCAGACGCTGGCGCCGTTGGCACAGACCGCGTAATGCACGGCGGGATGGGCGAGAATGGGCTCAAAGATGCCCGACAGTGGACGTCCCGTGCAGGGAACAAACTCGATGCCACGACGTGCGAGCTCGTCGAGCATCGCCCAGGTGGCATCGCTCATTTGCTTATCGCTCGTCAGCAGCGTCCCATCCATATCGGAAAACACAATCATTTGATGCAGCCCTTTCTACTGGCATAAAAAGCGTGGCCGAGGGCTTGGGTCCCTGGCCACGCTCGAGTTCTATAACGGTCCGCGTCCTAGCGGTCGGCGAGCGGCTTGTACTCCAGCGGCTCGATCACCGGACGATAGGCCGGGCGAATAATACGGTGCGCGCAGAAGAGCTCTTCCATGCGGTGTGCCGACCAGCCGGCCATGCGGGCGACGGCGAATAGCGGCGTAAAAAGCGTCTCGGGCACGCCGAGCATCTTGTAGATAAAGCCCGTGTACAGGTCGATGTTGGCGCAGATGGGCTTGGTCATGCCGTGGTCGCGCATGACCTGGGGTGCCAGGCGCTCGATGCGCTCGATGAGCGCGAATTCATCGCCCAGGTCCTTCTTGGCGGCAAGCGTGCGCGCGTAACGGCGGCAGACCTCGGCGCGCGGGTCGCTGAGCGTATAGACGGCGTGGCCCATGCCGTAGATGAGGCCCGTGCCGTCGAAGGCCTGCTTGTCGAGGATCTTGCCCAGATAGGCTGCGACCTCGTCCTCGTCCTCCCAGTTGGAGACATGCGCGCGGATGTCCTCGTGCATGGACACGACCTTGGCATTGGCACCACCGTGGCGCGGGCCCTTGAGCGAGCCGATAGCCGCGGCGTAGGCGGAATACGGGTCGGTGGCCGAAGACGACAGCACGCGGCAAGCGAAGGTGGAGTTGTTGCCGCCGCCGTGCTCGGCATGCAGCATGAGCATAACGTCGAGCAGCATCGCCTCATCGCGGGTGAACGCCATGCCACCGCGCAGGACCTGTAGGATGGTCTCGGCGGTGGAGAGACCGGGCGTGGGGTGCGGAACGTGAACTTCGGAACCGCGAAGCTTGGCGACCGAGGCCATGTGTGCGAAGGCGGCGATGCGCGGGAGACGTGCGAGCATGGAAATGGCGACGTCGATTTCGTGCTCGGGCGTGATCACGTCTGGTTCGGCATCGAAGGCGTAGAGCAACAGTACGGCGCGCTGGAGCACGTTCATGATGCTCGACGACACCGTGGTCATAGGGAACTCTTTAACGTACTCGTCGCTCAGATGTCTAAAGGCGCCCAGGCGCTCGCAAAAGCCGTCGAGCTCTTCCTTGTTGGGCAGCGAACCCGTGATAAGCAGATAGGCGACTTCCTCGTAGCCGTAGCGATTCTCGGCCTGGGCATTGTTGACCAGATCCTCGATGCTGTAGCCGCGAAGCGTGAGCTTGCCCTGATCGGGCACGACCTTGCCGTCGATCTTGTTGTAGCCGTGCACGTCCGAGATGCGGGTAAGACCCGCGACCACACCCGAGCCGTCGGCGTTGCGCAGGCCGCGCTTGACGTTGTGCTCGACGAACAGACCCTCGTCATACGGATCAGTCGGTAGGCCGTGGTAGAGGTTTTCGCTTTCGGGCGAAATCTGGCGGCTCGCCTCATAATCCAAGACCAGGCGGCTCAGATGGTCATCGAAGCGGTAGTAGATTTTCTTGGCGTCGTAAGCCATGCGCGCTCCTCTCGGGGTCGTGTGGGGGCGGCGTGCTTGGGTGCAGATGCGCCAGCCTGTTCCCGCACGACCTGTTCGCTACAGGCGGTACATAAAGTTAAAGACATCCTCGCGCTGGATGGACACATTGACGCCCGAAAGCTCGCCGGCCTCGGCAAGCGCCTTCTGGAGTTCGGCGAAGTCGAGCTTGGACTCGGCGGTGTCGGCCAGCATGGTCATGGTGAAGATGTCCTCGATAATGGACTGCGTAATGTCGCGGATGTCGACGTTGGCCTCGCCCAGAACACGGGTGACGCCGGCGACGATGCCGGGGCGGTTCTTGCCAAGGACGGTGATGACGATACGGGAGGACGAGATCTCGGCCATGGGAAACCCTTTCGCGTGATTGCGGCGCGCGCGGGGCGCTCCGCTACGGTACAGTGTTCATCATTGTACCTGTCTGGCGCAAAAAAGGCGCGCTCGCTGCGGCGTTACATGCCTGCAACATGAGCGTAAGGGGGAAGGCCGTACGGGGAAGAGCCGTCTGGCGCGTGTCCGGCTCGTGTTGGGTTGATTTCCGATCTCAGCCGAACACATTGAGCGGACAGGCCGTTCCCGCAGTCAGCCGAACGCCTCCGACGGCTGATTCCGAACTGGAAGCGGAGGGCATCCCCGCCCTTCGGTAGGGGATACCGCTCCGCGGCGCATGCCGCGGGCGGCGCCCCTATCGGACCACCGTGACCTCAGTTGGGATGGGCCCAGCACTGCCGCGTACTCGGTGAGCTAGAGCCAACTGTTCGTCTTCACGTCGCGTATGGCGATATTTCGGTCGTCCGGCTCGGTGATGCCGTAGCCGAACGCCTGGAGCGTCTCGATGGACTCCTGGATCCTCTGTTGGAACATGGGACCCGGATCGACCCTCGGCCCGAGGTGCCCGCGCCAAAGGCACGGCGTGGCGCGCAGCATGTTATGGATTTTGGAGATGGGCTCGATGTCGGCGTAGACGTTGAGCGTCGCCATGGCGTCCTTGTGGCCGAGGATCGATTGGAGCGCCTTGATATCGCCGCCTTGGCGGATCCACTGCGTTGCGAACGTGTGGCGAAGGCCGTGGAACGTGATCAGCTCGTCGTTGGTGCCCATGAGGCCGTTGGTCTCCGAGAACGTCTTGAACGCCCTGCGGATATAGCTTGTCGTCGCGAAGGTCGCGCCCGGCTCCGACAGGATGTAGCAGTCCCCGATCTCGACCGCCCCGGTAAGGCCGCGCAAGCGCAGCTTTCCGCAGTCGATCTCGTGGGTCTCCTTCAGGAAGGGGAGTAGGCCGACCGGGTCGATGGGGATACCCCTGGCGTCATGGGTCTTGGTGTCCTTGATGAACGAACCCATTCCCTTCGCGTGCGCCACCGAGTGTCTGATCGAGATCAGGCCCGTCTCGAAATCCACATCGCACCACCGAAGGCCGCAGACCTCGCCGATTCGCATCCCCGTGTGCAGGGCGAGTACGACCGCCCTCTAATCCTCGGCGGACCAATCGAGTCCGAACTCCTTTCGGGCATCCTCTTCGCTCATGACTTCGAGAAGGTCTCCGGGTTGGCAACGAAGGGCGAGGCATAGCTGCTCGAGTGTGTTGAAGCGAATGCCGCGAATATGCCCTTTTTTAATACGGGACAGGTTCACGGGCGTGGTTCCAATCCTTTCGGCAAGTTCGTTCGAGGAAATCTTTCGCTCGGCCATGATCTTGTCGAGGCGAACAATTACGGGCATGGCGTTTCCTTACGCAATCTCGTCGGAGTCGAGGTACAGCTCTCGGGCGTACAAGAAGAGCTGGGAAAGCATGAACAGGACGATGCCGAGAACCAGAGAGGTCCAATCGAATGATGAAGCGATCTCTTGGGCGCCGACGGCCCCCTCGCCGCCAAACATCGAAACGGAGGTTTTGAGTGAGCCGGCGTAGAGGCTGGTGGCAGCTTGAACAACGAAGAGAATGCCGAGCACCTTCAAGCATGTCGCAGACCCTTTCTTGAAGGGGTCTCCGCTCTTGATCGTCCACACGAGAACGGCGCTGAGGATGGTCGTAGCGATACCGATGACGGCAGGGACCAATGTCGAGATCGCAAGGGCTGGATACGCGGGGGAGTCTGCAATTACAGGGTTGTCGAGCACTTCGATTGCTGGCTTTAAGGAGAACGCCACTTGTGCGATGGCGGTGGCGCAAAGGGTCGCAGAGGCTATCGCACATGCGATGCGGAAGGAATGAAGCCGGGGAGTGCGATTGTCGGAACTCATAATAACCTCCGAAGAATTTAAAAAACTCAGGTTACTTTTTAACAGTTTATGTTAAATTGACTTTGCCGGCAAGTAATCACAGCATACTGCAACCGAAACCCCTCTAGATTGGAGAGGATTATGTTCAGTACTGTTAAGTCGTGTAAGCTCTTGGTTTTCCTCGGCCTCGCTCTTTGTCTGTTGCTGCCGGGAGCCCCCGCTTTTGCGGATACCCCGATGCCTCCTTCCCAGGAGAGCAGCCAGTGTGCCCTCGTTGAGCCCCTCGGGTATACGGACGACGTCGTCGATACCTACTGGAGCTACAGCTGTCCTCGCGGCGTAAGCGGGCACAGCATCTCGATGTTCAACATCTCTTACAAGACGATCTCCTACCGAAATGGCTATCGCCGATCCGCGCATCATAGGGAATCCCGCCTCGCTGCAATGTGCTCCTGTGGTGTTCTTGGCACAACTGATAAATGGCAATTTGTCTATAGCACCTACTAGATGCGAGGAAGGGCCGAGCATTTTGTTCGGCCCCTCTGTTCCGACTGGATGAGGTTAAGGTTGGCGATGAATATGCTCAAAATCTCGAAGGCGATCTTTAGGTCGCTTCTCTCCTCCAGGTCGCTCTGTGTTGTCGTTGTTGCGTTGATGGTTCTTTGTGCTCTGCCCGTCTTCAGGAGCGCGGCTGGCATCGACGGACGGGTCGAATACCTCGAGTCGGGAATAACCCGTGTTGAGCAGGAATTGTCAGCATCCTATGCGGATGCGCTTGTGAATGCGGGGGAGGACGGTGTCTATACCTCTTCATCAAGCATGCCCGCGCTTCTGTACCCTCTTGCCGCGGGACGTCTTATCTTGGCACCGCTCTCTCCCCTACTTCCGTTTCTGCAGATATCGGATGGAGAGTACACCTATTATGACGGATCGAAGGAGTACTTGCTATGGGTCGCAACGGCCGTTGCCGTCTCGTTCCTTGCCGCACGTCTTAACAAACGTGAAAAGCTCATCATCCAGGCACCGATGGGCGAGCTGGGTAGACTTGTTGCATCGAGCGTATGGGCGAGTGTTTTTGCAATGCTTGCCGTCCTCGCCATCAATCTTCCAGGGATAATCGCCGCGCTTGTGAAGAATGGCCCGGGCTCGCCGTTCTATCCGATAGGCTACATTCAATATGCGACTCCGGTTATCAAACCGGCTTGGCTGGTGTTCGCGCAGACGGCCATCTTGCAATTCTTGGTGGCAGCGTTCATCTCGCTTGTCGTTCACCTTGCCGTGAAGATTGCCAATAACCCTACGCTTGGAATCGTGTTCGTATGTGCCCTGATGGGGGTGACGATGGTTCCCGGGTATTACGGAAGATCCATCGCTTTACGTGAGTTCGCCCTGTTGAATCCCCTTACGTATGCGAACACTGAGTTGACCGTCGGCGCCTATAGCCCGTACCCGACAACGCAGATAGTGAATCTGCCTGGACTTTGCTTCGAGCGTGGCGCGATTGCCCTCGTATGCGCAATCGGGATCGAGGTGCTGGCAATTAGCCTGCTTTGCGTTGCTGGAAAGAGCGGCTGCGCGCGCCCGATATCCCCGATTTGTCTTGAGAGAGGTTCCTTCGCTGCATCGAGAACGGCAACTCGTTCGAGCGCTTGTGCCTCCGCCGTTGCATACGTAAGAACGATGGGGAAACTGCTCCTGCGTTCTCCTACCCTCGCCGTATGCGCGATTGCAATGTCGGCGACGATGCTGGCCCCGGCTCTGGTCGAGATGTTTCCTGACGCCGATAACGTTTCCGCTGTTCGGTATAGGGATGGGGAGCTCCGTTCAATAGATCGGTATCTAGAGCAGAACGCTGCGAA
The DNA here is from genome assembly GCA_958453935.1 of uncultured Collinsella sp. Taxonomy (GTDB): domain Bacteria; phylum Actinomycetota; class Coriobacteriia; order Coriobacteriales; family Coriobacteriaceae; genus Collinsella. Next base: position 11,810 of record CAUDZT010000045.1, on the reverse strand, counting down.
TATGGACGTCGAGGGCAAAGCGGCCCTGGAAGACATGCGGGATGCTCTTTCGGGTTTCGTGTACGCGCCTATGCCTGCGGAGGGGTTTCGAAGCCTTGCGACGTACGAGCGCGCTCGAGGTGAGCTGGGCGCGGCAGATGCGACTCTCCTGCAATCGATCGGAATCGAGCCGGAGACTCCTTCTCGTGCGGAGGCGCGCGCCCTTCTGCTTGAGTCGATCGCGAGCTTGCCGGACCCCAAGGTTTACGAGTTAAGTACGAAGATGCCCCCATTAATCCTCCTTTCGTATCTCCAGGCAGCGCTTCCCTCCTTATTTTTGCTGTTGCCCGTGGTTGTCACATCGCTCGCGTGCACCCACCTGCAGTGTCGTTCCCTTCTGGTTCTCCAGATCCCCGCAACAGCGCATGTGCGTTTTCTGACGGCTGTTGCGCTGGCTCTCCTGCTTGGCTTGGTGCTGCTTTTGGTGTCGATGGTTCCCGCTGTCGTTGTGTCCGTGATTAAGAACGGTGCGGGTGGATCGGAGTATCCCGTCGCTCTCATTCGGGCGGGAGCTTCGACAACGTCCATGGTGGGGGAGGCGGTGTTGTGCAGTATTCCGTTGCTGGTCATGGCATACGGCGTGATTTCCGTCGTCGCTGCGTTGACAGCAGCGATTAGCCGCAACCCCGTTGTCACCGGAATGGTTTGCGCGGTTCTCTTGGTGTTGGGTTCGTTGAGCGCTCATGTTGAAAGCGTGGGCATGGGCGTCGCTCTGCTGGCTCCATTCGCCTCGTTTGATCCCGCTTCCCAGGTGGGGACGATTGGGTTCCTTGGGCGAGGGACGAACGCGATGCCTTTTGGAGAGGTCGTCGGCGCATCGGGCGCTCTGCTGGCGGTCTTGGGCGCCGTATCTCCGTTGATGGTGCGCCTGAGTGTTCCAAAGATCGAAAGGGGATGATCTCGATGATTGACCTTCAAACGCTGACGATCTCTTATGGAAAGAAGGTGCTCGTAGATTCGGTGAACGCTGAGTTTGCCCCGGGTACGGTCTACGGTCTCGTCGCTCCGAACGGGCATGGAAAGACGACGTTGCTGCGTGCGATGGCAGGTTTGCCGGGTCCTCGCGTGGACGGGAGCATCGTTCTGGATGAGGTGCAGGGTACGGGTGCGAGAGAGGTCCGTTCTATGATCTTCTATGCACCTGGTGAGGGGACGCTGCTGTATCCCGGATTGCGTGCGGAAGATCACCTCAAGATGGTTTGCGATATGTGGCCGCATGCTCGCGATATCGAAGAGATAGTGGAACAAACGCAGATAGGCGAGTTCGCGAAGATGAGGATCCGCACTCTGAGCCAGGGCATGAAGCAACAGCTTACCCTGGCGATTGCGTATGCGACGGGCGCGCGGTACCTTCTATTAGATGAGCCCATGAACGCGCTCGACCCCAGCAGGGTGGACTTGCATTCCGAGATTCTCAGGAAGCTGGCCGATTCTGGTACGTGCATCATCATGTCATCCCACATCTTGGATTCGGTCGATAGGCTGTGCGATGAGATTCTGTTTTTGAAGGATGGGAGGCTCATTAGAAGCATTCCGCAAGATGATGCTGCGCCGAAGTCTCCTGGATCCCATTTCGCAAAGCCTGCCGGACGCGCCGAGGGTGCGCTAAGCACGTATCGGCGACTCTACGAAAAGGGCGGGTAGAAATGCAAGTTAAAAATCTATGTGGTCAACATAATACCGTTGAACCCGCATATCGATACCGCTCAGCCATTCGCCTCGCCCCCGTCGCACGCATCTTCATTCGGTCTGTCATTATTAATCTAACGATGCTTTGGGAAATGTAGGTGCTTCTGAATGTACTGTCGACTTCTTCTCAAACTAATCCTAAGAGACAGGGCCGTATGGATCTCTACGCTCGTTCTTGCCGCAGCCTTCTCCATCCCCATTGCGTTCAATTCACCCATTTACGGCCCCTTCTTTATGAAGCAGGGCATGCAGGGCTTTGTCGACGCATTCAATACGCGCGCACCCCAAGCCAACGGCATAGACCTATCGCCAGAGCAGCAAGCTGACGCGGAGCTTGCAAGATACGCGAACGCCGCCCTTGCCGCTCAAACCGACGCCGCCTTTCTCGATTCTGCCGAGAGCTACTACGCGCTCATGGACGAAGGCTTCCAATCCGGATCCATCGTGGGAGACCGAGAGACCAATGACGCGGAGCTCGCATATTGCCGTGCCCTGAGCAGTTCCGGCATCACGGATATCCCGGCCTCCGCAAGCGACCTGCCATTCCTTTCCTTCCTGCCTTACGCCATTGCCGCGGTGCCGTCTTTCCTTCCCTTCATCCCCTTCCTTCTCTCGTCGATACTCGTGCTCGGCGCCACAAGGCCCGGGACCCTGGCGGCAAAGGCGCCCGTGCCCAAATTCCGGCGCCTTATCCAGATCGTGTTTTCGATAATCGCCGCGGGGACCGCGATGCTCCTCGCCGGCCTTGCACCCGGGGGCATTTACGCCTTGGCCCTAAACGGCTTCGGGCAAATTGGGTACCCGATCGCCTTCTTCCATGACGGCGCGCTTACCACCACGACCGCGGGAAACGTCTTCACAGCCCTGCTTCTCGCGCTGCTTGCGGGCGGAACCTTGATATCCGTTTGCTCCGCCGTCCTATCGACCGCAACGAGGCGCGTCCTCGCAGGCCCCCTTGCCTCCGCGCTGCTTGTCGCGGCCCCGGCATTCCCGTTATTGTCCGATTCGGCACTAGGGCATAATGCCGTGCTCGGGCTCCTGCCGCTGGCCGTGTTCTCGCCTATCGAGGCCACGGGCTACGTAGGATGCTTCCCGACAGAATTCATTGGCTCCGGTTCAGGCAGCGCATCGATGCTTGCCGTGGCCCTGGCATACGTCGCGGTCTTTTTTGCGGTCGGCGCCGTTGCGACACGTTCCCCCAAACAGCCTGGACCCGCGAAAAAGCACCATGGGCTCGAGCTTCTGGACGCGAGCGTGGGATACGGAAGCACGACGATACTTTCAATCGGGTCGCTTTTCCTGAGCCCGGGAACGGCGGCGGGCCTCGTTGCTCCCAACGGCTCGGGGAAAACCACCCTTCTTGAAGCGCTGTCGGGCCAATTTCCCACCCGCATCCGCTCGGGAAGCCTGGCGGCAGACGGAATCTGCCAACGTCGATCAGCCGAATTTGCAGAACTCGTCTACCTGAGCTCTTCAGGCGGCGCGGATCTCTATCCCACGCTATCGGCCATCGAGCACCTTGCTTTCGTTAGGGAGGCGTGGAAATCGGCCGCCGACATCGACTCGCTCTGCGACTCCCTCGGAATCTCCCCATATCTCGACAAGCCGACCCGTAAACTCTCGACGGGAATGAAGCAGCAGGTAAAGCTTGCCATGGCGATAGCGACCGATTGCCCGTACCTCATCCTCGATGAACCGCTGAACGGCCTCGATCCGGGAAAGCGGAAAACCTCCTGCGACGCGATGCGCAGCGAGGTGGCGCGGGGACGCAGCGTGCTCATTTCAAGCCATCTACTCGACGACCTGGCAGACCTTACCAACTCGTTCTACTTCATCGAGGCCGGCACGCTCGTGGAAAAGATCAAGTCGTCCTCGCAGACGCTCAAGCAGGAATACCTCGATACATACGAGAGATGAATGTGGGGGAGTGTTCGGATGAAGTTGATATTTAAGGTCCAGCTCGTGTCGTTCCGAAAAGACCGTGAACCTTTTGTGGGACACGCGGCGCCGTGGTACCATAGCCGAGTTTGTTGTCTTGGTCGGAAACCAAGACGCCTTATGCGCTGATCGGTAACCAGCGCCTGACCAATAAGGAGTCCTACCATGAAGCAGGGTATCCATCCCCAGTATGTCGAGTGCACGGTGACGTGCTCCTGCGGCAACACCTTCAAGACGCACGCTACCGTGTCCGAGATGAAGGTTGAGCTTTGCAACGAGTGCCACCCGTTCTACACCGGCCAGCAGAAGTTCGTCGACACCGGTGGACGCGTCCAGCGCTTCGCCGACAAGTTCGGTGGCGCCGCTGCCGCCCAGCTCAAGAAGGCTGAGGAGGCCAAGGCTGCCAAGGCCGCCAAGGCTGCTGAGGCCGAGGCCGCTCGCAAGGCCGCCGCTGAGGCTAAGGCTGCCGAGAAGGCTAAGCGTGCCGCTAAGTTCGCCGAGGAGGCTGCCAAGCAGGCCGCCGAGGCTCCCGCAGAGGCTCCCGTCGAGGAGGCCGCTGCCGAGGCCGAGACCACCGAGGCTGCTGAGTAAATAGCTCGCCGCGGAATCACTCGCATTCATGGCATGAGGGCCGTGCATCCATTTGGGTGCGCGGCCCTTTTCTTTTTATTGGTGCAAGCTAACCTGTCCCCGTGGCACCAAATGGCAGAGAGACGGCGTTTGCTCAGATAAAACCTGCCAAAATAAACCCGTTCCATTGCGGCAGGTTGGTCATAGATATTACGTGGCGGTCGAGCTCGACCGTATAGGCCGCGCCTTGTTTGGCTAAAGTACAATCAACTGTGTTTAACTCGCCCGCAGCTGCACGGCGTGGGCGATGGCCAAAAAGGAAAACCACATGGGATTCATGTCAAAGCTGCTGTCCTTTGGATCCGATAAGGACCTTAAGCGCTACTACAAGATCGTCGACCAGATCAACGGTCTTGAGCCCCAGTTTGAGAAGATGACCGAGGAGGAACTCCGCGGCCAGACCGATAAGTTCCGCGAGCGTTACGCCAACGGCGAGTCGCTCGACGACATGCTCCCCGAGGCCTTTGCCACCGTGCGTGAGGCTTCCAAGCGCACCATGGGTATGCGCCACTTTGACGTGCAGCTCATTGGCGCCATGGCACTGCACGAGGGCCACATCGCCGAGATGAAGACCGGCGAAGGTAAGACCCTCGTCTCCACGTTGGCCGGCTATCTCAACGCTATTGCCGGCAAGGGCGTGCACGTCGTCACTGTCAATGATTACCTTGCCAAGCGCGACTCCGAGTGGATGGGCCGCATCTATAAGTACCTGGGCATGACCGTCGGTCTGCTCCAGAACAACATGCCGCTCGAGCTCAAGCGCCCGGCCTACCAGGCCGACGTCACCTACGGCACCAACTCCGAGTTCGGTTTTGATTACCTGCGCGACAACATGGTCACTCGTCCCGAGCAGCGCGTGCAGCGCGGCCACAACTACGCCATCGTCGACGAGGTTGACTCCATCCTGATCGATGAGGCTCGCACCCCGCTGATCATCTCGGGCGCTGGCACCAAGTCCGCCAGTACCTACAAGGACTTCGCGCGTGCCGTGCGTGGCCTTGAGCGCGGCGAGGACGTGTCGCACGACATGCTTACCGCCACCGAGGACGTTGAACCCACGGGCGACTACGTCATGGACGAGGCCAAGCACACCATCGCCGCCACCGAGCGCGGTCTTAAGAAGATCGAGCGCCGCCTGGGTATCGATGATATCTATGCCGATCTCTCCGGCCAGCTGGTCAATCACCTGCAGCAGGCACTGAAGGCCCAGTACATGTTCCACCGCGACAAGCAGTACGTGGTCACCAACGGCGAGGTCAAGATCGTCGATGAGTTCACCGGCCGCATCATGGAAGGCCGCCGCTATTCGGAGGGCCTGCACCAGGCCATCGAGGCTAAAGAGGGCGTACTCGTGCGCGAGGAGAACCAGACGCTGGCGACCATCACCCTGCAGAACTACTTCCGCCTGTATGACAAGCTCTCCGGTATGACCGGTACGGCACTCACCGAGGACGCCGAGTTCCGCGAGATCTACAAGCTGCCCGTCGAGGTCATCCCCTCCAACAAGCCCGTGCAGCGCGTGGACCACGAGGACCTGGTGTACCGCACCATTCAGGCCAAGTACAACGCCGTCGCCGACGATGTCGAGCAGCGTCACGCCAAGGGCCAGCCGGTCCTGGTGGGCACCGTCTCCATCGAGAGCTCCGAGAAGCTGTCCGCCGCCCTCACGAAGCGCGGCATCGCGCACGAGGTCCTCAACGCCAAGCACCATGAGCGCGAGGCTCATATCGTTGCCCAGGCCGGACGCTACGGCGCCGTGACCATCGCTACCAACATGGCCGGTCGTGGTACCGACATCCTGTTGGGCGGCAACCCCGACGAGCTGGTGCGCGAGCGCCTTGAGTACGAGGGCCTGACCATGGAGGACGTGACGCCCGAGCAGCTTGAGCAGTTTAACGCCGAGGCCAAGGAGACCTGCAAGGCCGAGCGCGAGCGCGTGCTTGCCGCCGGCGGCCTGACCGTTATCGGCACCGAGCGCCACGAGTCCCGTCGTATCGACAACCAGCTGCGCGGCCGCTCCGGCCGTCAGGGCGATCCGGGCGAGACCCAGTTCTACCTGTCGCTCGAGGATGACCTCATGCGCCTGTTCGGCGGCGACAAGATGGACCGCGTCTCCAAGATGATGGTCACGGCCGACATGGGCGACGACATGCCCATCCAGCACAAGATCATCTCCAAGGCCGTCGAGAGCGCCCAGCACAAGGTCGAGAGCATCAACTTCTCCATGCGCAAGAGCGTCCTTGAGTACGACGACGTCATGAACAAGCAGCGCCAGGTCATCTACGCTGAGCGCAATAAGATTCTGGACGGCAAGGACCTGACCGACCACATCACCGAGGTCATGCACGACACCGTGTACCGCTGCGTTCAGGAGTTCTGCACCAAGGACAGTCACGATGGCGAGCGCGACCTGGAGGGCCTGCGCAAGTGGGTTGTGGAGCTCACCGGCCACATCGATACGCCGAAGTTCCCCGACGAGGATTATGAGGCTCTGGCTGCCGATGTCCTGGCTTACGTAGAGAAGTGCTACAACATGAAGGCCGAGCGCTTGGGCGAGGACCTGATGCGCGAGCTCAACACCCAGGTCATGCTGCGCGTCATCGATACCCGCTGGATGAACTACCTGCAGGAGATGGACTATCTCAAGACCGGCATCGGCCTGCGCGGCTTTGGCCAGCGCGACCCGCTGGTCGAGTACAAGACCGAGGCCTACGGCGCGTTCCAGATCCTCGTCGACACCATGTACGAGGATTACCTGCGCACGGTTCTGCGCATCGAGATCAAGGCTGCCCCGCGTGCCGTGGAGCACAAGGAGGAGCCCGCGCTCGAGGGTGCGCACTTCTCCGGTCCTGCCGAGGTCGATGGTGACAACGGCGACTCGGTGCTGCGCAAGCAGGCGCAGGTGCAGGCCCGCACGGCTGTCCAGGGTGGTCCGGCTGCCGTCAACAACGGTGGCAAGGTGACCACCTATCGCAAGTCCGAGAGCGACGATCCGTACGTCAACGTGGGCCGCAACGACCCGTGCCCCTGCGGTAGCGGCAAGAAGTTTAAGTACTGCCACGGCAGGAATCGTTAATGGCTGAGGCTTTAGAGGTAACGCCCGCCGAGCTGGACGCGTTTGCGGACCGGCTCGGCGAGGTCGAGTCGTATCTTCATTTGGACGAGAAGCGCACGCGCGTGACCGAGCTCGAGGCCAAAAGCGTGGCCCCCGGCTTTTGGGATGACGCCGACACCGCCCGTGCCACCATGGAGGAAATCGCGCGCACCAAGGAAGACATCGCCGCCGTGGACAACGCGCGCGGCGAGCTTTCCGATGCCCGCGCCGCGCTGGAGCTTGCCGAGGAGATGGGGGATGACCCCGATGCCGCCGCCCTTCGCGAGGAGGCTACAGCCACGGCTGAGCGCCTGGCCCGTGCCATCGATGAGCTTGAGCTTTCGAGCTGGTTTACCGGTGAGTTCGATCACGGCGATGCCATTGTGACCATCAAGCCCGGACAGGGTGGTCTGGAGGCCCAGGACTGGACCTTCATGCTCTTTAAGATGTACATGAAGTACTGCCAGCGTCGCGGCTGGAAGGTCACGATTAACGACTGCCCCGCTGCTGAGGTCATCGGCATCGACCGCGCGACCTTTACCGTCGAGGGCAAGGACGCATTTGGCATGCTGCGCGCCGAGGCCGGCGTCCACCGCTTGGTACGAATTAGCCCCACCGACGACAAGAAGCGCCGCCAGACCACGTTCGCTGGCGTCGAGGTCATCCCCGTGCTACCCGATGATATCGACATCGAGATCAGTCCCGATGACATCCGCGTGGACGTGTACCACGCGAGCGGCCCGGGCGGTCAGGGCGTTAACACCACCGACTCCGCCGTGCGCGTGACGCATTTTCCCAGTGGCATTGTGGTTACCTGCCAAAACGAGCGCAGCCAGATCCAGAACAAGGCCGCGTGCATGCAGATCCTCAAGGCTCGCCTGTACGAGATTGAGCTCGAGAAGCGCGCCGAGGCGCTCGATGAGATTCGCGGACCCAAAACCACGATCGGTTTTGGCAACCAGATTCGCAGCTACGTGCTCTACCCGTACCAGATGGTCAAGGATCTGCGCTCGGGTGTGGAGACCAGCAATGTCGAGGCCGTTCTTGACGATGGCGACCTGGACCCGTTTGTTATTGGCTATCATCGCTGGGCCACCGGCAACGCCGATGCAGAGATCCCATCTGCATAAACCGCCCGGTTTATGTGGAAATGGATAAAACCCTCCGAGCAGGGTGGTTTTGTATCCAAAGCAAACCCTGCGCAGGGGTGGTTTTTGTCCGGCGAATCGGTAGAATCGAATACAGCAAGAAGTTCGAAGCGCATCCGTTTGGGTGCGCTTTTTTGAGGGAGGCAGCATGGCATATCGTCTGGACATTAAGCGCATTCTTTCGATGAACTTCTTTCACGACCTGCCCCAGATTATGTTGGGGTGCGCTCTGGCCGCTATTGCGACCGACCTGTTTTTGATTCCCAACGGCCTTGCTGCCGGTGGCGTTACGGGCCTTGCCACCATTATCCAGGCGGTCGGCGCATCGCGCGGTCTATCGCTTCCCGTTGGTATTCAGACGATCGTGATGAACGCCTTGCTGCTGCTGGTCGTTATGCGCGAGGGCGGCATGTTCTACGTGGTGCAGACGGCGACGGGCTTTGTGCTGCTGGGCTTTTTCACCGACCTGTTCGCTCCGTTTGTGGCGCCGCTGGCACATGCCGATCTGATGCTGCCCGCTATGTGGGGCGGCATCATCACGGGCATCGGTTATGGCATGGTGCTGCGCGCCGGCGCCAACACCGGCGGCTCGGACACGATTGGCCAAATCATCTCGCGTAATACCTCGCTGCCCGTGGGCTCGACCGTCATGGCGATCGATGTTGCCGTATGTGCGCTGTCGGCTCCGGTCTTTTCAATCGAAAATGCACTATATGCAGGCCTTTCGATGGTCATTAGCGGCTACGTGATCGATGCCGTGGTCGATGGTGGCAACAAACGCCGTATGGTACTCATCATCTCGGACAAGTTCCCTGATATCGCTGCCGATATTATGTATGGCCTGGGTCGTGGTTGTACCAAGTTTAAGGCGACTGGCATGTATTCGGGTGCCGAGAAGCCGGTGATCATGGTCATCGTGAGCCGTCGAGAGCTCAATACCCTCAAGACGATCGTGCGCGAGCGCGATCCTCACGCCATTGTGACGGTTGCTGACGTTACGGAAGCCTTCGGCGAGGGATTCAAGGACATTAGCGCGTAGGGGCGACCGCGTTCCATCCAAAAGACGTTCACATTGATAAACCGTTTCATCAGCGGTTCTGCCTGCTAAATTGTTCAAATAATGATAAAAACTCTGGTAAAGCCATCAGTTTCCAGCATAATGAATGGCGTACGTGCATTGCGGCTGTGTTGGGATTACCTTCGGTGCCGTGCGCATCTTGTCTAAAGAGGATGAAAGGAAGGCACAATGAGCGACGAAGAGCTCAAAAAGGTTGCCAACGAGGTAAGGAAGGGCATCGTCACCGGCGTGCACGCTGCCAAGTCCGGCCATCCGGGCGGTTCGCTCGGTGCTGCCGACATCATGACCTATCTGTACTTTGAGGAAATGAACGTCGACCCGTCCGATCCCCGCAAGGCCGATCGCGACCGTTTTGTGCTCTCCAAGGGCCATTGCGCTCCGGGCCTGTACGCCGTGCTCGCCGAGCGCGGGTTCTTCCCCAAAGAGGACCTCAAGACGCTGCGCCATATCGGCAGCCACCTGCAGGGTCACCCCAACATGAACGACACCCCGGGCGTCGACATGTCCACCGGCTCGCTCGGCCAGGGCATTTCCGCCGCCGTGGGCATGGCCGTTGCCGCCAAGCACTGGGGCGATACTTATCGCACGTACGCCCTGCTGGGTGATGGCGAGAGCGAGGAGGGCCAGGTCTGGGAGGCCGCCATGTTTGCCGGCAACCAGCAGCTCGATAACCTCTGCGTGATCGTCGACCACAACGGCCTTCAGATTGACGGTCCCGTCGAGGAGGTCAACGACCCCATGCCGCTCGCCGACAAGTTCCGTGCGTTCAAGTTCCACGTGGTTGAGCTCGCCGACGGCAACGACTTCGACCAGATCCGCGCCGCCTTTGCCGAGGCTCGCGCCACCAAGGGGCAGCCGACCGCCATTATCGCCGAGACCACAAAGGGCAAGGGCGTGTCCTTTATGGAGAACCAGGTTGGTTGGCACGGCAAGGCCCCCAACGATGAACAGTTTGAGCAGGCCATGGCAGAGCTCACGGCCGCCGGAGAGGAGCTCTAGGATGGCAGACGTCAAGAAAATCGCCACGCGTGTAAGCTACGGCGAGGCCCTCGTCGAGCTCGCCAACGAGCACGATGACTTTGTGGTCCTCGACGCCGACCTGGCCGCCGCCACGCAGACCGGTAAGTTTAAGGCCGCTTGCCCCGACCGCTTCTTCGACGTGGGTATCGCCGAGAGCAACCTGATGGGCGTCGCCGCCGGTATCGCGACCACTGGTCGTGTTGCCTTCGCGAGTACCTTTGCCATGTTCGCTGCCGGTCGCGCCTTTGAGCAGGTCCGCAACTCCATCGGCTACCCGCACCTCAACGTTAAGATCGGTGCCACGCACGCCGGCATCTCGGTGGGCGAGGACGGCGCCACGCACCAGTGCTGCGAGGATATCGCCCTCATGCGCGTCATCCCCGGCATGACCGTAATTGTTCCCGCCGACGACGTGGAGGCCCGCGCCGTGACGCGCGCCGCCTACGAGTGCGACGGTCCGGTGTACATGCGCTTCGCCCGTTTGGCCTCGCCGGTTATCAACGACCCCGAGACCTACAAGTTCGAGTTGGGTAAGGGCATTGTCATGCGCGAGGGCGCCGATGTGACCATCATCGCCTGCGGCCTGATGGTCGGCGAGGCTCTCGAGGCCGCCGAGCAGCTCGTTGCCGAGGGCATCGACGCCGAGGTCATCAACATGCACACCATCAAGCCCATCGATGCCGATCTGATCGTCAAGAGCGCCACCAAGACCGGCCACGTCGTGACCGTCGAGGAGCACTCCGTGATCGGTGGCCTGGGCAGCGCCGTTGCCGACGTCCTGTGCGAGCAGTGCCCGACGCCGCTCAAGAAGATCGGCGTCAACGACACCTTCGGCGAGTCTGGCCCGGGTGCCGAGCTCCTGCACAAGTACGGCCTGGACGCCGCCAACATCGTGGCGACCACCAAGGAGTTCTTGGCCTAGGGCAAGACGAGGCAAAGCATCGCTTCGACAACCGCAAACAAGCCAGAACAGGGGCGTCCTCAAAGAGGGCGCCCCTGTTTATGCTGAATTTAAATTAGAGTCCTGCCAAGCAAAGTTCCCATGGGGAAACGGGCCCATCCCAACAAAGTGCAATTCAGACCCTTCCAACTTTGTATGCGCAGCATCTCAAGTTGGTGCGTCGGCCCCATAGTAGCCGCAGGCCGGGCGCAGGGTTACCTCCCAAATCTTTCC
>CAUDZT010000044.1 GCA_958453935.1 uncultured Collinsella sp. | reverse complement strand
TCGCCGCCCAGGTCGAGCCAGTGCTCGATATGTGCCGCCAGCTGGTCGAAGGTGACGTCTGCGGCGGTTTTGTCGGTTGCGTCGTTGGAAAGGAACTCGCTGCAGTAGTTGAGGCCGACGATGCCACCCATGTCGCGAATGGTGCGGAACTGGTCGTCGGTAAGGTTGCGCTTGACGCCGCAAACCGCACGGGAGTTGGAGTGGCTGGCGACGAAGGGGCGCGTGGCGCGGGCGGCGACCTCGTCAAAGCACTCATCGTTGAGGTGGGAGACGTCGAGCACCATGCCGGCGTGCTCCATCTGCGTAAGCGCCTCGATGCCGGCGGCGGTGAGGCCGGCGTGGGTGTCGTGGCCGCTCGCGAGCGGTCCCTGCGCGTTCCAGCTGAGTGATGACATGAGTACGCCCAGGCTCTTGAGCACCTCGATCAGCGCGGGGTCCTCGGCAAAGAACGTGGCGTTTTCGATGGTGTGGATGCAGGCGACCTTGCCGTCTTTGAGCGCGGGGCGAATGTCTGCGGCGTTGCGTACGTTGACCATGCGGTCGTGGTTGAGCATTGCTTGGCCGCTCATGTGTGCCATGATCTGCGCCTGGAAGCGCGCGGCGTGGGCGGTGGGAATCTCGTCGGGGACAAATGTGGCGAAGCACTGTGCCCACGGCGTGTTGCCGATCTTTGCGAGCGAGATGGCGCAGGCGTTGCCCTCGATGAGGTCGAAATCTTGCGGATGCGTTTCGTCGCCGGGGAAATAACCGTCGGTGCCGGCGGTAAAGCGCAGGTCGAGATCGAGCGTGGCCCAGCCGATGCGGTCGGCGGTGTCGCAGTGTAGGTCAAATACGGGATATGCCATGGTTCCTCCGGTTGCAGCGTTTCTTTGCAAACTGTCTTTGAATTGTATGACTAGGGTATAGTTAGCGCCATATGTTCACGGCGGCCCGCGTTGTGCGCCGCCCTTATCACGGAGGTTACCATGTCCAACCAGGGCAAGAAGGTCAAGACTCATTATCGCGGCACGCTCGACGATGGTACGCAGTTCGATAGCTCCTACGATCGCGGCGAGCCGCTGGAGTTCACCTGCGGCGCCGGTCAGATGATTAAGGGCTTCGACGCCGCTGTTGTCGACATGCAGGTGGGCGAGAAGAAGACCGTGCACATTCCCGCTGCCGATGCCTACGGCGAGCACAACCCCGAGATGGTTATTACCTTCCCGGCCGAACAGGTTCCCAACATCGAGCAGATCGAGAAGGGCATGAAGCTCTTCCTGTCCACGCCGAGCGGCATGCCCGTCCCCGCCGTGGTCATCGACGTGACGCCCGAGGCCGTGACGCTCGACGCCAACCACGAGCTCGCCGGCAAGGATCTCAACTTTGATATCGAGCTCGTCGAGGTCGAGGGCTAGAGTATGCCTGAGCGCTTGGTTTCGACGACATGCTTGGGAAATCTCAACGATCCGTCCTATGAACTCCTGCTTCGCCGGGAGCTGGGCGGTGTCTTTGAGGTTGACGAGCTGCTGCTCGATTGGGACCAGGCTGATGTATGCGCGTTTGTGGGTGTGACGGAGCTGGGGCGCACAGTCGATGTTCGGCTGGATGCTGCCGACGACGGTCGTCTTGCCGATGGTGACGTGCTCGCCATCGACCGTTCGGGCATGGTGCCCGTGGCGGTTGTCGTGCGCCTGCGCAGTGCCGAGGTTTATTTGGTCGAAGTTGACCGCATGGACCCGATTGCGCTCGCGCATGCGTGCTGGGAGATCGGCAACATGCATGCGCCGATTTTCCGAGGCGACTCGGACGAGCATACCGTGCGCATGTATACGCCGGTGCAGCCTGTTTTGGGCCGCATGCTCCGGGGCGTCGAGGGTGTTCGGCTCTCGGTGGTTACCCGTGAACTCGATGCGGACCGGCGCTTTGCATCGAGTGCGGCGGAGGCCGTCGTGAGCATGGCTCCCGACTTTACCATCGTAAAAAAGACGCGCGGCTAAGCGCGTATATACGCAAGGCGGGCTTTGAGGGGCGACCAATCAAGGTCCGTCTTGCTGTTGATAGGAGGCTTTGGGGAAGCATATGGGTCTTGAGGGAATCAAGCTGATTGCATGCGATTTGGACGGCACGTTGCTGCATCCGGGGGAGCGCGAGCCGCGTTCCGAGGCCTTTGAACTCATCGATGAGCTGCATCGTCGCGGTATCGTGTTTATGCCGGCGAGTGGCCGTCAATATGCGAGCTTGCGCTACCTGTTTGCCCCGGTGGCCGATGAGCTCGCCTATGTATGCGAAAACGGAGCCCTGGTGATGAGCGAGGGGCGTGCCGTTGTCAAGCGTTCCATGGAACGTAGCCTTGCTATGGATATCGCGAACGCCGTGGTTACGTATCCCCATGCCGACGTGACCCTTTCGTGTGAGGGGCGCCTCTACACCATGAGCGGCAATGACGCGTTTGTTGACCACCTGCGCTATGAGGTCCACTGCGACGCGGCGGTGGTCGACCGTCCCGAGGACATCGACGAGGACGTCATTAAGATTGCCTTCCAGACGCCCGAGGTGGAGCAGCCGGCGGCCTTGGAGTATTTCGAGCGCCTCTTTAGCGACCGAGTCGATGTCATGACATCGGGAACCGAATGGACGGACTTTATCGGTTTCGGTTCGGGCAAGGGCTCCGCGCTTGCCGATTACGGTCGTGCCCTGGGGATTTCGCCCGATGAGATGATGGCGTTTGGCGACAATGAGAACGATCGCGACATGCTCAACGTCGTGGGCCATCCCTATCTGATGGAGAGCTGCAACCCCACCATGCGCGGCATCAACGACCGCGTCCGCTACGCGCGCACGGTCGAAGAGGAACTGCATCGCCTGCTTGCCGAGTAGATATTTGGGACATGCCTAGAAATCTACTTTTTGCTACAGAGTGCGGAAAGGTGGATTTTAAGGCATGTCCCAAACATTTATCGGCAGTCGGGGCAGAGACCCTCGAAGATGGTGTAGTGCGACGTGACGTGCCAGCCGATTTGCTCGGACGCCTTGGCGTCGAGCTGGGCATCGAAGGGGAGCGGTACATCGATGACGCGGCTGCACGAGGTGCAGATGATATGCGCATGCGGCTCGATCGTGCGATCGAAGCGGCTGCCGCCCGGCGTCTTGATGGAGAGGATCTCGCCAGCGTCGGCCAAGAGATTGAGATTGCGGTAGACCGTACCACGGCTGATTTTGTCATCCTGCGCGCGCACGACGTTGTAGATTTCGTCGGCGGTGGGATGGTTATAGCTTTGGCGCACGGCGTCGAGAACCAGCTTTCGCTGCCTGGTATTCCTTCTTTGCACCGCCATGCGCCTCGCCTCTTTTCTATCAACGGTCGTAGGTAAATGATACCGTATTTAGCACACAATACTAATAACGAGGAATGAAACCGTCTTCATTGGCAAGTGGGGCTCGGGTCTGGGCGTCTACGAGGCGAAAACGCGTTCCCATGCGCTCGTAGGAGGCATGAAGCGCCTCGAGATGAGATAGGATGTTTGCCGGAGCCCCCTGTATCTCCATCTCGACTGAGCCGTCTTCCATGTTACGCACCCAGCCGGTGAGTGCGCGTGCCTGCGCGAGGTTGGTGTTGGTAAAGCGAAAACCGACGCCCTGGACTTGCCCTTCCCAGCGCAGGAAATAGCGCAGGGGAGCGTCTTGAGTGGCCTCGTCGCTTGCGAGCACAGTAAGCCTGCGGCGCAGCTCGAGCTCGACGTTTGATGGTTTTTGAGGCTCTCGACTGCCGCCGGTGACGCTGGAGAAGAACGTATCGAAGAGGCCCATCGCTATGCCTGCTTGCCTGCGTCGGCCGGGAAGGTTATGCCGGCCTGCTGGCGCACGGCATCCATGATACGCAGCGAGACGAGCGTGACATCGCGGTAGTGGCCAAGCTCGTGGCGTCCCGCCGGGGTCTCCCAAATCTCTTCCTTAACGTTATCGATGCCGTCGATGGCGGTGATAAAGTCCGCGAGCTCGTATTCCATGGTGTTGCTTGACTTGGGAAGGTCGAGCGCGCGTCCGTTGCCGCCTTGCTCGCGCGGCGCCTCGGTCGCCGATCCGCGTACGACATCGCCGCGATAGTCGATACGGACGTTGCGGGGCGTGGACAGATGGTCAATCTGGATAGTGCCACGCTCGCCTTCGATCTGCGAGGGCAGCAGGTCATTCGTAATTTTGGAGTGCGCGAGCTCGACGGAGATACGGCCACCGCCGTAGCTGGCAAGGATGGAACCGCAGCCATCGATGGGGCCGTGCGTGAGCTGTCGCGTGGTGGGGTCGAGCAGAGTAGTCATGCTCGTAAGGCCGGAGGGCATGCCGAAAATCTCGACCATGGGCTCGACGGTGTAGACGCCAATGTCCATGAGGGAACCCGATGCCATATTGCAGTCGAAGATATTGGTGGCGCGTCCCGCGAGAATCTCGTTGTAGCGCGAGGAATATTTGCCAAAGCGCAATGAGGCGCGGCGGATGGGGGCGATCTCGCCCAGGGCGTCCTCGATGGCGTGGAAGGCGGGATCGTGGAGGGGACGCATGGCCTCGAGGGCCACGACACCTGCTGCCTCGGCAGCGCGGAAGACTTCCAGCGCCTGCGCTTCGGTGGCGCAGAAGGGCTTCTCGACGATGACGTGCTTGCCACCGGCGATGCAGGCAAGGACCTGCTCGTAGTGAAGTGCGTTGGGGCTGCCGATATAGACGGCGTCGACGTCGGCGGCTGCCGCAAGCTCAT
Organism: uncultured Collinsella sp.; assembly: GCA_958453935.1. Taxonomy (GTDB): domain Bacteria; phylum Actinomycetota; class Coriobacteriia; order Coriobacteriales; family Coriobacteriaceae; genus Collinsella. The sequence continues at coordinate 13,977 of CAUDZT010000044.1, read as the reverse complement.
CGAGTGAGGTAAAGTTTCGCTCGCCACCGCGCTCGGCGGTAAAGGCAGCACCGCGATTGGCATCGCGTGAAAGCGTGCCCACAAACGCGGCTTGGTCGTTGGCGTTGACGACTTGGATAAAGTCGTCGGTGATCATGGATGTGCCGATGGTCGCGATGCGCAGCATACGTCCCCCTTGCGTTGTTTGGTCTACAGGATGAGTGTAGCGCGTGGGGATATAAAGCTGTACGAAAACGCTATTACAGGTCGCTCTCGTTAAAGCCGGTGTCGATATCGAGGTTGCTGCCGTCGGCCGCCGTGGTGGCGAGCTCATCGCAGCGCTCGTTGAGCTCGTGGCCGGCGTGACCCTTAACCCAGATGAACTCAACCTTGTGCTTGCTTTTGGCGGTGAGTAGGCGCTCCCACAGGTCGCGGTTCTTGACGGGCTGCTTGTTGGCGGTTTTCCACCCGCGCTTTTTCCAGCCGTCGATCCAGTGCTTGTTAAAGGCGTTGACGACGTACTGCGAATCGGAATGGACTTCGACCTCGCATGGGCGGTTGAGTGCCTCGAGCGCCACGATAACGGCCATGAGCTCCATGCGGTTGTTGGTGGTCTTGGCGTAGCCGCGCGAAAGCTCGGAGGTAAAGGTCTTGCCGGCGGGGTTGGTGTATTTGAGCACGGCGCCGTAGCCGCCGCGTCCCGGATTTGATCGGGCCGAGCCGTCGGTATAGATGATGACCTTCACGGGTTTCCTTTCTTTGAGTGCATTTCATGTGAGTGACCATTGTAGCGCCATGCCCGCCGGGGGCCAGCAATCTACGATTTCTGCCCCGTCTTCCGACTGTTAGCTGGCATGGATGATGCGGTTGAGCTCGTCGAGGTATTGCTGCAAGAGGAGAGAGGGCTTGCGCTCGTCGTGCATGATGTAGCCAACGTGCATCGTTGGGGCATCTGCTAACGGGATCGATGCCATGCCCCATTGCATTTCATTGGAGAGGACACCGGTCGACAGGGTGTAACCGTTCGACGTGATAAGTAAGTTGGTAAGTGTTCCGCGGTCCGAGATTCGTATGTTGCGGTCGCAAGGGATATAGCTAAAGGGTTCCTCGGCGTAATAGAAGGAGTTTGAGGTTCCCTGCTCAAAGCTGTAGCGCGTATAGGGTGTAAGGTCGGCAAGGGACAGCTGCGGGCGGCGTGCGAGCGGATGGCGTTCGCTGACGAAGACGTGGACCGTCGCGTCGAAGAGGGGATGGAAGCTTGCGCGGGCATCGGCGAAGGCCTTCTGCAAGACACGGGTATTAAAGTCGTCCAGATAGAGGATGCCGATGTCGCTGCGAAACGCGCGCACGTCGTCGATGATCTGCGATGTGGTGGTCTCGCGCATGATGAACTCGAACTTGCTGTCGCGGCAGCGCTCGACTACGTTGACAAAGGCCTCGACCGAAAAGGCGTAGTGCTGGGCGGAAATGGCGAGGCGGGCTTGCGGGATGCCGCCGTCCTCGTAGCGTGCCTCGAGCATGTCGGCCTGCTCTACGACCTGGCGCGCATAGCCCAAAAGCTCGGTGCCGTCGTTGGTGAGCGTGACGCCGCGGCTGGAGCGCGTAAAGATCTCCAGATGGAGCTCCTGTTCCAGGCTTTTGACGGCGTTTGAGATGTTGGACTGAGCAGTATAGAGGCGTTGAGCTGCGGCGTTGATTGAGCCGGACTCTGCCACGGTGATCAGAAAACGAAGCTGCTGAAGGGTCATCGACGCCATCCTTTCGATAGTTATCTATAAAACAGATAACAAGTTAGCGCTTTTAAGTGATTGACCGAGGGAGACAATGCCCGTACTATTCAAAACACACAAAGGCGGTAGGTTATTAAGCCGACCACGGAATCGGGACGCGAAAGGAGGCCCGCATATGAATTGCTTACCAAGACGAATGCCGGGCTCCTGTTTGCGCCCGTCGGCGTGATCAGGAGACAGCGACTTACTTCTCTCTTTTTACTTACTTTCGTTCGATCAAGGAGATCATCATGAGCCAGTTCATCAACAACCCCGAGCACACCTTTGGTTTCGATACCCTGCAGCTGCACGTTGGCCAGGAGAGCGCCGATCCCGCTTCCGACTCCCGTGCCGTGCCGATCTACCAGACCACGAGCTATGTGTTCCGCAACTCCCAGCACGCCGCCGACCGCTTTGGTCTTGCCGACGCCGGTAACATCTACGGCCGTCTGACCAACTCCACCCAGGGCGTCTTCGAGGACCGTATCGCCGCGCTCGAGGGCGGCGTGGCAGGTCTTGCCGTCGCCTCCGGCGCTGCTGCCATCACCTATACCCTGCAGGCTCTTGCCCAGGCTGGTGACCACGTGGTGGCTCAGAAGACCATCTACGGTGGCTCCTACAACCTGCTGGAGCATACGCTCTCCCAGTTTGGCGTCGAGACCACGTTTGTCGATGCCCATAACCTGGAAGAGGTTGAGGTTGCCATCAAGGACAGCACCACGGTCATCTATCTCGAGACGCTCGGCAACCCCAACTCCGACATCCCCAACATCGACGCCATCTCCGAGATTGCCAAGAAGCACGGTCTGCCGGTTGTCGTCGACAACACCTTCGGCACCCCGTATCTGTTCCGTCCGCTGGAGCACGGCGCCAACATCGTCGTCCACTCCGCAACCAAGTTCATCGGAGGCCACGGTACCTCGCTGGGCGGTGTGATCGTCGACGGCGGTAACTTCGATTGGAAGGCGAGTGGCAAGTACGCCCAGATCGCTGAGCCCAACCCCTCCTACCATGGTGTTTCGTTTGCCGAGGCTGCCGGTCCCGCCGCCTTCGCAACCTATGTCCGCGCTATCCTGCTGCGTGACGAGGGCGCCTGCATCAGCCCGTTCAACGCCTGGGTCCTGCTCCAGGGCACCGAGACTCTGTCGCTGCGCGTCGACCGTCATGTCGAGAACACCAAGAAGGTCGTTGAGTTCCTGGCTGGCGACAGCCACGTCGCCAAGGTGAATCACCCGAGCCTGCCTGAGCACCCCGATCACGAGCTCTATCAGAAGTGCTTCCCCCGTGGCGGTGCTTCGATCTTTACCTTGGAGATTAAGGGTGGCCAGGAGGCTGCATGGAAGTTCATCGATCATCTGCAGGTGTTCTCGCTGCTCGCCAACGTGGCCGACGTCAAGTCGCTCGTCGTGCACCCGGCTACCACCACGCACTCCCAGCTCTCTGCCGAGGAGCTCGCCGAGCAGAACATCACGCCCTCCACGATCCGTCTTTCCATCGGTACCGAGAACGCCGAGGATATCATTTGGGATCTGAAGCAGGCCTTTGCCGCGCTGGACGAGTAAGGCGACTTGTGCAAGGACCCCTTGCGACTCGATAGGTATAACTGCATAAAATGCCTGCTCAAGGCGCCTGTGCGAACAATGGTTGCACAGGCGTCGTTTTTGCATAGAGAGGGTGCAAAAACAGGGTTTTTGGCATGCTTTATGCATTCGAGTTGTGGAAAACTCCTGTTGAGAGGATGTGAGTTTTACGCAATTGACGTGTGCCTTTTGAGTAAAACCGCAGGTCGCGATTTGCTCGGGGTACTATGCAGCGCGATTAAATCACACGTAGCTCACACGCAGCAAAAACGCACTACGGAGGTTTCCAGCTACATGAGGATCGATTCACGAAAACCGAAAGCCGCCGCCCTTTCCGCCGCTCTGACCGTGGCACTTTTGGCGGGCGCCGGCGCAACTGATGCCCACGCGGCGACACTATCCGATACGGTCGGATCAACGCCGTCCGAGGCGACGCTGGTGCAGCCCGTTGACTACCGCGGCGACGGTTATGGCTCTATGCAGGAGTGGAACGCCTCGATGGGGGCAAAGCGCGATTCCCTGGAGATGCGCGCTCAGATCATTATGAATATGTATGGCGACTATGCTACCGATGACGAGCGCGCTGTGTTGCAGGGTTGCATCGACGGTGCGGGTAGCCTGTTGACGATGGGGGAAGTCGACGCCAAGTCGACCGAGCTCGACGAGCTTCGCTCCACGCTTGAGGATGCCAAGCGCGAGGCGCTCGAGGCTGCCGCAGCCGAAGCCGAGGCCGCTGAGGCCGTTCAGGCTTCGTATTACAACGCCGGCTCCGGCTCGTCTTATACGTCTGCTGCGTATTACGCGAACGGCTCGGGTCTGACGCGCTCGAGCGGCGTCAATAACTATAACGGCCGCCGCGAGACTTATTACAGCAGCAACGTGTTGTATCACCACCGCACGGGCGAGTGGACGCAGGATTCCGAGGGCTTTTGGCGCGATTCCGATGGTTACTACGTCGTTGCCGCGGGCGATAAGGCCCAAGGCTCTACGTTTACCGGTTCCAAGGGCGAGTGCAAGGTCTATGACTCCGGCTGCGCTGCCGGAACCACCGACTACTACACTGGCTGGTAATCTGCCATAAGCCAATAGGACATGACGGGCGGGCGTCTTTACCGAGCCTTTGGGCAACGTAAGGGCGTTCGTTTTTTGTGCGTGCTTGAGTTAACAGAGCGCTTACTGTGGCAGTACGCCGCGCATATGGGCGCAGGGCACACTAGTTCATGAGAAATAAGGTCTTTCTCTTGGAGGAAGTGGTCTTGTGAACGCTCGAGATATCGCCGTTGCCGTCGTCGCATTGGTGCTTGGTTGCCTTGGTCCTACAGCTGCGTTTGTCGCAGGCATGCAGGGCTCGTGCGGGGCTGCTCCTATTGTGGTCGGCGCGCTCATCGCAGCAGCGCTGCTGGGAAGTGCGGGCGTGACCCTTTGCCGCGATGACGAGGACGAGACGCCGCAGGTGCGGCGCTAGCCGTTGTGAAGCTGGTTTTGCCCATAGATGAAGAAGGAAGCCGCCGCAAGGGGAGTGCCCTTTGCGGCGGTTTTTGCTATTGAGACTGTTGGATGCGGTGCGGCGGCGTTACCAGCTGGCCTCGATTTCGCGGATGCGCGAATAGAGCCATTCGTTTTGCGGCACCTGGATACCGTGCTTGGCCGCGAGGCGGCAGATGGTACCCGCAAATTCCTCGACCTCGGTTCTGCGTTGAGCGATGCGGTCTTGCGCCATCGAGGGCATGCCGGCGGGATCGATTCCTTCGATGAGGTGCGCCATCTGCGTCAGGTCTGCCTCGGTCAGCTCAACGCCCTCGGCGTTGGCGACCGCAAGCGTTTCGCGCATGGCGGAAACAAGACAGCGACGCTGCTCGGAGCCCGGCTCCGTGGCACTTCCGTACGTGCCGCCGTAGGCCATGCAGGTCTGGTTGATGCCGTCGTTGAGCATGAGTTTGGCCCACATGCGGTGCGCAATGTCGCTCTCGACGGTGTGTGCGATGCCGCAGCGCGTGTAGAGCTCGTCGATTGCGGTGATGGCTGCGGGATCCGTACCGGCCGCCGCGCCAAAGCGGATTTCGCCCGTGTTGGTAAAGGTGAGCTCTCCGTTGAGAAACACAGCGTCCATGCCCTGGCATATTCCGAGGACGGTGTGCTCCCAGCCAAAGCGCTCGGCGATCTTTTGCTCGCTCGTGATGCCGTTGCAAAGGGATGCGATGAGCGTGTCGGGCCCTACGATGCGTTCCATAGTCTTGAGCGCCGCATCGAGTCCAGTCGTCTTGACCGTCAGGATGACCAGATCGGCGGGCGTTGCCTTGCTGGCGCGGACGGACTTGAGCGCGCAGGGCTTGCCGTTGACGGTGAGCGCATCGTTTGCGTGACGCTCAAAACGGGCGTCATCCATAACGTATTCGACGGCGTCATTGCCGAGGGCCTTGGCAATCATGCTGCCGTAGAGTAGCCCGACGCCGCCCTTGCCGATAAAGGCGACCTTGTTGATCTGCATGCGAATCATCTCCCCATATAAAAGGCGCCCGCGTAAGGAGCGCCTGATGGATTGTATGCCGCCGGGCCATGTCGCGTGCACCGGATGGCCGTATTTAGAAGAACAAACGCATGGGAACTTATGATGCGGGGCAGACCACAAAGACACGTGCGGGATATCCGACGCCATCACGCACCTTGGGGAAGGTGCAGAAGATGACGGCGCCCGTGGTGGGAAGCTCGTCTAGATGGTCCATGACCTCGATCTGATAGCGGTCGACCGAGAGGATGTACTGTTCGCCGGGGTAGGGGTAGGCGTCCTCACGCGTGGTCACGCTCGCCGGGTCGGTGTCAGCCGGCTCGTGGCCGATGGCGCCGATGTCGCGCTCTTCAACGAGCCACTTGATGGCGTCGAGGTCCCAGCCGGGGTAGTGGGGCTGGCCGTCCTCGTCCTTGTTCTCGAGGTCGGCGAGCTTGGACCAGTCGGAGCGGAAGGCGACGAAAGCGTCCTCGGGAATGCGACCGTGCTCATCCTCCCAGGCTTTGAGGTCCTCGATGGTCAGGATAAAGTCGGGATTCGCGGCGCACTCCTCGTGCTTGTCGATCACGCAGAGCGGATGCATAAACTCGATGGGTTCAATCTCTCCAAGGGAACGACCCTCGACATGGAAGTGGCGCGGCGCGTCGACGTGGGTGCCGTACTGCGAGGCGACCGAATACTGGAAGCAACGCATGGGGGCGAGCATGTCCTCGGGCGTGCCGGGCAGGTAGTCGAAGAGCTTGGTGGACTCAAATGGCTTAAAGCCAAACCAGTGCGGGGTGTCGCATGAGAGCGTGTGGGTGAGGTCGACCCAGCGATAATCGTTGCTTTTGAGCTGGGAGGCGAGGTTCCAAAGGTCGAGCGCGGGCATGGGCGACTCCTTTCATCGGGCTTTTTGCTGATGTTAAAGCGGTGCCGTGACGGCCTGATTTCTGCTGCGTTACGATACGTTCTCGATTGCGATTCCGATGCGTTTCGATGACGTGACGGGTTTGTTTCGCCTTGTCAGGACTTCGATGGGAGGGGAGGGGCCGTGCAATATCGCGTTGACCCCAAAAGCGGCAACCGTATCTCGGCGTTGGGACTGGGCTGCATGAGGTTTCCCGGTGCGCCGGGACGCCCGGATGCGAAGACTGCCGACGCCATCATCTCCCGTGCGGTGGAGCAGGGGATTAACTACCTGGACACGGCCTATCTCTATCCCGGCAACGAGGCTTGTGTGGGCGCTTCGCTTGAGCGCCTAGGCCTACGCGACCAGGTTTTGCTCGCGACCAAGCTGCCGCATGCTTCGTGCAAATGCGCGGAGGATTTCGACCGGTTCTTCGACGAGCAACTGCGCCGCCTGCGGACCGAACATATCGACTATTACCTCATGCACAACATTACCTCGCCCGCCCAGTGGGAACGTGTGGTGGCGTTGGGCATCGAGGACTGGATCGCGCGTCAAAAGGCGGCGGGGCGCATTCGCCAGATTGGTTTTTCGTACCACGGCAGCGCGGCGGACTTCCTTACGATGCTTGACGCATATGACTGGGATTTTTGCCAGATCCAGTACAACTATGCCGGCGAGCATTACCAAGCGGGAACGGCGGGACTCATGGCGGCTGCGGAGCGCGGGCTCGCGGTGTTTGTGATGGAGCCGCTGCTGGGCGGTCGTCTAGCGGGTAAACTGCCGCCGCGGGCCCGCGCCGCGCTCGATAGTGCCCGTGACCCGCATTTGCGCACTCCTGCCGCCTGGGGTCTTTCGTGGGTGTGGAATCATCCTCAGGTGACGATGCTGCTTTCGGGTATGACCGATACCGCGCAGGTGGATGAGAACGCGGCGCTGGCCGACCGAGCCCTGCCGGATTCGATGACAGGTACTCAGCTCGATGCCATCGCGCACGTGCTGACGGAGTTTGAAAAATCGAATCGCGTGCCCTGCACGGGATGCGGCTATTGCATGCCGTGCCCTAAAGGCATCAATATCCCTGGATGTTTTGCCGCCTACAACGCAAGCTATGCGCACAGCTGGTTTACGGGTCTATCGCAGTACTTTACGGCGAGCGCGGTGCGCACAAGCGAGGCCAAGCTGGTGAGCAATTGCGTCAAGTGCGGCAAATGCGCGCGCCACTGCCCACAGCATATCGATATCCCCGAGCGTCTCGATGACGTGCGCCGACGTTTCCAGCCTGGCCCCGTAACGGTCATGCTTAAAGTCTTCAGCAAAACGCGCTCCTCATGACCCTTTTATAACGTGCGGTGGAATACGGTCTGTTTGCGCCAAAATAGGGCACCAATAGACCGTATTTCACCGCAACTGATGAAGAGGGAGTTGGAGATGCTGACGATCGGGTGTCATCTTTCGACGACGAAGGGCTATCGGGCGATGGGGGAGACGGCGCTATCCATTGGCGCCAATACCTTTGCGTTCTTTACGCGCAACCCGCGCGGTGGCAAGGCGAAAGACCTTGACATGGATGACGTGGCGGCTCTGCGCGAGCTTATGGCGCAAAACGACTTTGGACCGCTGGTGGCGCATGCCCCGTATACCTATAACCCCTGCTCAACCAAAGAGCGGGCGCGCGAGTTTGCCTTGGAGGCAATGGCCGAGGACTTGCAGCGTCTGGAAGCACTGCCCGGCAACTACTACAACTTCCATCCCGGTGCGCATGTGGGACAGGGCTCCGACGTCGGCATTCAGATGATTGTCGACACCCTGTGTCAGGTGATGTTTGAGGGCCAGCAGACGACGGTGCTGCTCGAGACCATGGCCGGCAAGGGCACCGAGGTGGGCCGCAACTTTGAGGAGCTGGCGCTCATCATCCAGGGCGTTGCCGACAAACGCCCCGAGCTGTCGGTCAAGTTGGGCGTTTGCCTAGACACCTGCCATGTGAGCGATGCCGGCTACGACATCATCCATGATCTGGACGGCGTACTCGACGAGTTCGACCGCGTGGTGGGTATCGACCGCTTGCGTGCCGTACACATCAACGATTCGAAGAACCCCTGTGGCGCCCATAAAGATCGTCACGAGTGCATCGGTAAGGGCTACCTTGGTAGCGAGGAGCTTGGCGGCGGTATGCAGGTTATGCAGAATATTGTATCGAATGACCGTCTGCGTGCGTTGCCTTTCATTTTGGAGACACCGAACGAACTTGCAGGTTATGCGGCTGAAATTAAACTCTTAAGGTCATTGCAGCAGTAATAAACAGTCACAAAGTGGGTATTTCATTCACGTTATGGGTTTGTTTCAATCAGTTTTCTCATTGCAGATTCCTACAAGCGGGTGCATAATAACCCTCAGTTTTTGCAGACCTCTGAATCAAACGAGGTCACCGGAAGGAGACTGATTATGAAGCTGAAGAAGCTTGGCGCATTTGCCGCCACGGGTGCTATGGCGCTCGCCCTTGCTCTGACGGGCTGCGGTTCGTCCAACGCCACCTCTGGTTCTGATGCCGGTTCCAGCAGCTCTGACGACGCTAAGGTCGAGAAGGTCGACGGCTCCAAGGAGTACGCGCTCGTCAAGGACGGTACGCTCACCGTCGGCACCTCTGCCGAGTACGCGCCGTTTGAGTACAAGGATGACAACGGCGACTACCAGGGCTTTGACCTTGAGCTTATCAAGGCTATCGGCGACAAGCTGGGCCTGGATGTCGAGTACGTCAACAACGACTTCGACACGCTCGTCCCCGGCGTTGCTTCGGGCGCCAAGTACGACGTCGCCATCGCGGCTATCACTGACACGCCCGAGCGTGAGAAGGAAGTCACTTTCTCCGATTCCTACTACATGGACGATCAGGCTATCGTGACCAAGGTCGATAACACCGACATCACGGCCGACAACTACAGCGAGAAGCTCAACAACGCCGACGCTACCATCATCGTCCAGTCTGGATCGACCGCCGAGGCCTTTGCCCAGGAGAACTTCCCTAAGGCCAAGATCGTCCCCTACAAGGACGCCACCGAGTGCTTCAGCGCCCTGCAGTCCGATAAGGGCGATGCCGTAGTCACCAACCGCTCCGTTGCTAGCCAGCTGACCGCCGAGCAGTTCAACACCTGCCAGACCATCAAGCAGGTCAGCACCGGCGAGGAGTACGCCATCGCCATCAACCAGGGCAACACCAAGCTCAAGGACGACATCAACCAGGCCATCAAGGATCTGACCGACGACGGTACCGTTGATGCCCTCATGGCTAAGTACAACATCAAGTAAAATAGCTACTTGATTGCTCGCGGGCCCTTTCCGCTTTGGCGGAGAGGGCCTTTGCGCTTCTCTTGACGGAGAGCATTTCCGTCTCGTTTTGCCGGCAACTTCTACGATAGGAGCCACCTTGTCTCGACTGAACAAAGGGGCCGCGGAGCAGCGTTTTCCACTGCCCGCCTTGCTCCAAAAGCTAGCCTGCGTCATGGCCGTGGCGCTCGCGCTGGTGTGTGTGGGGGCATATGCGCCCACGACCGCCCAAGCGCTTGAGGCCGCAAAGATTACCGCCCGACCCAACACCGGTTCGGGCAGCGCTGTGGTCGGCGGTACCGAGACGCGCATTACCTGGGAGGTCCAGGCCGATGCCGATGAGGAGCTGAGCGGTCTTTCGCTGACGTTTGTCGACGGCACGACGTTTGGTACCGATGACACACGATTGACGATGCTCTCGGGCGAGGACCTCATGGATCGTACGCCCATGAAACCCACGTGCAAGGCTGACGGCCAGACGCTCAAGATCGATTTTGGCGAGACGGCGCCTGCCGGCGGCTTTTTCCGTGTCGAGGTTTACGGCGTGACCTTCCCCGTCGAGGGCGGCGATGAGGCCTTTAGCGGCACCTATACGCTCGCCGACGGGTCGACCAAGAAGATCTCCAAGATTCCGTCGGTGGAGATCAAGGGCGTGACGGCCTTCGATAACTTCTTGGCCGACCTTAAAGAGCAGCCGTGGGTCGAGGCCTGGAACTCCAATATGTTCCTGCGCCTGTTCCTGAACCCGGTCATTTTGGTCCAGAGCCTGCCGATCGTCTTTAAGGGCTTCCTCATGTCGCTCTCGATCGTGCTCGTGGCGTTTCCGCTGGCAATTCCCTTCGGTTTTGCCCTGTCGCTCATGCGCATCTCCAAGTCGCGCATCCTGCGCTGCCTCGCCGGCATCTACGTGAATATCATTCGCGGTACGCCGGCGTTCCTGCAGATCTACATCGCGTTCTTCGGTCTGCCGTTGGCCGGCGTCAAGGTGGACGACTATGTCTTGGGCGTTATCGTCATGGCCATGAACTCGTCTGCGTACCTGTGCGAGATCTTCCGTGCCGGTATTCAATCAATCCCCAAGGGCCAAAACGAGGCTGCTCGCTCTCTGGGCATGAATGCCTTCCAGACGCTGCTCTACGTTATGATTCCGCAGACGTTCCGCAATGTTTTGCCTACGCTGACCAGCGAGTTTATCTTACTTTACAAGGATACGTCGCTGCTTGCCGCCGTGGGTGTGGTCGAGATCGTCATGAACGCCCGTACCATCGTGGCCACGACGGGCTCCATTACACCGTACGTGGTTGCCGCTCTGTTCTATCTGGTCATCACCCTGCCGCTCGCTCGCTTGGTGAGCGGTCTTGAGGCGAGGCTTTTGGGCACGGCCGAGACCAAGAAGAAGCGTCCCGCCAAGAGCGCCGGACAGGTTGTCGCGACGCCCGCCGATCACATCGCCGGTCTGTAAGGAGGTCCTATCATGAGCGAAACCAATAACTCGAACGAGGTCGTCGTCAGTATCAAGAACCTCCAGAAGGCCTTTGGCGACAACGTGGTCCTGCGCGATATCGATCTGGATGTGCACAAGGGTGAGGTCGTTGTGGTCTTGGGCCCCTCGGGCTCGGGCAAGTCGACGATGCTTCGCTGCATCAACCGTCTGGAGCATCCCACGAGTGGCTCGATTGTCGTTGAGGGCGTGGACGTGTGCGCCAAGGGTGTCGACCTTAACAAGGTACGTACGCATCTGGGCATGGTGTTCCAGCAGTTCAATTTGTTCCCGCACCTCTCAGTCAAAAAGAACGTCATGCTCGCGCAGCAGAAGGTACTCAAGCGCAGCAAGGAAGAGGCCGAGAAGATTGCCGTCGAGGAGCTGACCAAGGTCGGTCTTGCCGAGCGTATCGACTTTATGCCGAGCCAGCTCTCGGGCGGCCAGCAGCAGCGCGTTGCCATCGCTCGCGCCCTGTCGATGAACCCGCACGTCATGCTCTTTGACGAGGCCACCTCGGCGCTCGACCCCGAGCTCGTGCGCGACGTCCTGGGCGTCATGCGCGACTTGGCGCGCGACGGCATGACCATGATCGTCGTGACGCACGAGATGGGCTTTGCCCGCGATGTCGCCGACCGCGTCGTCTTTATGGACGGCGGCGTCATTGTGGAAGAGGGTACGCCGAGTGAGGTCTTCGACCACCCCAAGAGCGAGCGCACCAAGGCGTTCTTGGGCAATATTTCGTAGCCGCTTTATATGACTGACATAGCAGAAAACGGGAGCTGGATGTGATCCGGCTCCCGTTTTTTGTTGGGATGCGAATGTGTTTTGGTGCAGAGCGCGTTACGGGCGGAGCTCATTGCCGCTAGGCGAGCTCGGCTCCAAGGGCGCGGCAGGCCGCCTCGCCCTCATCGTCGGGGGTGTCGTAGCAAATGACGGAATCGACGACGTTGACACCCGCCTCGTCGGCGTCGGCCTTCCAGTTGTCCATCCACTCGCCCTCGGCCCACGAATAGGAGCCAAAGAGGACGACCTTCTTGTCGCCGAGGGTCTCCTTGACCTCGTCCCACATAGGCTGAAACTCGTCATACTCAAGCTCCTCGGAGCCCATGGCGGGGCAGCCGAAGGCGAAGGCATCATATTCGGCGGCCTTGTCGGCAGAGAAGTCGGCGCAGGGGATGACCTCAGTCTCGGCCCCCGCGGACGTGGCGCCTTCGACGACGAGGTTTGCCATGGCCTCGGTATTGCCCGTGCCGCTCCAGTAGACGACGGCGGTCTTGCTCATGTTTTGTCCTTTCGGTCGTGCGGCGCTTGCCGCGGCTTGTACGTTCTATCGGGTTGCCTGGGCAAGTTGCGCCAGGCTGCAGCCCTGCTGATAGATAAAAGTGAAGTATTGGGTGCAGGCACGGTAGGCATCAAACGTCGCAAGCGCCTGCTCGACATTTGCGTAGACCTTCCAGGCCCCAAAGACCTTGTAGTTCTCGCCGCGCTGGACGATAAACTCGTGCACGTCGTCGTAGGGATATCCAAGGAAGTAGCCTATTTCGTGCGGAAACTCGCAGGTGCAGTCTTTGCTGCAGCTAGCTTGCTGGGGTAGTGCGCATCGAGTCTGGCTGCAGGCGCATTCCGCGACGTTATTGCTCGCGAGCGTGATGCGTGATGCCAAATGCACAAGGCATGCCGAAAGGTCTCTCGTGTCGTAGCCTTCCGAGGTGAGCGCCGTTTGGACGCGAGGGTCTGCGAAATAGGTGGTGAGGCTTTTGGCTCGGTACGCGTACACGAGCGCTCCGCAGGGCCGCCAGACCAAAACACTCAGGTGGATGCCGAGCGGGTCAAGCTCGCGATTGCACTGGGCGATAACGTTGAGCAGGCGTGCTCGGCGTTCTGCAATGGTTTCGGTTGTGGTCGAGCCGTCCCCGTGGGCGTAGGTGCCTGGATAGGTAAAGAGCGATGCCGGCTTGATGCCCGCGAGCGTGGGAGAGCAGTTGCGCACGACTGCCGCCTGAAACGTTGGGATGTCTATGGTTCGAGTCACGGCGTTCCTTACGGATCTAAACTGTTAGCCTAGGAAAACTTATACACGAAAGTAAGCCATGGTCAACAAAAAAGTTTGAAGAGGGAAACTAATTGACCGAACAGACATGATTTTGGGTTAAGATGGGGGCACCCCATGGGGGTATCTAGATAGTGCTACTTGAAAGGGGAGCGCATGAGTGACTTGCTCAACCCTGCGAATCTCATCGTGCTGGCCGTCATTGCCGTCGGCATGTTTTTTGGACTGCGTCGCATTGCCGCTTCGACACACGGGAAGAGTTGCTGCAGCGATGGTACGAGCGGCAAGAAGGCCAAAAAGGTTGTTGTGGTGGATACCGATGCGTCACACTATCCCTATAGCGATGAGCTGCTCATCGGCGGCATGAGCTGTGACGGCTGCGCTCAGAACGTAGCCA
>CAUDZT010000043.1 GCA_958453935.1 uncultured Collinsella sp. | reverse complement strand
CACGCAAAGGAAAGCACTTAATGTGCTTTCCGTCTTGCGCAGGACTGTAGAGCAGCAAACTTAACCCCCGCCCCAGCCCCGGAGACCCTCCCGGATGGCCCCAAAAATTTTTTCAAAAAAGTTGTTGCGCGCCGGACAGACTTCTGTGTATACTAATCCCCGCAGCGCACGCGAGCGGAAACAAACGCGAACGCCTGCCTGGGGAGTTAGCTCAGTTTGGTTAGAGCGCCGGCCTGTCACGTCGGAGGTCGCGGGTTCGAGCCCCGTACTTCCCGCCAACGCAATTAAAGCCACGTCTTCGGACGTGGCTTTTTGCGTTTGATACACTTTGTTTCGATAGAACGATCGCCCTGATGCATCTTTGCCCAGAATCCCCGCGCCTTCGGGAACGCAAGTAAAATCCAATAAGTATATCTGTCTAAACAGCAGCTTTGTTGCGCAACACCTGTTCAACGAGACAGGGGGTTAGGTTATACTAAATTGCACTGTGCGCCGCATCTGATGCATTTCGCTCCAAGCGCGGCACTCAGTGGATATCCGATTTACCATTTGGATGTCCTGGCGGTCATTTAGCGTCTCGTCACAAGCTCGGCCCCGGAGCTCGTTCGAGCTGTTCGTATTCCTTGAAAGGGGAAAAATGGACATATCGAGGAAGACTGATTACGCCCTTCGTATGCTGGCGATGCTTGCCGAGGATCCGGAGTGTTTGCTTTCTGTTCGCACCGCTGCCGAAGAGGTCAATGTCCCGTATTCTTTTGCCCGCTCGATTCAGCACGGTTTGGTCCAGGCCGGTATTGTGGAGAGCTTGCGTGGCGTCCACGGTGGCATGCGTCTCAAGGTCAGTCCGGACGACGTCACTATCCGCCAGGTCGTCGAGGCCGTTCAGGGTCCTATGGTTATGAACGATTGCACCGCGCCTGATGGTGACTGTGCGCGCATGGGCGCGTGCTGCTATCATCCCCTGTGGGCCGGAGCTCAGGCGTTGATGCGCGACTACCTCGATTCCGTTTCGCTCGGCGACATCGTCGCTCACCGCCAGTTCCCGGCCGTCGATCCCAAGTTCGCCGACCGCGAAGCGTTTCCCGAGTACGCCACCTGCGCGTGCGCTTACCGGGAGGAATAGCGCCGCATAAGGAGCATAGCCATGATTCAGGACCCCTTTCGTTCGATGATTCGTTCGGAAGGGGTCCTGCGCTATCGCGACCTTCCGTGGCGTCGCACACGCGATCCGTACATCATTTGGCTTTCTGAGGTCATGCTGCAGCAAACGCAGGTGCCGCGCGTGGAGGCGCGCATGCCGGTGTGGCTCGATCGTTTTCCGACTGTGCAGGCGCTTGCCCAGGCCGCGCCTTCCGATGTTTTGGACGCTTGGCAGGGGATGGGCTACAACCGACGCGCTCTGGCGCTCCACAAGGCCGCCCAGCGCGTTGTAGAGGACTGGGACGGGGAGTTTCCGCACGAGACGCGTGACTTGGTCGCTCTGCCTGGTATTGGCCCGGCAACGGCGCAAGGTATCCGGTCGTTTGCGTTTGGCCTTCCAGGCGTGTATCTGGAGACCAACGTGCGCACGGTCTTTCTGCATCACTTCTTTCCCGATGTACCGGCTGTTCCCGACCGCGAGCTGGTGCCGCTGATTCAGGCGGCCTGTCCGGCGGTCCCCGGTGCGGCGACCGACGAGATCGCTCCCTTTGCCGTGCCGCTCGATGATGCCGATACGCCGCGCGCGTGGTATTACGCGTTGCTGGATTACGGCGCATATCTAAAAAAGACGTTGCCCAATCCGTCCAGGCGCTCGGCGGGCTATAGCCGTCAATCAAAGTTTGAGGGCTCACGTCGCCAAAAGCGCGCGCATATCGTGCGCATGTTGCTGGCAGCGCGCGATGGCCAGCCGGCGGGGATTACGCTTGCTGATGCCGTGGTGGGCGTTAACGAGATGGAAGCGGCGGCTGGGCGTGGACCGGTCGAGCGCGAGCTTGTCGCGGGCATTCTGGCCGACCTGGAGCGTGAGGGCTTTTGCCGAGCCGAGGGCGATCGCTGGCTGAGCATCTAGCCCGTGCAAATCTGAAGAACAGGATTGTAAGGTTTAGATTTCCGGCATGAGGGCATCCTAAAGACGAGGCCGCTCGAAGCCTACGGGCGGCATGCGTTGAAGGGAAGTACACCTATGGATTTTGAGAATTCCCAAACCAAGAAGAACCTCGAGACCGCTTTTGCCGGTGAGTCCCAGGCACACACCAAGTATCGCTACTATGCCTCCAAGGCAAAGAAGGACGGCTACGTTCAGATCTCGAACATCTTTGCCGAGACGGCTGGCAACGAGTCCGAGCACGCCAAACTGTGGTTTAAGTATCTGCACGATGGCGCCGTCCCCGATACCCTGGACAATCTGCGCGATGCCGCCGCGGGTGAGAACTACGAGTGGACCACGATGTACGACGAGTTTGCCAAGACCGCCGAGGAAGAGGGCTTTGCCGAGATTGCCGCAAAGTTCCGTGGTGTCGCCGCCGTCGAGAAGGCCCACGAGGAGCGCTACAACAAGCTCGTCGAGCGTATCGAGTCGGGCGAGGTGTTTGAGCGTGAGGGCGTAAAGGTGTGGAAGTGCCTGAACTGCGGGCACCTGCATGTGGGTGCCGAGGCGCCTGAGGTGTGCCCGGTGTGCAACCACCCCAAGGCGTACTTTGAGGAGCAGGTGGTGAACTACTAGCGCTTGGCGCTGGCTGCTGCGGAGCGCAGGGCGGGAGGCCGGATCGCCTTCCCTCCCCGCTCACGGCTCCGCAGGGTCGCGTTGAGGGAAGGCGATCCGGCCTCCCGCCCTGCGCTCCGGCTTCGGGTCGTCGCGTGCTCGTTACTGAAAAGCTGATTAGAAGTTTGTGTGCCGCCCCTTTTGGGGCGGCACGTTTTTGTGTGGGGTCCCTGTCCCCACAATTTTCGTCAAGCTTTTGGTTAGATTTTGGTCAGTTGGCGTAAGGGTGGAAGGCCAAAAGATTGTTGGCGAAAAAAGCTCAGAGAAAGTGCTGGTAGGGGAGTTGTTGAGCTTTTCGACAGCTTTTGAGCAAAAGAAACTTTGTGGCTATTGCCGGCGATTGCGTTGTCGCGGTCATGGCGGTGCGGGATGCTGGTCGTAAGCGTCGAATGCTCCGATTTTGGAGGCCAGCATGGATCTGTTTCTTGAGACTCCGCAGCAACAAGCTGAGCGCATGCTGCGTCAGCAGCAACGACTCATGGAGATGCAAATGCAAGGGGTTGCCAACCAGGCGCCCGTGCAAAACGTCGTGCCCGCTGCTGTACCTGCAGCTGTGCCCGGGTGTGAATCGGCGCCAGAGGCCTATTCCGTACAGCAAGATTCATATGCGCAGGAGCTCGCGTTCGACAAGCATCGTGCGCGTCGCCGTCGCTGGGCCCAGCGCCTGCGCACATTGGCGATGATCGTGCTCATCCCGCTGGGGCTTGCGGCCATCTTTTTGGTGTCGTATGCCCTCACGTGCATTCTCAACGGCGCATCGCCCAACGAGGTGCTCCAGCATCTAGCGGCCCTGGGTCAGCGCCTAGGTGACGTCATAACAACCATCCGCGCCGGCTGGGAGAGCTAGCGTTTGTCGCATTAGGACTTCTAGGGTGTAGGGATTATCGCCACGAGTGGAATCCTTGCATCCTGTGGGTCCTGTCGTGCGACTGAATAGTATTATTGAAGATGAATAATATTAGGATTTGCTATGTATAAGCAGGATTTAGAGCAGACTCTTTTGGATATTGACGAAGAGGCGGAGCTGGAAATAGGTCCAAGAGACGATAGGCCGAGCGTTGTATTGGTGGGAGGAAGCGCCTTCATGCTAAACGACGTGACGAATCGGGCGGTTACACATGACATTGATGTGTTTGAGGCAGACAGGTGCCTCCGCGAGATCATAGCTCGATACCCCGAGGTGAATGGTATGGCAGTGGCATATTGCAACCAGATGCCATTCAATTACGAAGATCGCCTGATCCCATTGGAGATTGGGGCGCATTTTATCAGGTACTTTACGCCATCTTTGGAGGATCTGGCGGTGATGAAGCTCTATGCCTATCGTCCGAACGACATCATCGACCTCCATAGTCGAACATTTATCGACCGACTTGATTGGGATCTACTCGAGCGGCTTATATTCGACGATGGAGAGGCGCTGGCGTCGTCGCCTTCGGAGCGGAGTTATCAAGAGATGGTCTGCGCATACAGGCAATACAAAAAGGAGGTGCTCGGTTGAATCTGACTTTTGAGGGATTTTTGAAAGGCTATTGCCGAGAGCTGTCCGGACAGCAGTCGCTGAGTTTTAGGAAGCTTGTAAAGCAGGCAACAACGGTTGAGCCGCGTGTGGCGGAGCCTCTGTTTTTGCTCGCTTTGGCGCAGGGTAAGGCCGAATACGTTCTGGGTTTATCCGAGGGCTCGTGGATGGAAGAGGGCTATCGAGGTGTTTTGTCTCTGTATGGCCAAGCGAGTAGCCTGGCATCTCTATGCTCCGAGGATATGCTCCCCAATCGTTACGCCAACGTTTGGCGTGCGTATAGAGGGGTGAAAGAAAAGCCAGCGGCCGACAGAAGGGTGAACGCCCTGATGAGAAAGAGAACACTTAAAGCATTGGAGGAATCGGGTGTAACGCGCTACGGTCTCTGCCGCGATTTGAATCTGAATAAGGGAAACGTGTACGCATACTTAGCCGGTGATGACTCGAAGGTGAGCAGGAAGACAGCGCGTCGCATTATGGAATATGCGGAGGAGAGAAGCACCCAAGAAGGGGCCGGGCGCCCGGTGCGTGTGGCGGGGTAAGATTGGTCTCGGTTTTGATTGATATCGATTGGGTTTGTTGGGCGGAAGTCTATGTCTGCTATTGATATTGCGCTTGTTGTGATTGCCTTGGTGGCGGTGGGAGTTGCTGTGGTTTGCGCCCTGCAGCTTAAAGGCCTTCGTGCCGAGCTGCGGGAGCGTGGCGGCAACGACGCGGAGACGCTCGCGGCGCTCGAGCAGGCCAACAGCACGCTCGATGCCCTCAACGTCGCGCTGGCCGAAACCCGCCGTACGGCAAACGCCATTGCGCAGCAGCAGATGACCGATGCCGCTGTAGAGCAGCAGCGTTACCTGACCATCGCGCGCGAGTTCTCGCAGGCTGGCGACCGCATGGACGACTTGCGCCGCGAGACGGTCCAGCAGCTCGGTGTCAACCGCGAAGGCATCGAGCACCGCTTGGACAAGGTGCGCGAGACGGTCGATGCCCAACTGGGCGCCATCCGCAAGGACAACAGCGTGCAGCTCGATCAGATGCGCGCAACGGTGGACGAGAAACTCTCCCGCACGCTCAACGACCGCCTGTCTGCATCGTTTAAGCAGGTAAGCGACCAGCTCGAGGCCGTGTACAAGGGCCTGGGCGACATGCAATCTATCGCCACTGGCGTGGGCGACCTTAAGCGCGTGCTGGGTAACGTCAAGGCGCGCGGCATTTTGGGCGAGGTGCAGCTGGGCGCGATCCTGGCGGACATCCTTACGCCCGACCAGTATCTGGAAAACGTCGCCACCAAGCCCGGCGCCTCGGAGCGCGTTGAGTTTGCCGTCAAGCTGCCGGTAGACGAGGGAGACCCCGTGCTGCTGCCAATCGACTCCAAATTCCCGGGCGATGCGTATGAGCATCTGCTCGACGCCCAGGAGTCGGGCGACGCGGAGGCCGTCGCCGCCGCGCGCAAGACGCTCGACACCATGGTGAAGCGCGAGGCAAAGGACATCTGCGAAAAGTACCTGAGCGTGCCCGCGACCACCAACTTTGGCATCCTGTTCGTTCCGTTTGAGGGCCTGTACGCCGAGGTCGTCACGCGCCCTGGGCTTATCGAGACCCTGGGCCGCGACTATCACGTCAACGTTGCCGGCCCCAGCACCATGGCGGCCATCCTCAACAGCCTGCAGATGAGCTACCAGACGTTTAAACTGCAAAAGCGCACCGACGACGTGCTACGCGTGCTTTCCGCCGTCAAGGCCGAGCTACCGCGCTATCAGGCGGCGCTGCGTCGCGCCCAGCAGCAGATCGAGACCGCGGGAAAGACGGTCGAGGGCATCATCACCACGCGTACCAACGTCATGGAGCGCAAGCTCAAGGATATCGATGCGCTGGAAGACGCCAAGGAGGCCGGCGAGGTCTTGGGGCTCACGTCTGCGGACCTGCTCGTAGACCAAGGAGACGAGGACTAGCGGCACTTGACGGCGGGGCGCCTGCGCAGGCGCAGGGCGCGGGCGCTTTTCGCGTCGCACTTGCCTAAAGCGCACTTTAATGTGCAACAATGGCCTTTCGCCCTATCAGACGCGAAAGGAAGCCCATGTCTCAGAGAAGCACCAGCCCGCTCAAACGCTCAACCGTGCGCCGCACGCTGCAGCGTTTTTGGGATGTCACGCGCACGCAGCCGCTAATCGTCTTTCTCTCGGTGTTCTCGTCGGCGGGCTACATCTTTTTGCTCACGTTTGCCAACACCTACGTTATGGCCCTCATCGTCGACCGCGTTCAGGCCGGCCCCGTGGCAGGCGATCAAGTATTCGAGGTCTTTGGCCCTTACATTCTGGCGCTCGTGCTCGTCAACCTGGTGGGCCAGATCCTCTCTAAGCTGCAGGACTACACCGTCTACAAGCTCGAGATCGCGGGCAACTATCACCTGGCGCGCCTGTGCTTCGACACACTCTCCAATCAATCCATGACGTTCCACACCAGTCGCTTTGGCGGATCGCTTGTGAGCCAGACGAGCCGTTTCATGAGTGGCTACACGGGCTTGGTCGACGTGACGGTGTATTCGCTCATTCCCACCATTACTTCGATCATCTGCACGGTGGCGGCGCTCGCCCCGGTGGTGCCCGCATTTACCGTGATCCTGGTGGGCATTATGGTCATCTATATTGCGTTTGTCTGGCTTATGTACAAGCGCATCATGCCGCTTTCGGCCGCGACGTCCGCCGCTCAGAACAAGCTGTCGGGCGTGCTTTCCGACGCGGTTACGAACATCCTGGCCGTCAAGACTTGCGGGCGCGAGGACTTTGAGCGCGACCTGTTCGATGCCGCCGACCGCGCCGCGCGCGATGCCGAGACGGTTTCGATGCACGCCATGATGCAGCGCAACTTTACGACCTCGGGCCTTATCGTCATCACCATGGCCGTGGTGAGCGTGTTCGTGGCGGGCGGCAACGCGTGGTTTGGCATCTCGGCCGGCGCGCTCGTCATGATCTTTACCTATACGTACAACCTCACTATGCGTCTGAACTACGTGAGCTCCATGATGCAGCGCATCAACCGTGCGCTGGGCGACGCCGCCGAGATGACGCGCGTGCTGGACGAGCCGCGCCTGGTGGCAGACGACGAGCATGCTCCCGAGCTCAAGGTGGGCGAGGGCGCGATTGATTTTGAGCACTTGAGCTTTGCATACCGTGACGCCGCGGCGGGCGAGAGCGTGTTTGACGACTTGACGCTCCATGTGGCGGCGGGCCAGCGCGTGGGTCTGGTGGGCAAATCGGGCTCGGGCAAGACGACGCTCACCAAGCTGTTGCTGCGCCTGGACGACGTGCAGGGCGGCCGCGTGCTCGTGGACGGCCAGGACGTCTCGCGCTGCACGCAGCAGAGCCTGCGTCGTCAGGTTGCCTACGTGCCGCAGGAGGCGCTGCTGTTCCATCGCTCCATTCGCGAGAATATCGCCTACGGCCGCGCGGGCGCCACTGACGAGCAGATCCGCGAGGCCGCGCGCCTGGCCAATGCCCTGGAGTTCATCGACCGCCTGCCCCATGGCTTCGACACCATGGTGGGCGAGCGCGGCGTTAAACTCTCGGGGGGTCAACGCCAGCGCGTGGCCATTGCCCGCGCTATCCTGACCGACGCGCCGATTCTGGTGCTCGACGAGGCGACGTCTGCCTTGGATAGCGAGTCCGAGGCGCTGGTGCAGGAGGCGCTCGAGAACCTGATGTGCGGCCGCACCTCCATTGTGGTGGCGCATCGCCTGTCCACCGTGGCGGCGCTCGACCGCATCGTGGTGCTGGCCGATGGTGAGATTGTCGAGGACGGCACGCATGCGCAGCTCGTCGAGGCGGGTGGCGAGTACGCGAGCCTGTGGAGCCGTCAGACCGGCGCATTCTTGGAGGCGTAAGCGTCTCGGACGTGGGACAATTGTGCCTATAAGTTTATTGTGCCGTTGAGCCGAGGAGTCGTTATGCCACGCGAGACCAATGCCGCCAAGCGCGAGCGCGCCATCGAGGTGTGTGAGCGCCTCAACCGTCGCTATGGCCCGGTCGAGTGCTTTTTGGACCACGAGAATCCCTTCCGCCTGCTGATCGCGGTGCTACTCTCGGCGCAAACGACCGACGCGCAGGTCAACAAGGTGACGCCGCGGCTGTTTGCCCAGTGGCCCACGCCCGAGGCCATGGCCGGGGCGAGCGTGGCTGACGTGGCGGACACCATTAAGTCACTCGGCTTTTATAAGAGTAAGGCCAAGCATGCCGTGGAGGCCGCCCAGATGATCGTTGCTGACTACGGCGGCGAGGTACCGGCCGACATGAAGGAGCTTGTAAAGCTGCCGGGCGTGGGGCGCAAGACGGCGAACATCGTACTCAACGTGGGGTACGGCATCGTGGAAGGCATCGCGGTGGACACGCACGTCAACCGCATTGCGCACCGCCTGATGCTGAGTCCCAAGACGCATGCCAAGGAGCCGCTCAAGACCGAGCAGGATCTGCTCAAGATTTTGCCGCACGAGTATTGGGAGTCGGTCAACCATCAGTGGATCACCTTCGGTCGCGAGATCTGCGATGCCCGCAAACCCAAGTGCGACGAGTGTCCGCTGGCAGATTTGTGCCCCAGCGTACGGGTGAGCTAGGTTACAAGGGCAGGCCGCCACTCTTGCGTATCTCCGGGCGGTACAAATCGGGACGCGGCCGGTGACCACGGCGCTCGCTATGACTCCCGAAGCAAGAACTCTTCTGCCGGCACAACCGATGCCCCCTCGGTATCGTAGCGCTCGGAGCCGTGATATACGACGGCTCGGTCCTTTGCGGGAATGCCAAGTTCGGAACCAACAGAGCGTAGGTGTCGAGCGAATGTGTCGCGGTAGGTAGCGCCCGATTTGATTTCGAACGCCTGTGGGCGAGCCGGCTCTGTTAGATCGATAAGGTCGATCTCTCGTTTGCTGTCGTCGCGATAAAAGGCAAGCGTGGGCTCGAGGCCTCTGTTGAGGTATGCCTTCTGGCGTTCCGAGACAACGAGGTTTTCGAATATTTCCCCGCTTAGGGGGTGGTTCATGAGACTGCGCTCGTCTTGAATGCCAAGCAGATGGCAAAGTAGTCCCGTGTCGTAGAAGTACAATTTTGGCGCTTTGGTAAGCCGCTTGCGCATGTTTCCAGCATATGGTTGAAGCAGGAACACCAAATAGCTTGATTGCAGGATCGAAAGCCACGAGCTGATCGTCGCCGTGGCGACTCCCACATCAGCGGCGAGTCTTGATAGGTTGAGCAGCCCTCCCACGCAAGCCGCGCACAGCCCGATCATTTTTCTAAAGGAGCTCAGGTTGCGCACGTCGAGAAGGCCGCCCGCGTCGCGTTCCACATAGGTCATAAGGTAATTTTGGTAGAACATATCGGTGGGGATGCCCGCATCGTATATGCGCGGGTATCCCCCGCGAATCAGGTAGGTGTCAAGCGAGATTTGCGTGTCGCTGAGCTCCTGGTAGGAGAGAGGCAGGAGTTTGAGCATGCCGACGCGCCCGGCAAGCGATTGCTGGATGTTGTGCATGAGCAAAAAGTTTTGCGAGCCGGACAATACATACTGGCCGGTCTTTCCGCGTTCGTCGGAGGCGACCTGAATCATGCTGAACAGCTCCGGTGCATATTGGGCCTCGTCGATGATCAGATGATCGGGGCGCCTGCTGATAAAGCCGACGGGGTCATCGAGTGCGGCGCGACGGACTTCCGGGTTCTCGAGGTTGAGATATTCATATTCAGGAAAAACGGCCTTGATGAGAGTTGACTTGCCGCTTTGGCGTGGCCCCGTAAGCGAGACGACGGGAAACCATTCTGACATGTCGCGTAGCTTCTGGGCCATGGTTCGCTCAATCATTTTTAACGCCCTTCGTGTCTAGCATCGCATGCTCGTAGGCATGCTTTTGGTTCGAAAGTCTCGTACCGAGTTTGTCGGTATCTGCCGGGTTGCGTGGCAGGTCTTTGGGATTTGCCACATCGGCAAGGCAAAAAAACCATAATTACTAACTAGAAGTTACCACAACTGTAAAGTAGGAATTGCCATAATTGCAAAGTAATACAGGTAGAAGCTGGTAATTGGTGCTGTCCGATCAGGCTGTTTTGTGCCGAGGGCGTTCAGGCATGCGCGTTTTGGGGTAGCTGTTTGGCGTGCGCTGGCGTGTCCATCTCATGCGCTACCATGACAGGCAATGAAATCCGCCGCATACCCGCCGAGCTTGCCCCGGCGGGCTTTTGGCGTTGCAATGCCGGAGGAACAGCATGCTCATTCACCGTATAGCCGCGCAGCTCTACACTGCCGAGGCGCTGCAGACCGTCGAGGCCGGACTCGATGCTGGCGAGGACGTGACGCTGGCTGTGTCGCAGTCGGGCCGCACGCTTATGGCGGCCGCCCAGTTTGCGCGCCGTCCGCGTCCCACGGTCTATATCGTGAGCGGCGAGGACGCTGCCGATCGCGCCGCGCGCAGCCTGGCCGCCTATGTGGGCCTGGCGCACGTGTGCCGCTTTCCCGAGCGCAAGGACTACCCGTGGCGCGAGCAGGCGCCCGACGATGCCGTGGTGGCGCAGCGCTGCGAGGCCCTGGGACGCATCGTGCGCGGTGACAACTGCATTATGGTTGCCTCGGCCCGCGCGTTGCTGCGTTGCGTGCCGCCAGTCGAGAGCCGCTACTGGGAGTCCACGACCTTTGCGGTGGGCGAGGAGATCCCTTTTGACGAGGTGCCGCAGCGCCTGGTGGGCATGGGCTATACCAATGCCGGTGCCGCCGACGCGCCCGGCCTGTTCCGCGTGCACGGTGATACCGTCGAGGTGTTCCCCGCGCAGGAGAAGGCACCCGTGCGCATTGAGTTCTTTGGCGACGAGATTGATCGCATCCGCCGCATGGTGAGTTCCACGGGGCAGACCATCGGCAACGAGGACAGCATCGAGATCTTCCCGTGCCGCGAGCTGGCGCTCACCGACGAGGCCGTCCACAACATGCATGTGGCGCTCTATCGCGCCAGCCAGAGCGATAGCAAGCTGGCGGCGCTGCTCGAGATGGTGGACGCGCGCATCGTCACGCCCGAGCTCGACCGCTTTTTGCCGGTGATGTACGGCCAGACCGTGAGCCCGTTGGCGCACGTGAGCGGCAAGGCGCTTGTGGTCCTGTCCGAGCCGCGCTCGCTGTTCGATGACTGCCTGCGCGCCTACGAGGATATCGAGGCCCGTGCCGGCGAGGCGGGGATTGACCGTCTGGAGGGTCTGTATGTGCGCGCCCAACAGCTCGACTTTGGTGCTCAGCAGCGCCTGAACTACGTGAGCCTGATTCGTGCCGGCGGTGCGGTTACAGCCGAGCTCAAGATTGAGCAGCCGGCCATTGCGGGCTCGGACAATCGCTTTATGACGCGCATTCAGGAGGTCGTGGGCAAGCGCTATGCCTGCGTGTTTGCCATTCCCGACCGCGGTGCGCGCGAGTCGATGGAGCTCACCTTTGGCGACGAGGGCATCACCTTTGAGGAGTCGCTGACGGCCGCCCCCGAAAACGCCGGCGTTATCGGCGACCGCGTGCGCGTGGCGGCGGCGGATTCTGCCGACCGTGCTGTCCGCCAACAGGCCCATGCCTCAATTCGTGAGCGCCGCGCCGACGCGCTCAACGCCCGGTCGCTCGAGGCGGGTGCGGCCCAGGCTGCCGCCGGCGCCGCCGCGCCCACCATCTCGCGCGGGCGCGTGACCTTTGTGGACGCCGCCCTGCCGCAGGGCGTGGTGGTGCCCGATGCCAATCTGGCCGTGTTCTCGATCGCCGACCTCAACGCCCGCATGGACGCCAACCGCGCGCGCAGCCGCCGCAAGGTGGACATTACGCAGATCACGTTTCCGTTTAAGCCGGGCGACTACGTGGTGCACGCAACGCATGGCATCGCGCTCTTTAGCGAGATCGCGCGCCAGGAAGTGGGCGGCAAGGAGCGCGACTACTTTTTGCTGGAATATGCCGACGGCGACAAGCTCTACGTGCCGCTCGAGCAGGTTGACCGCATCACACGCTATGTTGGCCCCGACGGCGACAAGCCGCGCCTGACCAGGCTCAACACCGCCGACTGGACGCGCGCCACCAACAAGGCGCGCAAGAACGCCAAAAAGCTGGCGTTTGACCTGGTCGATCTGTATACGCGCCGCTCTTCGATTACCGGTATCGCTTGCCCGCCCGACACGCCCGAGCAGATCGAGATGGAGCAGAGCTTCCCCTACGACGAGACGCGCGATCAGCTGGAGGCCATCGCTGACATTAAGGCCGATATGGAGGCGCCCAAGCCCATGGACCGCCTGCTGTGCGGAGACGTGGGCTTTGGCAAGACCGAGGTCGCCCTGCGCGCGGCGTTTAAGTGCGTGGACTCCGGTCGCCAGGTCATGGTGCTCTGCCCCACGACCATTCTGGCCCAGCAGCACTACGAGACGTTCTTTGAGCGTTTTGCCCCGTTTGGCCTTGAAGCCGAGGTACTCAGCCGCTTTCGCACGCCGGCGCAGCAAAAGCGCGCGCTCAAGGCATTTGCCGAGGGCACGATCGACGTGCTCATCGGCACGCACCGCCTGCTCTCGGCTGATGTGAACCCCAAGAACCTGGGCCTGGTGATCATTGACGAGGAACAGCGCTTTGGCGTGCAGCACAAGGAGCAGCTCAAGAACCTGCGCGAGCAGATTGACGTGCTCACGCTCTCGGCAACGCCGATCCCGCGAACCATGCAGATGGCCACGAGCGGCGTGCGCGACATGAGCCTGATCACCACGCCGCCGACCGGGCGTCGTCCCGTGATCGTGCACGTGGGGGAGTACGACCCCGATGTGGTGAGCGCGGCGATTCGCTTGGAGGTGGGCCGCGGCGGACAGGTGTACTACGTGTCCAACCGCGTCAAGACCATCGATGACGCCGTGGCGCGCGTTCACGAGGCCGCGCCCGAGGCGCGCGTGGGCGTGGCGCACGGCAAGATGAGCCCGCGCGAGGTCGAGGACGTGATGATCGAGTTCGCGACCAAAAAGATCGATGTGCTCATCGCCACGACCATTGTGGAGAGCGGCATCGACAACGCGACCGCCAACACGCTCATCATCGAGGACTCGCAGCGTCTGGGTCTGGCGCAGCTCTACCAGCTCAAGGGCCGTGTGGGCCGCTCGACCACGCAGGCCTACGCGTACTTTATGTTCCCGGGCGAGTTGCCGCTTACCGAGGAGGCAACGGCGCGCCTGACCGCACTGTCCGAGTTCCAGGACCTGGGCAGCGGCATGCGCATCGCCATGCGCGACCTGGAGATTCGCGGTGCCGGCTCGCTGATGGGCGCCGAGCAGCACGGCAACCTGTCGAGTGTGGGCTTTGACCTGTTTACGCAGATGCTGGGCCAGGCCGTGGCCGAGGCGCGCGGCGACGACGATGCCGGCGTGGAGGCGGCGAGCGTGGGCATCAACCTGCCGGCCGATTACTTCTTGTCCGAGGAGTACCTGCCGGCGGTGGACCAGCGCGTGCTCGTGTACCGCAAGCTCGCGGCGGCCGAGGACCTGGAGAGCATCGACGAGGTGCAGGAAGAGACCGAGGCCGCGCATGGCGAGCTGCCGTTGGCGGGACTCAACCTGTTCAACCGCGCGCGCATCCGCATCCGCGGCGAGCGCCTGGGGCTCGAGAGCGTCACGCTCAGCGGCGGCCGCATCACGTTTTTGGGCGTCGACGTGCCCAAGAAGGTGGCCTTTGAGTTTAAGACTCGCTACGGCGCGGTGAACTTCCCCAAGAGCCGCAAGCTGTCGGTGCCCTACAAGGCGGGCGCCGGTGCGGGCAGCGGCCTGGGCCGAGGTCTCGACGCCAACGACGAGGCCGGTCCCGTGGCGGCCGCACTCATGCTGCTGCAGCAGCTGGGCGCGTCCGACGATGATTAACGGGTCGACGCTGCAAATGCCCCATTTGGGCACTCTGGTTCCATCGAAAGGAAAGCATGTTCGGATACATCTACAAGAAAGATGTCGCCATGATCGCGGTTGCCCTGTGCCTTTGTCTGGGCGTGGGCAGCTTCTTCGATTATCAGATCTCGAGCGCGCTGTTCAACATCGGCAGCATGTACGGCCGCTTTATCGAGGCCGCCGGCGAGCTGCCGTTCGAGCTGACGGCGAGCGTCGCGGGCGTTATGCTCGTGCGCTCGGCACGTCCCGACTCCAGGGGGAGCAAATGGCTCGTCGTGCTTGGCATCCTCGTCAACATCGGCCTGGCCGGCTACGAGATCGTTTCGTCCCTGCGGGTTGGCGGCAAACTCATCGCGGTTCAGCTGGTTCTGACGTTTGCATTGGTCATTGCGGCCAACCTCATCGTCTATCGCCTCACGCGCGACACCGACCCCGATGAGCTCACGCGCTGGGCGTTGATGGTACTTGCCGTGTGGGTCGCTCAGGCCATTATCCTCAACGTGATCGTCAAGCCGCTGTGGTCGCGCCCGCGCATGCGCGTGATCGAGGTGACGCAGGGACTCGATTTTCAGCCGTGGTGGGTGATCGGCAATCCCGACAAATGGACTTATATCGCCGCCGGCGTGATCAAGGACGGCTTCAAGTCGTTTGCGAGCGGACACACGGCGCATGCGGCGATCGGCCTTATGCTCGCCGGGCTTCCCGCGGCAGCCTTTACGGAAAAACCTTCGCGTCGCCGTGTAATCTTTTGGGCGGCGGTTGTTGTTGCAGCGTTCGTCGCCTTTGGCCGCATCGTGATCGGAGCGCATTTTTTGAGCGATGTGAGCTGCGGCTTTGCCCTGGTGCTGGCGCTTGAGTGCCTTGCCGCGCGCATTGCCTATCCCAACGGCGTACAATAGCTCCGTTTGAATCATCTGGCCGATACCCGGTAAGAGAGGATTGCCATGCTCGCGTTTAACAACGATTATTCCCACGGCGCACATCCGGCAGTGCTGCAGGCGCTCGTCGACACCAATATGGAGCCGCAGCCCGGCTACGGTACCGATGCGCACACCGAGCGTGCCAAGCAGCTGATTCGCGAGGCCTGTCAGGCCCCCGATGCCGACGTGTTTTTTCTGGTGGGCGGCACACAGGCCAACGCGACGGTGATTGACATGCTGCTTGCGCCCTACGAGGGCGTCGTTGCAGCCGAGACCGGCCACGTTGCCTGCCACGAGGCGGGTGCCATCGAGTTTGGCGGCCACAAGGTGCTTACCATTCCCGGCTACGAGGGCAAGATGCATGCCGAGGATCTCGACAGCTATATCCAGGTGTTTTACGAAAACGAGAGCTACGAGCACACGGTGTTCCCAGGTGCCGTGTACGTGAGCCTATCGACCGAGTACGGCACGCTGTACTCCGCCGCCGAGCTTGCGGCGATTCATGCGGTGTGCCAGAAGCGCCAGATTCCGCTGTTTGTGGATGGCGCCCGTCTGGCCTATGCGCTGGCGGCCGATGAGTGCGACATTACCCTGCCCGAGCTGGCGCAGCTGTGCGACGTGTTCTACATTGGCGGCACCAAGTGCGGCGCGCTTTGCGGCGAGGCCGTGGTGTTTTGCGGCATGCACGCTCCGGCACACCCCATTCCGCGCATTAAGCAGCACGGAGCGCTGCTGGCCAAGGGCCGTCTGACGGGCGTTCAGTTTGAGGCGCTCTTTACCGACGGCCTGTATTTTGAGATTGGCCGCCAGGCGATTGAGACCGCTCAGGCGCTTCGTCGCGTGCTGCATGAGCGCGGCTACCAGTTCTTCTTGGAGACGCCCACCAACCAGCAGTTTGTGATTTTGCCCAACGAGGACATGGCCCGCATTCGCGAGCATGCTTCGATCGAGTACTGGGAAAAGTACGACGAGACCCACACCGTGGTGCGCTTTTGCACCAGCTGGGCCACGACACAGGAGGACATCGACGCGCTGGCGGCTGTCCTGTAGGTTGATGTAATGACGAGGGGCCGCCTTGCGCCTGGGTTTGGCGCAAGGCGGCCTTTGCTTTTGAGAGGGGCTGTATGGCCAAGATGTCCGAGCCGACGATTCGCCTGGCGACGCCCGATGATGCGCCGGCATTGCTTGCCATCTATGAGCCGTATGTGCGCCAGACGGCGATTACCTGCGAATACGAGGTGCCGAGCGTTGAGGAGTTCGCCGGGCGCATCGAGCGCACGCTCAAGCGCTATCCGTATCTGGTGATGGAGCTGGACGGGCGTCCGGTAGGTTATGCCTATGTGAGTCCGCTCAACAGCCGCGAGGCCTATGACTGGTCGGTTGAGACCTCGATCTACCTGGCGCGCGATGTGCGCCACGGCGGGCTGGGCCGCAAGCTGCACGATGCGCTCAAGCAATGCCTGGTCGCGATGGGCATCACCAACATGTGCGCGCTCATTGCCGTGCCGCACGACAATGACGACGAGTATCTGACGCACAACAGTCAGGATTTCCATGCCCATATGGGCTACCGTTTGGTGGGCGCCTTCGATCGCTGCGCCCAAAAGTTCGGCCGCTGGTACGACATGTGCTGGATGGAGCTGGTCCTAGCCGAGCGCACACCCAACCAACCCAAGCCGACCTGGTTCCCCGACCTCCCCAAACCTGCCATTTAGGGACAGGTTTATTTTGGCAGGTTAGCCGATGGGCTCGGTGTATTTGGCGCGGTCGGTACGTTGGATGCGCTTGGAGACATGGAGCGGGCGGCCGTCGGTGTCGTAGACGTAGTCGGTGATCAGGATCAGCGCCTGCCCGCGCTCAACGTTGAGCAAAAACGCCTCGTTTTGCGAGGCATAGCACACCTCAAAGGTCTTATGCCCCTGCGCCGGCGCACGATGGAACTCCTGGCGCAGCGTGGCGTAGAGCGAACCGTTGATATCGCGATCGATGAGCGACCCAAAGCTTGGCGGCAAATAGGTGGTCTCCAGGCACAGTGGCGCATCGTCCAGGTAACGCAGGCGGACAAGTTTGACAAGCTTGCTGCCCACGCTAGCGTCAAAGAACTTGGCCACGCTGCCCATTGCTTTGGCAAAGCCCGAGTCCACCGTGCGCGTGGTGGGCTTCATACCCTGGCCTTCGACCTGCTTGGTATAGCTCGAAAACACCAGGTTGTTCTCGTGGAGCGCCGGCGTGTCAGCCACAAAGGCGCCCCGTCCGCGCTCGGTGCGAACCAGACCCTCGTCAACAAGCACCTTAAGCGCGTGACGCACAGTACTGCGCGACAGGCCCGATTCGCCCATGAGCTCCATCTCGGACGGCAGCTTGTCTCCGCACGCGTAGATGCCGGCGGCGATGCGGTCACGCAGCGTACCCGCCAGACGCTCGTATTGGGCCAAGTTCTTTTTCGACGAAGTGCTCATGCGAACAACCTGTATCTAACCTGTATGCTTACTGAACCAAGCATGTATCCAACATGACAACAAAACCGCTGATAATGGATTGCCGAAAACTTTACCAGCAAAATATCTAAGATAAATATAGCATACAACTAGTCGACATAACCAAAACATGTATGTAACTTGTATGCCATCGAGAGCATCAAACGAGAAGAAAGGCTGATGCACGATGACTACTCAGGAACAGGTTAAGGACGTCGTCTCCCAGGTTTTGGCTGACAAGGCAGACAAGGGCGGCATCAAGCGCGTCGTGTGGATTGGCGCCGGTGGATCCAACGGCGGCAACTATCCTGCCCAGTACTTTATGGAGCACGAGGCCACGCAGGTCGTGAGCTCCAGCTACACCAGCAACGAGTTCGTGCACGCAACCCCTGCCTACGTTAACGAGAACGCCCTGGCCGTCGTCGTGTCCATGCGCGGCACCAAGGAGACCATCGTCGCCGCTCAGGTCGCCAAGGATCACGGCGCCAGCACCATCGCCATCTATGTTGACGAGTCCGGCCTCACCGAGGTCTGCGACTACAAGATCCAGTACGACAGCTTGGCCGTTGACGAGTCTTGCATGGGCCGCACCAACTCCGCCGTCGTGACCATGATCGCCATGGAGCTCACGCAGCAGACCGAGGGCTATGCCGAGTACGAGACCGCTATGGCCGCGTTCGACTTGGTCGACCCCATCTATCGCAAGGCCGTCGAGTACACCCGTCCGCTCGCTGCTAAGTGGGCCGAGCAGAACGCCGACAAGCCCTGCATCAACGTCATGGCCCAGGGCCCGCTCTTTGGTGCCGCCTACGTCTTTAGCATCTGCAACGTGCAGGAGATGCTGCAGATCGACTCCTGCACCATCAACACCTGCGACTTCTTCCACGGCCCCTTCGAGATCCTGGACAAGCGCACCTCGCTGTTCCAGCTCATCAGCGTCGGCCGCAGCCGCTGCAACGACGAGCGCGGCATCCGTTTCGTCAACCAGTACGGTGGCGATCGCGTCTATCAGCTCGACGCCAAGGAGCTTGGCCTCAACGACATCAAGGACAGCGTGAGCGAATACTTCAACCACCTGATCTTTGCCCCTATCCTCAACAACGTCTACATGCGTGCGCTCTCCGCCGTCACCCACAAGGATTACATGACGCGCCGTTACATGTGGAAGCTGGATTACTAAGGGATAGAGCGGCCTAACAGCCCAATACCCCTCATGAGTTGCGGTGGAATAGTTCCTGTTTGGGAGCGTGAAGCCTCTGTTTGAGAACTATTTCACCGCAACTGCTAGAGCGGCACTTGGGGACGTTCCTTTTCTGCCGGCAGTTAGGGACGTTCCTTTT
>CAUDZT010000042.1 GCA_958453935.1 uncultured Collinsella sp. | reverse complement strand
ATATGAAGCTCACTATAGAATCGATGACCTACGGCGCCGACGGGCTGGCGCACGCCGACAACGGCAAAGCCGTCTTTGTGCAGGGTGCCGTGGCAGGCGACACCGTCGAGGCCGAGGTCGTACAGGACGGCAAGTCGTTCATGCGCGCCCGCACCACCGAGATTCTGGAGCCGAGCCCCGATCGCATTCAGCCCCCCTGCCCCTACGTGGGCATCTGCGGCGGCTGCTCGTGGGGCAATCTCTCACGCACGGCACAGCTCGCCGCCAAGGAGCAAAACCTGCGCTCCACGCTCGAGCGCATCGGCAAGTTCGCTCCTGAGCAGGTCGATGAGTTGGTGCAGCCCATCTGCCACACCAAGGACGACTGGGGCTACCGCAATAAAATCGAGCTCGAACCGACCGTCGTCAACGGTCGCGTGCGCCTTGGCATGCACGGTGTCGACCCCAGCAAAATCGTGACCGTCGATGCGTGCCCGCTGTTCGATAAACGTTTTCCCAAGGCGCTCAAATCGGTCGTCGGCGCACTCAACTATCTAAGCGGCAGCCATGACTTAGGGCTCGAACGCGTGGGCATTCGCGCATCGCGCCGCACCAAGGCGCTCGAGGTTGCACTCTGGACGCCCACGGGCTCTTTTCCGCGCTCGCAAGTCTCCCGCGTGCTGGCGGTCGCCGCTCATCCCACGAGCATCGTGCGTGTGATGAGCAAGGGCGAAAAGAAGGCCCGCCGTGTCTCCAAGGTCGAAATGCTCGCCGGAGAGGGCTCATGGACCGAGAATATCGCCGAGGGTCAGATGCGCTTGTCTGCCCCGTCTTTTTTCCAAGTCAACACCAAGGGTGCTGAGATTTTGATCGAGCTTGTCATGGAAGCGCTCGACCCGCAAGAAGACGAGCTTGCCGTGGACCTGTACTGCGGCGCCGGAACCTTTACCCTGCCGCTCGCCCGCCGCTGCGACTTCGTCGCCGCCGTCGAGGCCTACGGCCCGGCCGTGCGCGACCTGCGCCGTAACCTGGAAATCAACAAGCTTGATAACGTCGACGTCATTGGCGGAGACGCGGTGCGCGAGTTCCCCGACCAGGATGCCGACGTCTTGGTGGTCGACCCGCCGCGCGCAGGCCTCGCCCCCGAGGCGATCGACCTTATCGCCAGCACGAGCGCTCGCGATGTCGCCTACGTGAGCTGCGACCCCGCCACCCTGGCACGCGACCTTAAGCGCTTTGTCGAGGAAGGTACCTTCTCCCCCGTCAAGATCACGCCGGTCGATCTGTTCCCGCAAACCTTCCACTGCGAGACCGTCGTCCACCTTAGGCGCAACTAGTCACTCAATCATTGCTCAGAAAAATCATTGGGAAATCGAGCGTGGCAAGCGGAGGTCTTCGGGGTATAAGACGGCTAATTGTATGCCGCCTATGAAAGGAACCCTCATGCCCAGCGTTGCCGTTCTCGCCGCCGATGGCTTTGAAACTATTGAATGCTTGACCATGGTCGATGTCATGCGTCGCGGCGGTGTGCGTGCCACGCTCGTCTCGATTATGCCCACACGTGAGGTCGTAAGCTCGCTGCAGATCCCCGTGACCTGCGATGCGCTCTTTGATGAGATCAACTTTGACGAGTACGACTGCGTCGTGCTGCCCGGCGGCTTGCCCGGTGCCACCAACCTGCGTGCCGATCAGCGCGTCTGCGACGTGGTCTGCGAGTTCGCCGCGACCAAGCACGTTGCCGCCATCTGCGCCGCCCCGTTTATCCTGGGCGAGCTCGACCTACTCGAGGGGCGCCACGCCACGTGCTTCCCTGGCTTTGAGAAAAGCTTCCCCGAAGGTGCCTATACCGGCGAGAAGGTTACGCAAGACGGCAACATCATCACCGCCAGCGGCATGGCCCAGTCGCTCCCCTTTGCGCTTGAGCTGCTGCGCACGCTCGCCGGTGACAAGGCCGTCGAGAAGGTCGCCGAGGGCATTCAGCTATGATTTTGGCTTCGCAATCACCGCGCCGCATCGAGTTGATGCGCGAGGCGGGCTATGACATTCGCGTGATTCCCGCAGATATCGACGAAACGCCTTTTGATGGCGAAGCTCCGCTTACACTCGTCGAGCGCTTGGCGCGTGCCAAAGCCGCCGCCGTTGCCGCCGAGCATGCCGAGCCCAACGAACTGACCGTCGCGGCCGATACTATTGTCACCTTTGACGGCCAAATTTTGGGCAAGCCGGCAGACAGGGACGAGGCACGCACCATGCTCCGCGAGCTTTCGGGCCGCACGCACCAGGTCGCAACCGGCGTCTGCATCGTTAAAGCCGGCGACGCTACAGCTCCGCATGCCGCCGAGAGCCTGTCGTTTGTCGATGTGACCGACGTGACGTTCTATGAGCTTACCGAAGAGCAGATCGAGCGCTATGTTGCCTCCGGCGAACCCATGGACAAGGCCGGGGCCTACGGCATCCAAGGCACAGGCGGCCGCATGCTTGTGCACGATATTTCGGGTGACTTCTACAACGTGGTGGGCTTGCCCATCGCTCGCGTCGCACGCGCGATTCAAAAACTCTCGTAATTGCATCTGGCGCTGGGTATCCCCCAGCGCCTACAATTTTGGCGTACCGTACGGATCCCGACCGGGCACATGGCGCGGCGGAAAACCGATAGGAGAAAACATGGACACACTGCTCGAAGCCATCGATGTTTGCAATGTCGATGGCTTTTGCTATGGCAACTATACCGACGAGAAGGCCGGCACCGGCTGCACCGTAATCGTAGCGCCCGAGGGCGCCACCGGCGGTGTCGACGTTCGCGGCGGCGCCCCCGCTTCGCGCGAGACCGACCTGCTGCGTCCCGAGAACACCGTCGACAAGGTCCACGCCGTCTGCCTTTCGGGCGGATCGGCCTTTGGTCTGGAGGCCGCAAGCGGCGTGGCCCGCGAGCTCGAGAGCCGCGGCATCGGCCTGCCCGTCGGTCCCACACAGGTGCCCATCGTGTGCTCCAGCTGCATCTTCGACCTTGCCTTTGGCGACCCCACGGTGCGTCCCGACATCGAGGCCGGTATCGCTGCCGTGCGTGAGGCACTGGACCACACCCCTGCCTCGCTCGAGCAGGGCAACGTGGGCGCCGGCACCGGCGCCACCGTAGGTAAGCTCATGGGATCTGCCACCTGCATGAAGGCCGGCCTTGGAGCCGCCGCCGTGGCGCTCGGCCCCGTCAAGGTGGGCGCCGTGGTCTCAGTCAATGCCTGTGGCAACGTTGTCGACCCCTTCACCGGCGAGTGGGTCGCCGGTATGCGCGCCGCAGCCGATAGCGACCAGATCGTCGACATGGAACTCGCAGCCTTTGCCGCCGCCGGATCCATGCAGATGCCGCTCGACCGCACCAACACCACCATCAGCTGCATCGTCACCAACATGGAGCTCACTAAGGCACAAGCCACCAAGGTCTCTCAGATGGCCGCAGACGCCTACGCACACGCCATCCGTCCCACGCACACCACCAACGACGGCGACACCATCTACACCCTCGCCAGCGGCAAACTGGGCGCCCAGGCAAGCGCCGCCGTTCCCCTAGACCTGCTGGGCATGCTCGCCGTAAGGGCCCTGGAAACCGCCATCGTAAATGGAGCCAAAACCGCCAAAACCTCCCACGGCATCCCCGGCGCCGCGAGGTAATCTCACTCGTCCGTCGGTCGGAGGCGGGCGGGCATTACGTTTGCTGCTCTACAGTCCTATGCAAGACGAAGGCCACATTAAGTGGCCTTCTTTGCATGCGGAACTCGCGACAAACGTAATGCCCGCCCGCCTCCGACCGACTTCCAACCTTATTCTTTTCAGCTCAGGCCCCTGTGTACCGCGCGTCTAAGGTCTTCAAATTCAACTAACCTGACAATCGATTCTTATAGCAGAGGCCCCTTGGCCGTTAGTTTGATACAAGTTCCGCACGAGCCGGAAAGCACTTAATATGCTTTCCGTGCGAGCAGGACTGTTCGCAGTAGCAAACTAAAGGCCAAGGGGCCCAGTCAACCTAACAGCAGCGATTACTCGGCAGTTAGTTGAATTTGAAGATCTTTGAGGCAAGACGGTATAGGCCGAGTGTGGTTTTGTCTCCGGCACGACCGCGGAGGTTAGTGAAGAAGCCGACCACGCCGTAGCGAGCACGACGATACATGCGCTCGTCGTAGGCCTTTAAATCGCTCCATAGCGTCTTCAGGCGCTCATCGGCGAAATCCTCGTCGGAAAGCTTGGTGAGCACCGAGCAGATCGCCATCATCATGGTGAAGTAGCCCATCATGTACGAACGCAGACGCGACGACTCGACATCGCTGTACAGGTGGTACGACTCCATCATGATACGCGTAACACGGAACTGCTGGTCCAGACGCTTGACCATCGTGGCCTCGTTGACACTCTGGCCCTCGCGACCGATAAAGTAGCGATAGAGGTCGATGTCGGCGTAGTACATGGTCTTGCAACGCGGCAGCGGCACGTAGGCGTAGATGTTGTCCACATAGAACGTGTGCGGCGGCATGGGCAGGTTGGACTCGCGCAGCACATCTGTGCGATAGCACAGGCTGTGCATGAGCAGATTCTGGTCCAAACGGAAATGGCCGATCTGGTCCCAGGTAAAGATCTTTTTTCGCGGCAGGGCAAACTTGTAACCAATGGCAGTATGAGTACCCTCGTAAACCTTCTCGTACACGTAGTTCGAGATAAACAGGTCAACGCGCTGGTCGCGCTCTTCAAAGCCGCGCAGAATCGACAGCATGGTCGAAAGGGCAGCGCCGTCAAGCCAGTCGTCCGAGTCGACAACCTTGTAGTAGGTGCCCTGCGCCTCGCGCAGACCCGAAAGGACGGCAATACCGTGGCCGCCATTCTCCTGGTGCACCGCGCGGATGATTCCAGGATAACGGGCCTCCCACTCGTCGGCCTTGGCGGCCGTCTCATCCTTGGAGCCGTCGTCCACCACGATAATCTCGATATCGGTGGCATAATTGCTCCCCTCCAAGATGGAGGTAATGCAATGGTCCATGTCCTTAGCGGCGTTATACGAGGGAATACCGAATGTTATGACTTTATGCATGGCAGGCGATAATCTCATCCGAAAGATCGAGGGCGGAATTGGTCACGGCATCCATATCGTAGTAACGATACTCGGCCAGACGACCCACCGGGTGGAAGTTTGTCAGGTTCTGGACGCGCTCAAGATAGCGCTCATAGAGCTCACGGTTCTCGGGCTCAAGAATGGCGTAATACGGCGTCTCGCCCGAGCCGGGCGTATAGGCCTTGGAGTACTCCTTCATGATGGTGGTCTTGCCGGGCAAAACCTGACCGGTCATGTTCTTGAACTCGGTGATACGCGTGTAGTCCTCGCTCGTGGTGTAGTTGACGGTGCCCACGGGCTGGAACTGGTCCATATCAAGCGTCTCGAACTTCATATCGAGCGTGCGGTACGGAAGAGCGCCCAGGTCAAGGTCGAACAGCTCATCGAGCGGACCGGTATAGACGATCTCGCCGCCGTAGACCTTGCCGCCGATCTTGACGGTGGTCTCGTCGATCTCAAAGAGATCGCGGGCGTCCACGTCGCAGAACACGTCGATCAGGTCGTGGTCGAGCATATGCTCGAACAGCGCCGTGTAGCCGTCCTGCGGCATACCCTGGAAGGGAGCCTGCGGGAAATAGCGGTCATCGTCGCCCACAAAGACGGGAACGCGACCGGTGATCGAGGGATCGATCTGGTCGGGCGTCTGGCCCCACTGCTTCATGGTGTAATGCAAAAAGACGTTCTCGTAGACGTAATCAGCGACCTCGGCCAAGTCGGGGTCGTTCTTCTTACGCAGCTCCATAATGGGCACCTTGACATCCTTGCCAAAGGTCTCCACGAGCTTCTGATACAGCTCCTCGCCGCGCTCGTCACCAAAGGCGAGCTTGAGACTCGCGTGGTTGAAGGGCACGGGCATAAGGGTGCCGTTGATGTTGGCGAGCACCTTGTGCTGATAATCCGTCCACTTGGTAAAGCGCGACAGGAAATTGTGCACGCGCTCGTTAAAGGTGTGATAGATATGCGGACCGTACTCGTGGATCAGGATTCCGGCCTCGTCAGTGCAGTCATAGGCATTGCCCGCAATGCGGCTACGGCGCTCCAAAACGGCAACACGATAGCCGATGGTCTCGGCAAGACGGCGGGCGCAAACGGCACCGGCATATCCAGCACCGACGACAATCATGTCGTACGCGCCGGCGTTAAAGCCTTCAGGCAGGCCTGAGGTAATCTGCATCGATACTCCTTGTCAAAAGCCACGGGCTCGTTAGCTGGGCTTTTCTCGAACATTCTTCGAGACATATTTATCAGAGCGATTATAGCGCTAATGCGTCCTATAATGAGCTTGC
This sequence comes from uncultured Collinsella sp., assembly GCA_958453935.1. Classification (GTDB taxonomy): domain Bacteria; phylum Actinomycetota; class Coriobacteriia; order Coriobacteriales; family Coriobacteriaceae; genus Collinsella. The sequence goes on along the minus strand of CAUDZT010000042.1, from coordinate 13,751 downwards.
CACACAAGGAAAGCTCAAGCACCGCGGCGTACAAATTTGAAAGGTAAACCCGCTAGCAGCGGGTTTATTCGTGAACAGCCGGGCGCCTGGAGCTTAGTGAAACGCTTGTAAGGAGTAACATGAGCGATTTCCTTAACCGTATGAAGTCTGCCGCCAAGGCCGACCTTAAGACGATCGTCCTGCCCGAGGGCGAGGATCCGCGCACCATCGTCGCGGCCACCAAGATCATCGAGGAGGGCCTGGCAAAAATCGTCATCCTGGGCAACCCCGACGAGATCAACGTTCCCGGCGCCACCGTCATCGATCCGCGCAATGCCGAGAAGCACGAGGAGTACGCGCAGAAGTTTGCCGAGCTCCGCGCCAAGAAGGGCGTCACCATCGAGCAGGCTCGCGCCCAGGTGATGGACGCCACCTACTTTGGCACCATGATGGTCAAGATGGGTGACGCCGACGGCCTGGTCTCCGGCGCCTGCCACTCCACCGCCGACACCCTGCGCCCCGCGCTGCAGATCCTTAAGACCGCCCCGGGTACCAAGCTGGTCTCGGCCTTCTTCGTGATGTGCACCGACACCCCGCAGTTCGGCACCGACGGTACGCTGATCTTCGCCGACTGCGGCCTCAACATCAACCCGTCCTCCGACGAGCTATCCGAGATCGCCATCGCCTCCGCTCACTCCTGGTCCACCTTTATGGGCAGCGTCGAGCCGCACGTGGCCATGCTCTCCTACTCCACCATGGGCTCCGCCGGCGGCGAGGTCGCCAAGAAGGTCCAGGAGGCCGTTAAGTTCTGCAAGGAGAAGGCTCCCGAGCTCGCCATCGATGGCGACCTGCAGCTCGACGCCGCCATCGTTCCCACCGTCGCCCAGCTCAAGGCCCCCGGCTCCTCCGTTGCCGGCAAGGCCAACGTGCTTGTGTTCCCCGATCTCGAGGCCGGCAACATCGGCTACAAGCTGGTCCAGCGCTTCGCCGGCGCCGACGCTTACGGCCCCATCCTGCAGGGCATCGCCAAGCCGGTTAACGACCTTTCGCGCGGCTGCTCTGCCGACGACATCGTGGGTGTCGTAGCCATCACCGCCGTCCAGGCTCAGATGGCTGAGTAGCGGACGCACTCGCCCGAAGGCCGTACGGGCTAACCCCTGAAAACGTCCTCGACCAATGAAACGCCCCCGTTCTGCTCCTTCGGAGCTACGAACGGGGGCGTTTCTGGTCTGCGGAATGTTTTCAGGGGTTAGCCCGTACGGCCTTCTACTGCTACGAAGCATTCAGAGCATCTGGAGTGGACGGCGGCTTGGCTACGAGCTGGGGCTGAGGATCTGAATGGATGGGTGTCGTTGCTGGGAGCGCAGGCGTTACTGGTGATGATCACTTTGGGACTGGAATTTCCGCCTGCTAGCAAAAAGGCCTCCTGAGCTGCTGCTCAGGAGGCCTTTCGTTCAATCGCAAGCGAACGCACTAGTTATTCGCGGTCAGACGCTCGACGTCGTGGGCGATCATGTATTCCTCGTCGGTGGGGATGACCATGACCGTGACGGCGGAACCGGCGGCGCTGATGACCTGCGGACCGTTGCCCACGGCCTCGCGGTTCTTGTTGTTGTCGATGCGCACGCCCAGCCACTCGAAGCAGTCGCAGAAGGCCTTGCGGATCGACCAGTCATTCTCGCCGATGCCGGCGGTAAAGGTAATGGTGTCGACGCCCGCCATGGAAGCGATCATGGAGCCGGCCTGCTGCATGGCCTTGTAGGCGAACATATCGAAGGCGAGCAGGCAGCGCTCGTCGCCCTCGGAGGCGCGCGTACGGATGTCACGGGCGTCGTTGGAGATGCCCGAGATGGCAAGCAGACCAGACTGCTTGTTCATCATGTCATCGACTTCCTGGTAGCTGTAGCCGCCCTCGCGCTGCAGGTAGCACACGGTAGCCGGGTCTATGGAACCACAACGGGTGCCCATCATCAGGCCGTCGAGCGGAGTTAAGCCCATCGTGGTGTCGCGGCAGACGCCGTCCTCAATGGCGGCGAGCGAAGCGCCGTTGCCCAGATGACACGAAAGCAGACGGTGGCAGCGCGAACCCAGGATCTCCTTGGCCATCATCCACTCATAGCGGTGGCTTGTGCCGTGGGCGCCGTACTTGCGCACGTGATACTTGTCACGCACGTCCTTGGGCAGGGCGTAGGTGTAGGCGACCTCGGGCATAGTCATGTGGAACGAGGTGTCGAAGACGGCCACGTTGGGCAGCTCCGGATACTTCTCGCGACAATACTCGATTGCCGCTGCCTCGCCGTAGTTGTGTAGCGGGGCAAGCGGTGCCACCTCGAGGATCTTAGCCATGACCTCATCGTCGACGACCGCGGAATCATCGAAGTACCAGCCACCCTGAACGATACGGTGGCCGATGCCATCGATCGTAAAGTCGGTCTTCTCGAGCTCTTCGAGCACGCGTGCGATAGCCGAACGGTGATCCGGGAAGGGGGCCTCCTCGGTTTGCTTGGCGCCACCGTTCTCGGAGTGGCCAAAGATGCCCACGTCCGAACCGATACGTTCGCAGTTGCCCTTGGCGAAAACCTCGCGGGTATCGGTATCCAAAAGCTGATATTTAAGGCTTGAGCTACCGGCGTTGACAACAAGTACGTTCATGAGACTCCTTTGCAGTGCAATACGGTCGACGCAGACCCCTTAAGGCGGCCGCATGTTAATAAGAAGTTATCACAACTTAATAAATAACTATCAGGCATATCGCCCAACGAGCACAAAAGAGGGGCCGAACGGCGCTCGGTCGTCCAGCCCCTCCCCTTTTGCAATTACTTGCCGTTGACGATGCGCTCGACGTCGGAAGCGATCATGAACTCCTCGTCCGTGGGGATAACGAAAATCTTAACCTTGGAATCCTTGGCAGACAGGCACCATGCGCCGTCACCACGCAGGGCGTTGCGGGCATGATCCATCTTGACGCCCATAAAGGCCAGGCGGTCGGCCACGCCGGCGCGGACGGCAGGAGCGTGCTCACCGATGCCGGCAGTGAAGACCAGGGTGTCCATACCGCACATGGAGGTGGCCATCTCGGCAGCCTTGGCGGCAATCTTGTAGACGAACATATCGAAGGCAAGCTGGGCCTCGGGGTCACCGGCGGCGGCGAGCTCCTCGACGTTGCGGCAGTCGTTGGTCTTGCCGCCGGTCACAGCCAAAAGGCCGGACTTCTTGTTCATCATCTCGTCGACCTCGTCGAAGGTGTAGCCGCCCTCGCGCTGCAGGTAGCACACGGTAGCCGGGTCGATGGAGCCGCAGCGGGTGCCCATCATGACGCCGTCGAGCGGCGTCAAGCCCATGGTGGTGTCCATGCACTTGCCGTCCTCGATAGCACACAGGGAAGCGCCGGAGCCGATATGGCACACGACGACCTTGCGGGCCCCGCCGTTGGTCATCTCGGCGACCTTCTTGGAGATGTAGCGGTAGCTGGTGCCGTGGGCGCCGTACTTACGGATGTGCAGCTTGTCGCAAACATCCTTGGGCAGAGCGTAAGTCTTGGCAACCTCGGGCATGTTGAAGTGGAAAGCGGTGTCATAGACCGTGACGTTGGGCAGGTCGGGATACTGCTCGAGGCAGTACTCGATAACGTTGGCCTCGGGGTTATTGTGCAGCGGGGCGAGCGGAGCGACCTCGCGGATCTTGGCGAGGACGTCCTCGTCGACGAGGGAGGAATCACCGAAGTACCAACCGCCCTGAACGATACGGTGGCCGATACCCTCGATCTTGACGCCGTTGGCCTCGAGGTCCTTCAGGACGACCTCGATGGCGACCTTGTGGTCGGGGAACTCGATGTTCTCGGTCACCTTCTTGGAGCCGTTGGCAGCGTGGGTGAAGGTACCGCCGGTAAAGCAGACGCGCTCGCAGGAGCCCTTTGCGGACACCTTGTGGGACTTGGTATCGATGACCTGATACTTAAGGGTCGAAGATCCTGCGTTGACGACCAGAACGTTCATGTGTCTCCCTACTAACAGGCGGTGTGGCGCCGCCAGGTTACATACGCTTCAATAATAAACCCAAACGCCCTCGCGCTCGGGTTTATTGCGTTGATATATAAGTTATCGGTGCCCAAATACTCATGACCTTTGGCGTGTAAGACGAAATAGCGCGGGGATATACACAAGGGAAGAAATCCCGAGCGCGACAAGCAATACGACTCGAATGCCCGCAACGCTACTCAACACAGCGTTGAGCAGATAGAAAAGAACGGCACCCACCGCCACCATCTGGCTTTGAACCGAAATCAGTGAACAGCGCATCGAAGAATCGGCTGCCTTTTGAAAAATTGAGTATTTAATTGGGGCAAACAACGAGTACGCAACCGTCTGCAGCACATAGAACACGGGCAGCAAATTAACCGGAGTAAGGGGAATCAAAAACAAAGCTGTCAATACTAAGCGAATGATGCCGCAAATACGCGCAAAACGGCCCTTGTCGACACGAGTAATCGCGCTGGGCACAATAAACCCTATGGAGGCGGAGACAAGGAGCTGGACCGCAATGGTCACGCCCGAAGCGACGGCATTCATTCCGCGGCCTGCAAGCAACAGTGAGAAAAAATCTTCCAGGGCGACGAAGGCAAATGCCTGAGAACAGTCCATGATGAACGATGACCGAAGAACGCCATTACCCGTAATAGCAGCACCAATCATCTTCGGGCTCATTCCAAGCTCAGGTGTCGCCGCAGTGCCCCCTCTTCGCATCTCAGGAATGCAGATAACGACAACCAACGTCAACACCATTGCGATGATATCTGCCGAAAGACCAATGAGGTATGCACCGACGGACGAAATGAAACCGCCCACACAAGCGGAGATGGCATAAGAGGAATAGAAAACAAATCGCTCAACGACATTAAGTCTTACGAGCTGGTCCCGAGAGACGCTGTCAATGTAAATCGCTTCTATGGATCCGCTCACACATGCAACGGCAAAACCTTTGAGGGCAAACGCGCCGATTAAAAGCAAAGGAGAACGGACGAGAAGCAGGGCGGCGTAGTATCCAAGCATTCCCACAACGCCAACGAGACCGCTAGTCTTTCGTCCAAACCTATCAGCAATATAGCCAGTGGGAACTTCAAGGATGAACTTGCTCACTTGATATGCAATCATCATGCTAGAAATCGCTACCATCGAAAGCCCGACGAACTCAAGGTAGACAGTTAGAAAATACAAGATGGTGCTGAAGTTCGACAGAAAAACGAACGTCATATAAAGCAAAACCGTACGGTTTTTCATGCTCCGCCCTCCAAGAGTCAGCAATCTAAATCGGAATCTTGGAAAAGCATGAGGGCAAAGCTGTCAGCCATGTGTTACAAGGCGTCAATAATCACTTGACGTCTCGAAGCCAATTAATTTCACGAAGCAAGATGACGCAATAGGTGCAGAAAAACCGTCTGGTGTCGATCAGTCCAGGAATTTTGCCGATAGCAAAAGTAGATAGGCAAGGTTACATCACGCGAACCTTCAATGGAGCACTCACTCACTTCTGACCCATCCGATGCGAGAGAGGACCCAGACAAACTCAATATCAATCCCCCGGCTTGAAGAAACTCAGTCTGAGCCCTGCTTCCGTATTCAACATCACGGAAGCGAAAATTGACGAGCTGGGCTTCGGGACATTGATTGATTGCATTGAGACAGGGCGACAAATTAATGGGAACAGCGAGCCTGCCGCCCAGTAACTCGCGAATGGTCATGGCGCCCACAGATTGATGACCCGCTGGGCACGAAAGAACCTTGAGCTCTTTTTCACCCAAATATTTTGAAGAAAGGACGCTGTCCCGTGGTTCCTCGAATGAGATAGCCGCGTCCGAAATTCCAAGCATAAGTGATTCAAAGCATGTTGCCGTTGGCTGATGCCAAACATCAAGATGAATCTGAGGGTGCGAGCGTTCAAACGAGTCATACCATTTTTCGGCAAAAAGGCGCCCCCGTCCATGAAGGCAGGGGGCGTAAAGACGAAAGTGGCCATCGGGCGAAACGCCGTCGCCCCTCGATTGAGCGTACTTTTTGAGATCGTCGACTTGTGCCAAGATCACGCGTGCACGACGTGCAAATTCTCTGCCCGCCGGAGACAAAACAGCCTCCCCCGCCGATCGATCGAGCAAAACAATCTGATACTCAGATTCCAACTTTTTGATTGCCGACGAAACGGCCTGCGGACTCACATGAACGGCGCGAGCTGCTTTGCGCACGCCGCCATAGTTCGCTACCGCTTGAAGGTATTCGAGTTGAGAAAGCTGCATAGATTACTCCAAAGGCAGCCAAGTCGACGGGCTACGCGCCCTCAGATGAGGTTCTCGCCCAGGTTCTTGCCGCCGAGGACGTGCATGTGGAAGTGCATGACGGTCTGGCCGGCATTGACGCCCTTGTTGGAGATGACGCGGAAACCGTCCTCCAGACCCTTGGCCTTGGCGACCTCCTGGATGGCGTGAGCCATGGCGCCCATGGTCTCGGCCGGCACGTTGTCGGCGATGTCGCCGTAGTGCTTCTTGGGGATCACGAGCGTGTGGACCGGCGCCTGGGGGTTAAGGTCGTCGAACGCGATGACCTGATCGTCCTCATAGACAACGGTCGAGGGGATCTCGTGGCTGGCAATTTTGCAGAAGATGCAATCGCACATGGTTGGTTCCTTTCTCACAGACCAAGGTGATTATATTTGGTCGGAATGGTTAGAACGAGAGGCTGTCGTCGGTGTTGGCGGCTTCGCCGTCGGCGAGCACGTCGTTGCCGTCGACGTCCTTAAGGAGCACCGAGACCTTCTGCTCGGCATCGGACAGGCGGGTGCGCAGGCTCTTGAGGAGCTCGACGCCGCGGGTGTAGCTCTCGAGCGACTCCTCGAGCTCCATATCGCCCGACTCCAGGCTGCGGATGATGAGCTCCAGCTCCTGCGAGGCCTGCTTGTACGTAAGCTGCTCGACCGGGGTCTTCTCTGCCATATCTGTTTCCTTTCCTAAGGGTCTATCACTGTGAAACGCGGTCTACTCGACCGCGTTGACGGTTGCCGACACGTTGCCGTCCGCCATGCGCACGCGGATGGCGTCGCCCGGCTTAAAGGTCTGGGCACTTGTAGCCACACCATCATCGCTGTACGCGATGGAATAGCCGCGGGCAAGCACCTTGAGCGGCGACAGGGCATCGAGCGAGGCTGCCGCACGGCCCAGGTCGGACGCGGGTTTATTGAGCATCGTACGTCCCTGATGCTCCAGACGGGAATTCGCAAGCGTGATCGCATGGCGCTTGCCATCGAGCCCCGAGGTGCTTGCGACCAAGCGTTCGGGCAGACGCTCGAAGTTGGAGCGGAAGGTCCCAACCGAACGCGTTATGGCGCCGGACAGACGATCGGCCGTCAGGGCAAGCTCGGACTCGCGACGCTCGACCATAAACGTTGGGTCGTTGAGGCACGGGCGGTACGCGGCTGCATCGAGCGCATCGCCCAGACGGGCCGTATAGGTATCCCAGGCGCGGCGACCGCGCTGATCGAGCATCTCCAGGTCGACCTGGGCCGACCCAATCATCGATGCCATCGCGGCACCCAGACGCTGATGGCGCGCCCCGAGCACATCGGCCAACTCCGTCATAGCCGGCGCCACCGATTCGGCCGCCGCCGTGGGCGTGGAGGCGCGACGGTCGCTTACCATGTCGCAGATCGAGGTATCGGGCTCATGCCCAATGCCCGTCACCACGGGCACGGGACAGGCCGCCACCGCACGGGCGAGCCCTTCGTCGTTAAATGTCATAAGGTCTTCGAAGGAGCCACCGCCACGCACGAGCAAAATGCAATCGGGCACCGGCGTAATGGCGGCGGCGCGGCGCAAGCCTTCAATAAGCTCTGCCGGCGCACCCTCGCCCTGCACCTTGGCACCCACGCAAACAAGCTCGACAAGCGGGTTGCGACGGCGCAGTGTGCGCTTGACGTCATCGATGACGGCGCCCGAAAGCGAGGTGACGACTGCCACGCGCGAGCAAAACACTGGGATGCGACGTTTGCGCGCCTCGTCCATCAGGCCCTCGCGACGCAATTTTTCAGCCAACTGAGCCACCTGCTGACGCAGCAAACCCTCCCCCGCCAGCGAGAACGAGCGGGCGACGAAGCTCATGCGACCCGTAGGCTTGTAGAGATTGAAGCTACCCTTAAAGCTCACCTGCATGCCATCGCGCAAATCGAAGGTGCGCTTGAGATAGGCGCCCTTCCAAATGATGCAGTCGACGGCCGCCGAGTCGTCCTTGATTTGGAAGTAGCAGTGGCCGCTTCGGGCATTGGGGCCGCGGAAACCAGTGACCTCACCCAAAACGCTCAGCTGCGGAATGGCATCGAGCGCGCCGGCGGCGATCTCCACCGCTTGGCTCACGCTGAGCTCTTTGCGCTCCTGCTCGTCCGATCCGTCGAACTCGGCGGAAACGGCGTTGCCGGTTAGATTCCAGCCTGCCACGCAGCCCCCTTTCGTCATCGTGCACATGGGCTCCGGCCCTGCGCTAATTCAAGTCCAACACATAGTACAGCGCCGCGGGGACACAAATCCCCACGGCGCCCGTCGGTCCCATTTGTTATCGGTTGGAGTTTCTGTTGTAGCGAGCCATAAGGTAGAGCAGCTGAATAATCGAGGTGAGCGCCGCGGCCACGTAGGTGAGCGCAGCTGCCGTCAACACCTTCTTGGCACCGTTGACCTGCTTGGAGCTCATACCCGACTGCTCAATATACGCCACGGCACGTCGGCTGGCATCGATCTCGACCGGCAGCGTAACCAGCTGGAATAGCACGCTAAACGAGAAGAAGATCAGCGCGAGGGTCGTGAGCCCTGCTATGTTCATAAACAGGCCCATGAGCAGCACGATCGTCCAGGTGTTCTGGGTAAAGTTGACGACGGGGACCAAGGCGGTGCGTACCTTCATCATGGCGTAACCGCTTTGACGCTGCGCGGCATGGCCTGCCTCGTGGCAAGCGACAGCAACGCTTGCGACCGAGCCGCCCGAACGGTTGGAATCCGACAGATACAGGTTGTTATCCTGCGGGTTGTAATGGTCGGTGAGCTCACCGGCGACACCCTTGATGCCCACGGCGTTGCAACCGTTGGCGTCGAGCATGCGGCGAGCGACCGTGGCACCCGTGTCGCCGTCCGAGCGAACCTTGGACCAGGTCTTGTACGTCGAGTTGATATAGCTCTGCGCAGCAAGGCCAAGCACTGTACAAACAAGAACAACCAGCAGGTACAGCGGGTCGATACCAAAGCCGTATCCATAGTAATAGGGCATGCGAATTCCTCCAAATCGAGTTACACGTTGGAGGCATTCTACCCACTCGCCCAGCAGGCAAGTCAGCATCGATGTTTAGGCATTGTCAGCGAAAACGGCCGAGAGCGAGCAAGGTGACGTGAAAGAGAAGCGACGCGTACTTTGGTACGCGAGCGACGATTGAACGTCAGATTGCCGCTCTCGGCCGTTTGCAGCGTCGAGCTGTTACGCGGTTTGGTAAAACCGCGTAACTATATACCTATAACAACTCAATCTTTCCGTCCTTCACGGTGAGGCCCATGTTGCCGGAAAGCAGATCGTCCAGGCGCGAGCCCACAAGCTCAAAGCGCCAGCCTTCGCGCAGGGGACTCTGCTCGGGATGCTCAATATAGTCGGCCAGGTCATCGCGCGAGGCAATGACCGAGGTCGCTACGCCCGAGCGCTCGGCAACCAAGCGAATAAGCGCATACATAAGGTCGGTCACGCTCTCCAACTCCGGCGAAATCTGGCGATGCCCGCGCACCATGAGCGGCAGGCGGTCGTGCGGGCAGCTCGCGCCGCGCTTGATGGCCATCAACGCGCCGTCCACGTCGCGCTCCCCCAGCTGATCGGTGCCGCGGATGCTGCGGAACTCCTCGACGCGCACGGGATTGCGCTTGACGAGCGCCAGCAGCGTATCGTCGGACATGACCCACTTGCGCGGGATGTTGCGGCGCTCGGCGCGGTCCTCGCGCCAGGCGGCGAGCTCGCGCGCGATACCCAGTTGGTGACGACTACACGAATTGATACGTTTGACCTTGCGGAACGCCTCGTGACGATCGGCGCGATAATGCGACTCGTCGGCCAGCGGACGCAGCTCATCGAGCACCCAGTCCACCCGGCCCAGCTCGCGCAGGCGACTCATCATCTCGGTATAGGCAACGATCAGATACTTGACGTCATCGATCGCGTACTCGATCTGTTTGTCGGTCAGCGGGCGGCGCGACCAATCGGTCAGTGACTCGGTCTTGGGCAATGAGACACCGCAAAACGTCTGCACGAGCGCGCCGTAGGAAATCTGCTGGCGCTCGCCCAAAAAGGCGGCGGCCACCTGCGTGTCAAAAATGGGACGCGGCAGCACGCCCACGGTATGGAGCATAACCTCCATATCCTGCGAGCAGGCGTGAAATACCTTGGTCACGCTCTCATCGCCCATAAGCTCGGCCAGCGGCGATAGGTCGTCGATCACCAGAGGATCGACCGCGACGCTCTCGGCAGGGGTGGCAATCTGAACCAAGCACAGGCGCGGGTGGAACGTGCGCTCGCGCAAAAACTCGGTATCGACGGCAATCGCGTCGAACTCGCGGGCGCGCTGACAAAAGTCGAGCAGAGCCTGATGTGTGGAAATGTACATATCAACCCATCGAATAAGGTTAGGCCCGAAAAACACGGGTAGGATATCGGCATTGCCTTACAACTATACTCGGTTAGTCACAGAACGGGAACGTAAGTATGCGCTGCCTTATCATCCACAACCCGGCATCGGGTCCCAGCTCAGATGAAATCTACGCATTCACGCACGCCCTCGCACAGGGCGGCGACGAGGTCGTGATGCGCTTTATCGGCGATGGCATGGAGCCCGAGGACGCCGTGGCAGACGTTCGCGAGTTCGACCGCGTGGTCGTCTCGGGCGGCGACGGCACCGTCTCCAACGTGCTCGACCAGATGCGCGGCTGCGGCGTCCCCACGCTCGTCTTCCCCTCCGGTACGGCCTGCCTGTTCTTTAACAATATCGGCAATGCCCCCGAGGCGGCGGCGCTTGCCAAGGCATGCCGCGCCGGCCGCACGGTCAAAGTGGACATGGGCGAGCTCTTTTGGCTCGACGAGAACGGCAACGAGAAGCGACACGGCTTCATCATCATCGCCGGCTCGGGCTTCGACGCCGAGATCATGATGAAGGCCGCCCCCACCAAAAACGACATCGGCGAGATCGCCTACTTCCTCTCCGCACTCGCCACGCCCAATCCCACGGTGGCGCACTTTACCATTGAGCACGATGGCATTGTCGAGGAGCTCGACGGCATCTGCTGCATGGCGGGCAATACCTCGGTCATTCAAAACGACATCAACCTGTTCCCCGACTGCCGCATGAACGATGGCATGGTCGATATTGCGGTCATCGAACCCGTGCGCACCGTGCAGCTGCTGCCTACTGTGATCACCGCTGCGCTTGACCCCGCCGGCAAGGTACTCGGGCGCCCGCAGTTCAAGATCATCCAGACCAAGGAAGCCAAGATCACCTGCACCCCGTCGCTGGGCATGCAGTTCGATGGCGAGATTATCTCCAGCAATTCGGGCGTCTTTGGAGCCCGCGCGCTTCCGCAATGCCTCGACCTCATCGTCGACGAATTCTCACCGCTCGGAAAATAGGAGGACCCCATGAACGACAATCCCCTGATCGGCTTTATTGTCATCGTCTTGGCCATGCTCGTCGGTTACGCCATCAACGTGATTCACCGCCGAAAGAAGTAAATCCACATTGGTATGATATTCATCCAGTTATCGCCTCTCCCGCTGTTTATGCATTCGTCAAACAGCGGGGGATTTTCATTTCGGGCATTCCCAGCTACTTTATTCGGCTACAGTAATTACAGGGCGTCTTTATTAAAGTAAAGCTGCAAACTGAGTACGATTAACCGCTCATCGCATATTTCATCACGCTTATCGAGTAAGTTTCTTTCATAGATGAATATTGTTTCCAGTTCGTTACGCTAATGAGGTGTCTTTATTGGCTGAAGCCCTCTGGCGACAGAGGGCTTTCGCACGCTGGGAGGGAAAATGAGGAAAACTCGCCCCGTCAACGCGCTCAAGAAGCTTGGCATAGGCCTTGCATTTGGAGCTGCAACCATCATGTCCATGCCGACCTCTGCACTCGCTTGCACGCAGGTCTACATGGGCAAAAACCTTACGGCCGACGGCAACACGTACTACGGCCGTTCCGAGGACTATGGCCCGCGCTATCTTAAGCACTTTGGCATTGAGCCCTCTCACGGCCCGGGACATACGTACAGCTCGGACGAGTCTTCGTTCATGTACACCTCGACCAAGACCACGTATCGCTACACCTATGTACGCGACCATCCCTCCCAGTGGGACAACCGCTGGGATGCCTACTCTGAAGCAGGCATCAACGAGAAGGGCGTATCCTGCTCCGCCACGCTAAGCACCAGTATGAATGCAGATGCCGAGACAGCAGACCCCCTGACTAAAACCGGCATCGGCGAGTACAACTACGCCAGCGTCATCCTGGGCGAGAGCGCCACGGCCCGCGAGGGCGTCGAGCTCCTCGGCAGCCTGATTGACAAGCAGGGCGTCTGCTCCAACGACCAGATCATCATCGCCGACAACAACGAGACCTGGCTATTTGCCGCGCTTTCCGGTCACCAGTGGATCGGCATGAAGCTCGCCGACGACGTCGCCTCGATCAACCCCAACATCGGCAACCTCAACTACGATGTCGACCTCAACGACCCCGAGAACTGCCTGCACTCCGAGGGCATCGAGTCCATGCCTAAGGAGAAGGGCTTTGCCGAGTACACCGACGGCAAGTTCGACGTCGCCGCAACCTATGGCGAGACCATTCAGAATTCCGGTATGCACCAGTGGACCCGCTACGTCCAGGGCCGTAACTACTTTGGCAACGAGCTCCAAGAGGGCACCGACTACGAGATCGTCAAGGACGAGCGCGAAGAGGCTCGCGCCACGACCGGCGCCTTGGTCCACGAGATGCAGCCGCTGTTCTTCCAGCCCGGAAAGAAAGACTGGACTACCTTTGAGATGATTCGCTCTCTCGGTAACCGTGGCGAGAATACCCCGGGCCTTAACGCCAACACTGACGGTGCCTATGCCATCGGCACCGAGCGCAACACCGAGATTCACGTCTTCCAGGTTCGCAACGGTCTTGATCCCCAGGTTGCAACAATCCAGTGGGAAATGCTCTCCCGCGCCGCGTACTCCGTCGCCATCCCCTTCTACTCCGCGCTGATTACCGAGGTTAGCCCGTATTTCAGCGACCAGACCGTCTCCTTCGACCACTGCAAAGAGACGGACATCGTGAACAACGAGGAGCCCGAGAACTCCATCAACTACGTCCTCATGGACATCAGCTCCCTCTGCTTTGAGAATCCCGATACCCTTGGTATCAGCGTCCGCTCCTACCTCGATGCACTCCAGAACGAGCTCATCGAACAGAACAAGGAAGTCGACGCCGCCATGCTGGCCGAGACGACCACCGAGGGCCGCACCGCTCTGGCCAACAAGGCCGGCAAGGCTGCCACCGAGAACACCTACGTCAAGTGCAAGGCCCTGCTCCAGGAGATGCGCGCCTATCAGAAGGCCGGAAACTTTGACGAGCCCTTCACCCCGAGCGACCTGAACACCGAGACCAACGGCCTCAAGGTGTCCATCACTTACGCCAAGGATGCTCTTGCCACCGATCCGGTCACCCCGGATCAGCCCGGC
>CAUDZT010000041.1 GCA_958453935.1 uncultured Collinsella sp. | reverse complement strand
TGGCAACCAAAGAAGAAATCTCGATGGTTGGATTCGAGATTGTCGCATACGCGGGCGACGCCCAGACCGATCTGCTTGCAGCGCTCGATGCTGCTCGCGAGGGTGATTTTGAGAAGGCCGAGCAGCTGCACAAGGATGCCAGCGATGCACTCATTGGCGCCCACGACACGCAGACCAAGCTGCTTTCGCAGGAGGCCGGCGGCGGCGAGATGGAGATGACCTTCATCATGGCCCACGCTCAGGACACCCTTATGACCACCATGATCTTGGAGAAGCAGACCCGCTTTACCATCGATGCCTACAAGCGCATCGCTGAGCTCGAGGCCAAGCTCGCCTAACGAACCCTCACAACCTCGTCCCCTTCCAAAAACCCTGCCGCTATCCGCGGCAGGGTTTTTGTATCCCACCTATCTAGGTTGCGGCGAAATAGGGGCCGACAGCCCCAAATGACCCTCTTTTCCCGTCCCCGGAGGATCGGTTGGCAGCGCTCGCCACGGAACTGGCTCATCTACTACGTTTAACCCGATACCCTCGAACACACCCGCGTTTCATGAAAAATCGCAGGACTTCTACCTGCGGTTTTGTTTTTTCGCTTTGTGGCATGGTCGGGGATGGGCGGTTAAACGTAGTAGATGGGCCCATTTCATGGCGGGCGGATCATGCAGCAGCTTGTTGCGCCTCCTGCCGTTCGGTTTTTCGATGGGTGGGTATACTTTCCACCGCATTACAGACCGGACTGAGGAGGTATCCAAATGCCGGATAACGGGTCAATACAAAAAAGAGACGCGCACGAGATGGCTCATGGGCGTCCTGTCCAGATAACCGAGCACACGACGGTAACCGAGCTGCAGCCCAGCCTGTCCGATGTCGTGTGCGCAAACAAAAAGCTGCAGATCGGTATCATCGTTGCGCTCGTGGTACTGGCCTTGCTGTCGGGCTTTGTGGCTCGTCCGCATTTCGCCGATACCAAGACTTGGGACTCCACCATCGAGGTCATCGATCAAAAGAAAGGTAACGTACTGGCGCTCACGACCTCGTGCGTGGCGCTGTCTGCGGGTATTACCGCGCTGCCGGGTGATACGGGAACGCCGGTTGCCGAGCAGCTCGCGCAGCTTTCGGGTAACTTGGGCATCGTGCTTGCCGTGCTCTACCTCGAGAAATACCTGCTGACCATTTTGTGGTCGGTTGGCCTGGGCATCCTGATCCCGTTTGCGCTGGTACTCTTTGCGGTGTCGCTCGGCATTCACGGGCGCTGGAGCACGAGCGCCGTCCTGCGCCGCGTGGCGACTCGCGTGCTGGTGGTTGCCGTGATCGGCATGGCGCTTGTGCCCGCGAGCGTATGGGTGTCGCAAAAGGTCGATGAGACGTATCAGGTGAGTATCGAGCAGACAGAGCAAAAGGCGACTGAAGCGAGCAAGGCGAGCTCCACAAAGAGCGAGAAGAAATCCGAGACCACGGAAAACAAGAATGTGCTTGAGCAGCTGACCGATGGGGCATCGAGTTTACTCACGTCGGTGACCAGCGGTGCCAAGCAGATGACCGACAAGATCGTGCAGCAGGTGACCGACCTCATCGAAGGCGTCATCGTGATGATCGTGACCTCGTGTGTGATTCCTCTACTGGTGCTCGTGGCGTTCCTATGGCTAGGACACGTGCTGCTGGGGATCGATGTCTCCGGTCCCGCGAACTATCTGACGGGTCGTTTCTTGAGCGCTCCGTCCAAACATGCCAAGAAGAGCGGGCAGTCTGAGTAGGCGGCAACGCGATCTTTGGAAGATCAACCGTAAGAAGGGCGGCCGAGACATGTTCTCGGCCGCCCTTTTGTTTGTTGAACACATGGTCGCTACGTCCGCACCAGACCCAAACGGTCAGCAATCATCCGTGAATGGTATTTGTTCAAAAAAGAACAAAGGTAAACAAATAGTTGTTGCAGTTACTGTTCGAATGTGTTCAAATAAACATGAACAGTGAAGAACCGCACATTCAGATGCCCGGACCTGAACGCGATTCAACACTTCCAAACAGAAACTACGCACCTGCGTATCTCTCAAGGAGGATGTCATGAGGGTTGTAATCGCTTCCGATGCCGACGGCATGTCGATGAAGGAGTCCATCAAGGAGATGCTCATCGCCGACGGTCACGAGGTCGTCGACTATTCCGAGACCCCTGCCGCGGACTTTGTCGATTCCGCCACCGCCGTTGCCAAGGACCTGCTGGAGCACAAGGATTCCCAGGGCTTCGCATTCGATAGGTACGGCGTCGGCTCCTATATGGCCGCCGTCAAGATCAAGGGCATGGTCGTCGCCAACATTTCCGACGAGCGTTCCGCCTACATGACCCGCGAGCACAACGGCTCGCGCATGGTCACCATGGGCCCGGGCGTTGTGGGCACCGAGGTCGCCAAGAAGATCGCCCGCGAGTTCCTGCGCGCCCAGTACGCCGGCGGTCGTCACCAGATCCGTGTCGACATGCTCAACAAGATGGCCTAACGAGAGCCACCGAGAACTCGAACTTCTACCTCAACTTGTGAATTCAGACGAAAGGACGTTCTGATGAAGAAGACCATCGCAATCGGTTGCGACCATATCGTTACGGACGAGAAGATCTATCTGGCCGACCGCCTGGAGCAGGCTGGCTACAAGGTGCTCGACTGCGGCACCTACAGCCACACCCGTACGCATTACCCCATCTACGGCAAGGCCGTGGGCGAGGCCGTTGCCAGCGGCAAGGCCGACTTTGGCGTGGCCCTGTGCGGCACCGGCATCGGTATCACCAACGCTGTCAACAAGGTTCCCGGCGCCCGCTGCGCCCTGGTTCGCGACATGACCTCTGCCCTGTATGCTCGTCGTGAGCTCAACGCCAACATCGTGGGCTTTGGCGGCAAGATCACCGGCGAGTTCCTGATGGCCGACATCACGCTTGCTTTCCTGGAGGAGCCCTACGACAAGACTCCCGAGCACGATGCCCTGATTGCCAAGATCGACGCCTGCAACAAGGCCGACGCCGAGGCTCAGGCTGATCCGCACTTCTTTGACGAGTTCCTCGAGAAGTGGGACCGCGGCGAATACCACGACTAAGGGGTTCCGGCGTTCTACCGAACGCCGGATCGGTCGACGCTGCGCGGCCCCCAGGCACCCCATCTCGCCGCTCAAACCGTCGCTCGCGTACATGAAGTACGCGTCGCTCCTCTTTCGCGGCGACCTAGGGCACCTGAGCGCCGCTCGCTGACGTTGAGGGTGCCTGTGGGGTTGCCCTTGTTGTTGCGAAGCTTTCTGGTACAGCTAGCTGCTCCGATAACACGTTTGCTTGCTTGGCTTGAGTGCTTCGCTCTCGGCTGTACTTCGCGATTTGCAGCTTTTCAATTGACGGCTCGCGTTTCTGTGAGGGGGCGCGGGTCGGTTTTCTAAACAGGAGTTCAATATGATTCTGACCGTTACCATGAACCCGTCGATCGATACGCGCTATCAACTCGACAAGCTGATCATCGACGATGTTAACCGTGTGACGCCCGAAAAGACCGCTGGCGGTAAGGGCCTCAACGTGAGCCGTGTGCTGTTGCAGTTGGGCGACGACGTGCTCGCGACCGGCCTGCTCGGCGGCCACATGGGTGCCTATATGGCCGAGCTTATGGATGCCGACGGCGTCAAGAACGACTTTGTGCCCATCGCCGGTGAGACGCGCATTTGCCTGAATATTCTGCACGAGGGTAATCAGACCGAGCTGCTGGAGAGCGGCCCGCAGATCGCCCCGGCAGAGTTCGAGGCCTTTACGGCCAAGTTCGCCGAGCTTGCAGCGAAGGCGAACGTCGTGACGCTTTCGGGCTCGCTGCCGCGTGGCGTCGATGCCGGCTACTATGCCGAGCTCGTCAAGATCGCCGAGGAGACGGGCGCCAAGGTGCTGCTCGACACCTCGGGTGCATCGCTGGAGGCAGCGCTGGAGTCCGACGCTAAGCCCGAGCTCGTAAAGCCCAACCTGACCGAGATTAACGGCCTACTGGGTACGTCCTTTACGACCGATGATGTCGATGCCCTGCGCGAGGCGCTTGCCGCCGATGACCGTTTTGCCGGTATTCCCTGGGTTGTCGTTTCGATGGGCGCTGCCGGTTCGGTGGGCTTCCATGAGGGTCGCGCATTCCGCGCCAAGACGCCCGCGATTGCGGCTGTGAACGCGACGGGTTCCGGTGACTCGACTATCGCCGGCTTTGCGCATGCCATTGCTGCTGGTGCCGACGACGTCACGGTGCTCAAGACCGCCAATACCTGCGGCAAGCTCAACGCCATGGATCCCAAGACCGGCCACCTGGTCATGGATCGCTGGGACGAGATCTACAACAACGTTGTCGTGACTGAGCTTTAAGGTTACGCGGGTTTACCAACCCGCGTAACGGCTCGACGCTGCGCGGGCCGCATTTGGACAATCTGACGTTCAACTTCAAGGGCGCGACCAGAAGGTCAGCGCCCTTTCGTTTCGCGTCACCTTGTCTCAAATGCGGCCCGCTCGCTGTCGTTGCCAAAACATCGGCGTCGCCGTGGTTGTCACTTGGGGTAGCCATTGGGTGTTCCTATAGTTTTGTCAACCGTCGGGGCTACTCCCGGTAGGGCACCCGGTCGCGCATCACGGCGTATATCGCCCTGAGCCGCTTCCTCGCGACGGCCTTGAGCGCCCGCCCGTGCCCCATGCCCCGCGCCCTGCAGGCCCGGTAGTACTCGCCGTAGCGCCCCGAGGACCTCACCAGGCTGTTGCACGAGAAGATCAGCAGGGACTTGAGCCTCGCGTCGCCGCGCCTGGACGCCCTGACCGACCTCACCGACGTTCCGGAGCTCCTCACCCTCGGGGCTATGCCGCAGTACGAGGCCAGGTGGTCGTGGTCCGGGAACCTCCCGATGTCGACCGACACCGCGAGCTGCGCCGCGGTCCTCGGGCCGATGCCGGGCACGGTGAGCAGGCACGCGTAGGTCTCGTCGCCCTCGAGCAGCGCCGCCGTCTCGGCCTCGAGGGCCCCGGCCTCGTCGAGGGCCTCCGATATCCGGGCGGCCAGGAACCTGACCTGCCTGTTCTCGGCCTCGACGAGCGCCGGCGGGGGCGCGGTGGAGGCGGCCGCGGCCTCCCCGGCGGCCTCGGCCCGCGGGCCCCCGGCCCCGGAGCGGGCGATCCCCCACGCCCCGCCGAACCCGGCGAGCAGCTCCAGCCACCGCCGGTCCGACAGGTCGACCGCGGCCTCGAGGGCCGGGCAGGACTCGAGCAGCACCGCGCGCAGGCGGTTCTTGTCCCTGGTCGCGCAGGCGACGACGTGGTCGCGCTGCGACGAGAGGGCGCGGGCGGCCTCGAGGGCCTCGCCGCGGCCCGGGACCCCCGACAGGGAGTCCGGCACGCCCAGGGCGGTCCGCGCGATCACCGCGGCGTCGCGCTCGTCGGTCTTGGCCTCGCCGGCGAACAGGCCGGCGGCGCGGCTGGCGGCGAGCCCGGGCAGGTGGGCGACCCCGAGCCCCGCGGCGCGGGCCCGCCTCACGGCGAGGGACCCTATGTTGCGGAACTGGTCGACGACGACGAGCGTGCCGGCGGGCGCGGAGGCGAACAGCGCGTCGAGCTCGGCCTCCCGGTTGCGGACGGGGGCGCTGGCCAGCACCTCCCCGCCGCGGTCGATAAGGCAGGCCCAGTGGGAGGACTTGCCGACGTCCAGGCCGAGCACGGCCGCGGGCCTGGTGGATGGCGCTTTCACGGTGGTATCCTTCCGGTAGTCGTTCGACCGGATGGCCTCCCCCTCGGCACTCACATTACCAGCCGCGGCCTCTGCCCGGCACTTTCCTATCAGCCGTCGGGGGCGGCGCGTCCCGCGCCGGCAGCACCCAACGGGCCCTCTCGGGGGCAGGGACGTTCGGCCGTGCGCGGGCGCCCGGTCGGCGGCCCGTTCTGGGCGCGCCTCAATCGTAGCCCGAGACGGGCCCGGGCTGACAATTTCGACTGTAATGGACGTTCTTGAATGACTAGTCGTTTAAGATCGTCCCCAATGGCTACACTCAAAAACGGCGCCCGTCGGCGATGTTGCCGGCGGGCGCCGTTGTCGTGTGGGCGGTTATGTCGTGTGGACTGCCGTTGAGCGTCCGGGTCTGTGCTCTACAGTGAGTCGATAAAGCGCTGTTGGGCGGCGCGGCCGGCTTCGTCCCACTTAAAGACGCCGGCGTTGTCGAGCACGTGGCCAAACACCACGCCGACCTCCTCGTGCAGGATGTCGATGGCGTTGTCCGCCGTAAGCTCGTCGGCGCGGCGGGCATAGACGTCCTCGGCCCACGCGGCATGGCTGCGGCAAAGGTCGTCGCCCTCAAGCGCACTGGCAAGGTCGTAGCTGGTATCGGCTTTGGCTGCCAGCAGGTGTTCGCGGACAGCGCCGAGCTCGGGAACCAGGCGCGGCGGAAGAATAGCCAGGCCCATAACCTCGATCAGGCCGATGTTCTCCTTCTTAATGTGGTGATACTCGGCATGCGGGTGGAAAACGCCCAGCGGATGCTCGTCGGTCGTGATATTGCAGCGAAGCGCCAGGTAGGCCTCGTAAATCTCGCCGCCGGCGTTGCCGCGGGAGTCGACGCGGCGGATGACGGGCGTCACGGTGTTGTGCGCTACGCCGTCGGCCGTGTGCGCGATAACGCCCGCAGACTCGTCGCTCCACTCGCGCCAGGCGAGGATAATCTTCTCGGCGGCATCGAGCAGCTGAGCGCGGTCATGCGAGCGCAGACGCAGCACCGAGAGCGGCCACTGCAGCACAGTGCCGGTGACCTGGTCAAAACCGGGCACGCTAAACTGCGAGACCTCGGCGGCATGCATCATGGGGAACTCGTGCGCGCCGCCCTGGAAGTGGTCGTGCGACAGAATCGAGCCGCCCACGATGGGCAGGTCGGCGTTGGAGCCGATGAAGTAATGCGGGAACAGGTCCACAAAGTCGAGCAGGCAGGTCAGGCCCTTGCGGTCGACGTGCATCGGACGATGCTCGGAGCTCATGGCAATGCAGTGCTCGTTAAAGTACGCGTACGGGCTGTACTGGAAGCCCCAGCGCTCGCCGTCGAGCTGGATGGGGATAACGCGCAGATTCTGGCGGGCGGGGTGAGCTCCGCCGTCGGCTGCGGCGGAGCGTCCGGGATAGCCCTCGTTTTCGATGCAGAGCTGGCAGGCGGGATACTTCTCGCCCGTGTTCTTAGCTGCACCTGCCGCGGCGATATCGCGCGGGTCCTTCTCGGGCTTGGACAGGTTGATGGTGATCTCAAGATCGCCCCAGTTGGTGGGGGTGCTCCATTTGATGTTGCGCGCGATGGCGGCACGGCGCACGTAGCCGGCGTCGCAGCACAGGCCGTAGAACCAGTCGGTCGCGGCGCGGGGCTCGTTGACGCCCATACGTCCGTTGAACTCCTCGTTTACAACCGAAGGCCTCGGCATGAGTACGCCCATGATGTGCATGGCGATGCGGTCGCGGCCCGACGCCGTGTCCTCGGCGGCACCGTTGGTAACGGCGGCCTCGGAAAGCGCGGCAAGCGTGCCCTCCAGGTCAAAGTCGGGGAGCGTATCGGGGTGCAAGAGCGAAATCTTCTCGGTCTTGAGCGCCCAAGCCATGTCGAGCGCGGGGCCCGTGGCGCCGATGCACTCCAAAATAGTGTTGTATGCCCAGATGCGATCGTCCTGTCCGATCATCGATCGGTGGATGGCATATTCGATGAGGCTCTGTGCAGCCTCGCGCACGTCGGTCATTACAGCCATGCCGCGTAAGCCCCCTTGTCAGAGATGGCGTAGTGACGGGCAGAGCCCTCGCCCAGCCAGCCGTTCATCTTGGCAATGAAGGTGTCGACCAGATCGAGCGGCACGAAGGCCTGGATGGTGCCACCAAAGCCGCCACCGTGAATGCGAACGGCGCCGCGGCCGTCGAGCACGTGCTCGGCCAGCGCCAAGGCATACATGGAAGGCTGTTCAGATCCCAGCTTGGCAACGACATTCTGCAGGTACATGGCAGAGCTGGCGCCGGACTCGCGCGTCAGGACCAGGAACTGGTCAATGTCGCCGGCGTTCAGGGCTGCCCAGCGCTTGTCGACCAGGCCGTTCTCGTACCAGTAGTGAACGGCGCGCAGGCAGGCGCGGTCGCCCAGCTTGGCGCGCAGCTCGGGGAGCTTGGCGTCAAAGTCGGCAATGTTTACCTCGCACAGGCGTGCCTTGCCAAACTCGGCGGCGACGTCTTGCATCTCGCGCGGAACGGCGGCGTAGTCGTCGGTAGCCGCCACATGGTCGGCGCCAACCTTAACGAGCACGAGCGCATAGCCGTGATCCTCAAAGTTGAGCTCGAGCTTCTGGGTTTTAGGCTGAGCCTGGTCCTCAAAGTCCATGTAGGCGAGGCCGCCCAGGCACACGGCGGCTTGGTCCATCAGACCGCAGGGCTTGCCGTAGTAGTTGTTCTCGGTGCGCTGGCTCATCTGGGCGAGCGCGACGGGCTCAATGGCGGGCGCGCCCCAGAGCGTCTCCATGGCGCGGCCGTACGCGGCCTCGACGGCGGCAGAGCTGGAAAGGCCGCCGCCCGAGGGGACGGAGCAGGTGAAGGCGAAGTCGAAGCCCTGGGGCTCAACGCCCAGAGCAGCGATTTCGTGGGCCATGCCGCGGACGAGGCTCGCGGACGTGCCCTTCTCGGACTCCTGAACGTCTAGCGTGTCGAGCGCGATCTCAAACGTGGGATAGCCCTCGTCGGCAACGCGGACCTTGTTGGAATCGGTTGCCACGGCAATGCCGTCAACGGCGACATCGAGCGAGCCGGCGATAACGTGGCCGCCCTCGTGGTCGGTGTGGTTGCCGCTGATCTCGGAGCGGCCGGGCGCGTGCACATAGAGCACCTGGCGATCGCCGATGGGGCCAAACTCCTCCTCAAACAGCTTGGTGAGCGTGGCGAGTGTCTTTTCGTCGGGGGTGGTCATGAAGGTCCTTTCCTTAGCGCATACTGACGAGTTTTCCGTCGTAGTGAGTACGTTAACAATCTGAAGCGGCATAAACTCAGCATCTACGATGCCGCACGTTACGGGCTATGTTAACGTACTCATAACACAACACTTATCACTTTTTGAGAATCTGGTAATCGGTAGAAATTCAGCCGTGAACGGTACTGCCGTATGGACTTATAAAGCAGAAGAGATGCAGATAGAAAAAGTAGAGTACGTTAACATGCGTCCGACGATAGCGGGCCTCGGCGCGGGATGTATTTCTGCCCGGGCCGGCATTCACGCTATTCAGATCTCTCAAGGGTGAAGGTGATCCTGTGGCAAGGCGCCCGTCCAACGATACAGGCACGCGTCCGGTCTCCATGGCCGACGTCGCCCGCGCTGCTGGCGTTTCGCAGCAGACGGTTTCGCGCGTTGCCAACGGCCTCCCTAACGTCAACGAGCAGACGCGCCAGCGCGTGCAAGCCGCCATGCAGGAGCTCGGCTTCCGTCCGAGTTATGCCGGTCGCTCGCTGCGCGACGGCCGTTACCATTCGGTCGGTCTGTGCGTCAACGATGTCACCAAGTTTGGGAACCTCTCAATGATCGACGGCATCGCCAGCGCAGCTCGCGAGCATAATTGCGCCATCACGCTGGTCGAGATGTCCAAGACCGAGGAGTTTTCGCTTGCCGAGGCCACGCGTCGTATGGCCGCGCTGCCCGTGGACGGTATCATCATCGGCATGAGTCGCATGGCGCCCGATTTTGAGACGTTTGATCCGTTACCGGGTATCGGCACGGTTATCGTCACCATGTATGCGCACCCGCGGGTGACTACGGTCGACTCCGATCATTACGGC
This sequence comes from uncultured Collinsella sp., assembly GCA_958453935.1. Lineage (GTDB taxonomy): Bacteria > Actinomycetota > Coriobacteriia > Coriobacteriales > Coriobacteriaceae > Collinsella. The sequence goes on along the minus strand of CAUDZT010000041.1, from coordinate 10,644 downwards.
TGCTCGCTGTTGCTTATGGACCATCTGTTTGAGCTGGGGCACGAGCAGATTCGCTATATTGGCGGCCCGTCGTTCTCGGTCGACGAGCAATTTCGTCGCGCCGGTTGGCAGGATGCGCTCGAGCGTAAACACATCGAGCCGGCAGAGCCGCTCGAGGGCGACTGGTCTGCCAACAGCGGTTACGAGGCCGGCAGATATCTGGCCGAGCACGATCGCACCATGACGGCGATTTACGCGGCAAACGACCAGATGGCAAATGGCGCAATTGCAGCGCTGCGCGACAGCGGCTTGCGCGTGCCCGAGGACGTGAGCGTGGTGGGTGTCGATGACTCACTCGACGACTTTGTCGCGCATAACGAGCTCACGACCGTGCGATTCGATCTGCATCAGCGCGGACGCGAGGTGTTCGAGCATGCGGTTCCCAAGGCGGGTACGGCGGGCAAAACCGTTGCCATTCGTATTCCCGGCCAGCTCATCATTCGACATAGCACGGCGATACCGCGCTCATAGTTTGTGCTGGTAAACGGCGATTTATCGCATTTCAATAACAATCGGTAAGGATGCTGGCAGATAGCCGTGGCTATAAAGGTGAGTGCTATGATAGACGGGTTCATTTGTCTATCTAGGAGGCTTTGCCTGATGGAGATCACCAAGGATATCCGCTACATTGGCGTTGACGATCACGACATTGACCTGTTCGAGGGCCAGTACGATGTGTCCGAGAACGGTATGGCATACAACAGCTACGTTATCTTGGGCGAGAAGATCGCTGTCGCCGATTCGGTCGATGGCGGTTTTGTCGACGAGTGGCTCGGCAACCTCGAGGCCGTGCTCGACGGTCGCACGCCCGACTACCTGGTCATCCATCACATGGAGCCCGATCACTCCGCCGGCATCGCCGCCTTTATGGAGCGCTATCCCCAGGCGCAGATTGTGGCAAGCATGGGCGCCTTCCGCATGATGGTCAACTACTTTGGCACGGACTACCCCGAGCGCAAGATGGTTGTCAAAGAGGGCGACGTGCTCGACCTGGGCGGCCACAGCCTGACCTTCGTTGGCGCCCCCAACGTTCACTGGCCCGAGGTGCTGTTCTCCTACGAGGCCACCGACAAGGTGCTCTTTAGTGCCGACGGCTTTGGCAAGTTTGGCGCCAACGACATCGAGGATCCGGAAGGGTGGGCCTGCGAGGCGCGCCGTTACTACTTTGGCATCGTGGGCAAGTTCGGCAAGTTTGTACAGGCCGTGCTCAAGAAGGCCGCCGATTTGGACATCCAGGTCATCTGCCCGCTCCATGGTCCCGTTCTTACCGAGAACCTGGGCTATTACCTCGACACCTACAACACCTGGTCGAGCTATCAGCCCGAGGACGAGGGCATCACGATTGCCTACGCGAGCGTCTACGGCCACCTGAAGGCCGCCGTCGAGGAGCTCGCCGCAGCGCTCGAGGCTCGCGGCCAGAAGGTCTCCGTTTTTGACTTGGCTCGCGACGACATGGCCGAGGCCGTTGAGGACGCGTTCCGCTACGACCGCCTGGTGCTCGCCTCCATCACCTATCAGGGCGAGATCTTCCCGTTCATGAGCACCTTCATCCACACGCTCGCCGAGCATGCCTATCAGAACCGTACCGTGGCGCTTGTCGAGGCCGGTTCCTGGGCGCCTGCAGCTGCCAAGGTTATGACCAAGGAGCTCGAGGGTATGAAGGACATCACCCTGGCGCAGAACAAGGTGACCGTCCTGGGTTCGCTCAACGACGCCTCGCGCGCTCAGATCGAGGCCCTCGCCGACGAGCTTTCCAAGTAGCGACACGTTCACTTTTAACGCTCAAACCACCACAAAGGGGACAGGCACCTTTGTGGTGGTTTTCTTTTAGCTGGTGGCGATGATGAGGGCTGGACGTGCGTTGTCGACGATCTCGGCGATTGAGGTGGCGACGGCGTGATCGGGGTCACGGTCCATCACGATGGCGTTGACGTCGGTCAGCTCGGCAAAGCGGTACATGCCACGTCCGTTGACCTTACTGGCGTCCATGAGGGCGACACTTTGACGAGCAGCACCGACCATAGCCGCTTTGGTCTCGGCCATCTGGGGAAAGTCGGTGGTAAAGCCGCAGCCGGGAACGAAAGCGCCAGGGCACATGACGGCAAGATCGGCGTGGACCATTTGGAGCGCCTGCATGGTAAGTGGGCCGTACAGATAGCGATGGCCTTTGCGCAGTGCCCCGCCCAGCATGACGACATCGACTGAGGGCATGCTCTCGTCGATGTAATCGGCAATGGTAATGTCGGCCGTGATGACGGTGATGCCATCGCGCTGGTCGAGGAGCCGAACGAACTCGAGTGCCGTGGTGCCGGAGTCGACAAGCACCGTGTCGCCGTCGTTAACAAGCCTGATAGCGCTTTGGGCAATGGCTTGCTTGGCGGCAACGTTGACGTTGATGCGGCGATCCTGCGTGGAGACGGTTAGGCGTTTGTGGAGCGACACGGCGCCGCCGTGCGTGCGGCGCAACTTGCCGGACTCGGCTAGCGCGTCCAGGTCGGCGCGGGCGGTGACGGAGGATACGCCAAAGGTCTGGGCGATTTCTGCCACCTGCACCGAGGCGTTATGTTCAAGCATCTCCATGATGGCGGCGCGTCGCTCATCGGCGAAAGCTCGGGTTGTTGCGTGGGCCATAGCTGCTCCATCCTCAGCCTAAATTTGCAGGAATTGTGTTGAGTCTATTTTCGTTCATTTTCTTTTTGAGCAAGTAAACGCCTTTCGATTACTTATCTTTTCTATAAAAGAAAGATGATTCGCTTGAAAACGGTAATGTCGGATAGGGGAATTTAGCCTGAATCCCTTCCGTTTGCTTTTCAAAAACGAGCGTTTTGGCCTGCATGCCGGCGATATCTCGTACATGTGACAGATGCGATTTTCATACAATGGGGCCAGCAAAACGCAAGGTAAAACGCCTTGTGAACAACTACGCCCGATGTCCAGATGCGGGCGAGGGAGAGGAGCAAACGCTCATGGCACTTGTTACCACCGAAAAGATGCTCAAGGACGCTCAGGCCGGCCACTACGCCGTCGGCGCGTTCAACGTCGAGAACCTCGAGTTTGTTATGGCCGTTCTGGCCGCTGCCGAGGAGACCAAGTCCCCCGTCATCATGCAGACCACCCCGGGCACCATCAAGACCGCTGGTCTGGACTACTTCTACGGCATGGTCAAGGCTGCCGCCGAGCGCGCTTCCGTGCCCGTCGCTCTGCACCTCGATCACGGCGATGGCTATGACCGCTGCATGCAGGCTTTCCGCACTGGCTACACCTCCGTCATGATCGACGGTTCGCACGAGTCTTTCGAGGACAACATCGCTCTGACCAAGTCCGTCGCCGACGCTGGCCGCGCCATGGGCGTGCCCGTCGAGGCCGAGCTCGGCAAGGTCGGCGGTAAGGAGGACGACGGTCCCGCGGTTGAGGGCGAGAGCCCCTACACCGATCCTGCCGAGGCCAAGGAGTTCGTAGAGCGCACTGGCTGCACCTCGCTGGCCATTGGCGTTGGCACCAGCCACGGTGTGTACACGAGCGATCCGCACATCGAGCAGTCCGTGGTCAAGGCCATCCGCGACGCCGTCGACGTGCCGCTGGTTCTGCACGGCACCTCCGGTGTGCCCGATGAGCAGGTTGCCGAGGCTGTGAAGAACGGCATCTGCAAGGTTAACTACGCCACCGAGCTGCGTCAGGCTTACACCAAGGGCTTCATGGCCTACATGGCCGAGAACCCCGCCTGCTTCGATCCTAAGAAGCCGGCCAAGGAGGGCATGCGTGAGATCACCGAGCTGGTTAAGATCCGCATGACCAACCTCAATTCTGTGGGCAAAGCAGAGTAACAGCAAGGGTACTCCGACTCGCTACATATCCCGGGGAGGGACGAGGGCTTAGTTCTCCAATCGTCCTCGGGCATGCAAAAAGCCTCGCTGCGCACTTCGTGCGGCGAGGCTTTTTGCCCCCTGCGGAAAGATTGGGGAACTAAGCCCTCGTCCCTCCCAGGTTGACCTACTCGAGGTCGTCGCCCTTGTGGCGTTAGGTCTGAAAATAATAAGAAGCCTTCGCGCTGCGGAATGATTTTGGAAACTAAGTACGGGGACCCGCCCAAGCCGTCCTGCTCAATCGCCCTTGTGGCGTTGGGGCTGAAAGGGTGGGACGCGTGGGTTATTTGGTTGTTAGGGTTAGCAGGTCGTTGGGGGTTTTGAGGTTGTAGGTGGCGTTTGGGATGTCTTGGTGTGATCCCCATGCCGCTCTGGCAAAACTGACCCCTGCCGAAGTTGCGCATTGTTCGTCGTAGACGGTGTCGCCAACGTAGACGACGTTGCCAGGATTCGCGCCCGTACGCCGGAGATATTCGAGCATGGGTGCGGGTGCGGGTTTATGTTCGGTTGTGTCTTCGACAAGGATGATGTGCTCAAAATACTTATCGAAACCAAGGGGTGCAATTTCTTTTGTGTATTCGTCGCGCGCACGTGAGGAGACGATGCCAAGTTTGCAGCCGCTATCGGCGAGTGTTGCGATGACTTCAAGCAAACCTGGAAACACGCTGATGGTGCTTTTAAAGCTGGCGGCAACTTGGCACCAGCGATCCAACGTTGCCTGCGAGTAGATCCCAAGTTTCTCAAGGGCATCCTTGCCGGGTATGCCGAGGGCAAAGTCAAGCTCGTGTCGGGGAAGCGTTTTGCTGGTCTCTTCTTGGACAATCTGGACAAGCGATGACAGAACGCTTTCTTCTGTATCTGCCAATGTCCCATCAACGTCAAATACGATATGGTCAAAGTGCTTCATATGATTGCTCCTCTCTGTTGTTTGCCTGCAAGTTTGATGCAGTGACAGAAGAAGGGCTAGCGGGATTTCTGCCTGGTGCTATCGAGATTCTGCCTCGCTGCTCGATAGCTCGAAGGAGTGCACCCCATTTGTTCTTTAAATACCTGGCCAAGATGGCTTGCTGTTATAAATCCGCATTGGCGCGCGACTGTCTGGACCGTTCGCGTGGTGTGTGCCAAAAGTTCGCAAGCACGGTTTATGCGGTATGCGCGTAGATATGCCGCCGGGGTCGTTCCTGCACAAGTTTCGATAATGCGGTAACACTCTCTTTCGCTTACGCCGGCTGCAGATGCCATCTGGGGCACATCTATAGCGGCTGCATAGTTTGCGCGGATAAAGTCCAGGATTGCCTTGAACTGTACGTCGCGGCTGGTCATCCAAGAGGCGCCGTCGGAAGAAAAGAGCGGTTCGGTCTTGGCGTTAATCTGAATCCAGAGCTCTGACAAACTATTTCGAAGCGCCATCTCGTTCTGCGGCCGTTGAAGGTCGTGGCTAAAGGAGCTCTTCAGCAAATCGATAAAGGGCATATCGTCGGGATTGGTGGGCGACCATTTGAGCACATCGACGCCTCGACATTGAAGCAATGGGTTGATGTAGCGCTTTTGGAGACGTCCCGCGGGATCGCCGAGCATCGACGGCTGAAAGATATGCAGCATTTGAATGGCTGGCGCCGAATTGGGTGATTGCAGCGTGCTGTGCAAAACGCCGCCGTTGATAAAGCCGGCGGACCCTTCCTCAAAGCGTACGTGCTCATGAGCCGCGTGCGTTCGGTAGTCAATCGCTCCCTGCTCCATGTAGAAAAGCTCAACTTCGGAATGCCAGTGCCAGGGGACGGAATTGCCCGGATAGCGAGCGAATTCTGCGCGTTCGGCAATATAGGGCCAGTCTTCGGCGGTCTCGGGAAACGCTTCCTCGCGTCCTCCGCGGTGCAATTCTATGTGATCCATGTTTCGCATGGCATTAGTATAAAGCGCGATGGGCTTAGATTGCTCTTGCCTGTTCGGGGAACGCCTTGTCTAGGGATGCTTGGAGCTTTTCGAAGGATGCTCGTAAGTTGAGGCTCTGATCGGCTGAGCGCTTGGTTTTTGTGGTGGGGGAGTCGAGGAGACCGTTTCTCTGTGTCGGGGGGAAGGAGAAAAGGTTTGCATGTTTTAGGGATGGCTGCTGTGCTGCGTCATTGGAAGAATGCATGCTTATGCGGCCTCCTCGATGTCCACCAAAAGATTGCGCTCGGGGCATGCTGCTGGGTCCCGTGCGTTGGCAGTATTATGCCGCGGCTGCTGCAAAGAAGCGCTAAAGAAAGGCTTAACCTGGTTTGATGTTACGATGAAACTGCAGGTCAGAGGTATCGAGTAACACTCTTGAAAGGTTTTGGGCTTAAGGGCTTTCTAAGGTTTGTGACGTGGATGTGGCTCGCCTGTGTGGGGCGTGTGAATGCTCGCTGTTAGCGCTGCGGCTCTGCAGCCCGTACCTGCTCGATGACCTTTTCCATCGTGGCGTCGATGCGGTCTTTTTTGAGCTCGCATTCCCAGATGGTTATGGGTGTCCAGCCCATTTGAGTGAGTGCTGCCACGGCGGCTCGGTCGCGCTCGACGTTGCGACGGAACTTTGCCTCCCAAAACTCAACGTTGCGCTTGGGCTGGCTGGGATTGCACTTGGGGCAGCGGTGCCAAAAGCAGCCGTTGACGAAGATGGCGATCTTGCGGCCGGGGAAGGCGATATCGGGTTTGCCGGGAACCTTCCATTCCAAGCGATAACCCGTAAGGCCCACGGCGCGCAGGCGCTGGCGAACGAGCAGCTCGGGCTTGGTATTGGCGCGCTTGTTGCCCTTCATGGACTTTTTGATGGCGGCTCGACGGCGGACCAGTTCGCGCTCGTCAGCGGAGAGGTCCGAGGTATCGATGCCGTCCAGCAGGCCGGGCTTGGGGCGCTTTTTGCTGTGGCGCTTAGGCTTGCGCTTGGGTTTGGTAGCGGGCTCGTCGGCCGTGGTCTCGGTATCGTTGGCAGCGCCATTAGCCTCAAGCCGGTCTTCCTTCAGCTCAATCAGCGCATCAATGAGCCCCTTGTCGGCGGGCATCCATTCCACCGTGGCAAGCGAGGTGCGTGGAATCCAGCGGATATCAAGCTGGCGGTCGTGTTTCTGGGGCTCATCGGATTCATCGGCGAGCGAGCAGTAGTAGCACTCCATGGAGAGATGGAAATCGGGATAGTCATACTCAACGGTGTAGAAGTCACGCAGGTTGGTGACCTTCACCTGCAGCTCTTCCATGAGCTCGCGGCGCACGGCGTCTTCTGGCGTCTCACCGCGCATGAGCTTGCCACCGGGGAACTCCCAAAGTCCCTGCATGTCGCCATAGCCGCGCTGCACAGCCAGTAGCTCGTCGGATCCTTCCTTGCGAATGATCCCGGCGGCAACATGAACAGTCTTCAACAGGAGTCCTCTCTCAACATCAACACGTGGCAGACTACGCTTACCTTACGCAACGGTAAGGCAAGCGTAAGCCATATCGATGGTAGCCGACTCGGCATCTTGCGACTATAGATGCCGTAGACTAATCGCAAGAAAGGACTCGGTATGCAAACCACGCACATGGCGACCCCGGTACTGGAGGTCGCGCATCTCGAAAAGGTATATGGAGCGCTGGGCAACGTGACCCGCGCGCTCAACGACGTCAGCTTTACCGTCAACCGCGGTGAGTTCGTTGGCATCATGGGCGCCTCGGGCTCGGGCAAGTCGACGCTGCTCAACTGCGTGTCGACCATCGATAGCGCCACGAGTGGCACCATCCGCATCAACGGCCAGGACGTGACGCGCATGAAGCGGGCCAAGCTTTCGCAGTTCCGCCGCGAGGAGCTCGGCTTTATCTTCCAGGACTCCAACCTGCTCGATACGCTCACGGCACGCGAGAACATCGCCCTGCCGCTCACCATTGCCCGCACAAACTCGGCAGAGATCTCGACCCGCGTGCAGGACGTGGCCGCGCGTCTGTCTATCAGTCAGGTGCTCGACAAGTATCCCTACCAGATGTCCGGCGGTCAGCAACAGCGCGTTGCCGCGGCTCGCGCACTCGTCACCGACCCCACCATGATCATGGCCGACGAGCCCACCGGCGCCCTCGATTCCAAGAGCGCTCGTCTGCTGCTCGAGAGCCTAGAGGCCCTCAACCGCCGCCTGCGCGCCACCGTGCTCATGGTTACGCACGACAGTTTTGCCGCCAGCTACACGAGCCGTGTGCTGTTTATTCGCGACGGCAAGATCTTCACCGAGCTGCGCCGCGGCGACACCGACCGCCGAGAGTTCTTCGACCGCATTATGGAGGTCGTTGCCATGATGGGCGGTGAGGGCTCCGATGCTCTGTAAACTCGCTTGGGGCAACGTCCGCCGCGCCGGGCGCGATTACCTCGTCTACTTGTTGACGCTCACCCTGGGTGTCACGGTCTTCTATGCCTTTAACACCATCTCGATGCAGGTCGACATCGCTGGCATCGATGAAGAGGGCTTGGCACAGGTTATGGGCAGCATGCTCGGCTACCTGACGTACTTTTTGGCCGGTGTCATGGCCTTTTTGATGGTGTATGCCAATAACTTCATCATGAAACGCCGCAAGAAGGAGTTTGGCCTGTACCAGGTGCTCGGCATGGGGCGCGGGCGCGTCGCCACGATCATGGCGCTCGAGACGGTGATCGTTTCGGTCGGCGCCTTTGTCGCCGGCATTGTGCTGGGCGTGGGGCTTTCCCAGCTCATGACGTTCTTTACGGCTTCACTCTTCAAGACGCAGATCGCCAATTTCCACTTCTTCTTCTCGGTGCATGCGTTCAACCTGACCCTTGCCTGCATGCTCGTAATGTTTGTGCTCACGCTGCTGCTGAACCTTCGCGCCGTGCGTCGTACCAAACTCATCGAGCTTATGGGTGCCGAGCGTCGCAACGAGAGTATCAAGACACGCAACCCCTGGATCGCGATTGCCATCTTTGCTGTGGGCGCGGTGCTTGTGGGCGTGGCCTATTACCGTCTGCTGCGCGACGGGTTCCCGCTCACCGCGACCGATACCAAGCTGCAGGAGGCCATGAACCAGTTTGGTATCACCACGGCCATGGTTACGGTGGGTACCTTTGCCCTGTTCTGGGGCCTTTCGGGCATGCTTATCAAGCTGCTGCAGGGCCTGCGCAGCGTCTATTGGCGCGGCCTCAATATGTTTACCGTACGCCAGCTTGCGGCCAAGGTCAATACGGTGTGCTTTTCGATGGGCGTCATCGCGATGATCCTGTTTTTGGCCATCACCTCGGTGACGTGCGGTATGTCGATCGCCAACGTGATGAACGAAAACCTGGAGCGCTATAACCCTGTTGACGTGTCTCAAACGTATGTCTATTACACGCCCGAAACGCTCGACTACTACAAGGAGTATGTCAATCCGTCTGAGGCCGATCGCATGGTGCTGGCCGATGCAACGGTCGATTTGTACGCTGCATGGCATGGCGAGCGCAAGTCGGCGGACAACAACGACGAGACCGGCAAAAAGGTCAATATCGCCGATGTTGCCGGTGAGCATGTGCAGATCGATTCGTATCTGAGTTACCCGCTTGGCGGCTCGGGTCCTTCGGTAGCTGCAGGCGAGATGTGCAAGGCCATGGGCGAAAAGCTCCCCAAGGTGCTCGAGGGTAGCAATGCCGATGATATGGGCCTGTTTGTGACGCCGGCGAGCCAGTACAACAAGCTGCGCCAGATGATGGGCGAGGAGCCGGTGAGCATTGGCCGCGACCAGTACGTGCTTACGTGTGATATGGGCGGTGAGCTGGGCGACCTGTACACCAAATATATGGCCGGCGGCCATACCCTCACCTTGGGTGGGCATGAGCTCAAGCCCGCAACCGATAAGTCGGACAAGGACACGGCGGCCATCGCCAACTCGGGGCTCGGTAGCAATCCCGGTACCGTGGTCGTTGCCGATGAGCTGCTGTCCCAGCTTAATCTGCAGCCGTATGCCAGCAACCTGCTCGTTAACTACAAGCGAGGGATGGATGTTGCCGAGGCCGATGAGCTCATTAAATACACTATGCTCGACAATCTGCTCGTTGACGGCAAGGAGCCGGGTTCGTGGGGAGTCTTCATGACACGCTCCGAGCTATATACGCAGGCAGCGCAGATGAACGGCATGATTAGCTATCTGGCTATCTACATCGGCTTTGTACTGGTCGTTGCATGCGCGGCAATTCTGTCGATCCAGCAGCTCTCCAACGTGGCAGATGGCAGCCGCAGCTATCGCGTGCTGGCGCAGATCGGCTGTGACGACCGCCAGATTCGCCATTCGGTGATGGCACAGCAAGCGGTGTTCTTCCTGTTCCCGCTGGCAGTGGGTCTGGCGCACTCCTTTGTGGCGCTCAAGGTGATCATCGAGCTGGTGAGCACGTTTGGCAACATGAGCATCGGCGGCACGGTGGGCCTCACCTGTGCGATTTTCCTGGCAGCCTACGGCGGCTACTTCCTGGTAACGTACCTCATGAGCACCGGCATGGTGCGAGCTGCCATCGCCACCCGCTACAGCGAGTAGCAAGCGGGCAAAACCGTCGCATAACCACAGCGAACAAACGCCGCGAAGGGAGCCGGGCCCCCTTCGCGGCGGTTTTTTGCCCGCCTGATGCATCTCAAAACTAAGTGAGTAGACTTTTTTGGATCTGCCGAGCACATTGCGACAAACGCTCAACAAAACCGCAGGTCAGGGCGGTGGTGTTTTGGGGCGTGCTCGGCATCCCGCCAAAAGCCTACTCACTTGGTTTTACTGCTAGAAAACCGCC
>CAUDZT010000040.1 GCA_958453935.1 uncultured Collinsella sp. | reverse complement strand
CAGCCCGGCACCCCCGAGCAGCCCGCTAAACCCGAGCAGCCCACCACCAAGCCTGAGAAGCCTGGCAAGTCGGACACCACAACCACAGTAACCACCAACAAAACGAACACCAAGGGCGGCCTGCCCACCACCGGTGATCGTTTTGATGGCCGCATGGTGGCTGCATTCGCCATCGCTGGCGTTGCCGTCATCTCCGCCGGTGGTTACTTCCTCTACCGTCGCAATAAGGAGTAACGTCTTAGCTGAGCGGGCAAGGCAGCAATGGCAGCCTCGCCCGCTCAGCCCGCTCTTTTGACCGGCGGGAAACCCGCCTGAAATCTTTTCAAAAAAGATTTCCCCGCACACACTTCGCTGTGCTATAGTGCAGCGCAACAGCAACTAGGTGCGACCGCGCCACGGCATCACGAAAGGAGCCACCAACATGAAGAACACGATGAAATCTCTCAACAACTGGTGGTGGCGTGATGCGAATACGATCGGTCGACAGTGAGTCCCTCACGCCTGTTTTTGCGCTCTAGGTGATTGGAAGGCCTCCGGTTTCGACCGGGGGCCTTTTTCTATCTCGAGCCCAATCGCATTCGCATCACGCGCCTCCGCTTTTCTCTTGCAATCCCCTTCCGAAAGGATTTTCACCATGTCTCAGAACACCACCGCCACCCAGCCCCGCACCGTCCAGACCGCCGACCGCGGCAAACTCGATGTCCGCGCCCTCGTCCTGCTCGCCATCCTGCTCGCCGCCGGCTTCATCCTCAACTTCACCGTCGGCAAGGCAATCTCGGGCATCTCGGGCGGCATGATCAGCCCCGAGTTCATCATCTCGGCCTTCTGCCTCACCATCCTGGTCGTTCGCCCCAACATCGGCCAGGCGCTCGTCATTGGCCTCATCTCGGCTGCCGTAATCCAGATCACCACCACTTCGCCGTTCGTCGATTTTGCCGCCGAGGGCATCGCCGCCATGCTCATGGCCGGCATCGTCAACGCCGCCGGCAAGAACGGTCAGGTCAAGCCCGCCATCGCCATTGTCGCAACCTTCCTGACCACCTTTGTCTCCGGCGTTATCTTCATGGTCATCAAGATGGCCATGCTCGGCGTGGTAGGCGAGCTCGCCGCCGCCATGCTGCCCGTCGTCGCCATGACCGCCGTCTTTAACGCCATTCTGGTCGGCGCTCTCTACTTGCCCATCCAGAAGGCCCTTAGGCTCAATTAACCCGCTCGGCTTTACGAGCCACCCCATCTTGGCGTTCATTCGTCGCTCGCGTACCCAAGTACGCTTCGCTCCTCTTTCGCGCCAACCTGGGGCCCCTCGTAAAGCCGTCTCCGCACTCCACCAACAAAGACTGTCCCAAACAACTAGCTCTTGGGGACGTTCTTAAACGACTAGTCATGTAAGAACGTCCCCAATGACTATGAAAGGTATCCATGGAAACGATCATCAACGTCGACGATGTCTCGTTCTCCTATGGCACGCAGACCGAGCAGGCGCTCAGCCACATCTCACTCGGCGTGAACAAGGGAGATTTCATCGGCATCATCGGGCCCTCGGGCGCCGGCAAGTCCACGCTTGCCGCCTGCCTGTCGGGCGCCGTGCCCCACCACTACACCGGCACGTTCTTTGGGTCCGTCATGGTTGACGGCCACGACACCTGCGAAGCCTCGCTCACCGACGTATCGCAAATCGTCGGCAGTGTGCTGCAGGATATCGACACGCAGATGGTCGCTTCGGTCGTCGAGGACGAGATGCTCTTTGGCCTCGAGAACTTTGGCGTCCCCCATGACCAGATCGAGCAGCGCGTGAGCGAAACGCTCGAGACCGTCGGCATCAGCGACCTGCGCGACCGCGAGATCGCCACCCTCTCGGGCGGACAGAAGCAAAAGGTAGCCATCGCCGCCATCCTCGCCATGCGTCCGCGCGTCTTGGTTCTCGACGAGCCCACCGCGGCACTCGACCCTGCCAGCTCCACGCTGGTCTTCGAGACGCTGCGTGAGGCAAACCGCGCACTTGGAATCACCATCGTCGTCGTTGAGCAAAAGGTCGCCCTGCTCTCGGAGTACTGCAACCGCGTGCTCGTGCTCAACCATGGCGAAATCGCGCTGCAGGGCGAACCACACGAGGTCTTCGCGCATACCGACGAGCTCCGTGCCATCGGCGTCGACTGCCCTCGCGTCACGCGTATCTTCAATAGCCTCGAGGCCGATGGCCTGGTAAGCGGTACCCCTTGCTTGGATGTCGATGAGGCCGAGCGCCTGATTTCGGGCATCGTCGACCCCGCACGCGCGGCCAGCGAAGCCCAGGCGCCCGCCGGCTCCCCGCATGCACCGTCGTTGCGCCCTCATGCCAAGGACGCCGAACCCGTACTCACCTTCGACCATGTTGAGTTTGCCTATCCCAATGGCGGCGCCGCCGTACACGACCTCAACCTGACCCTCTATCCCGGCGAGCTCGTGGGCATCGTCGGCCAAAACGGTGCCGGCAAGACCACGCTCACCAAGCTGCTCACAGGCCTGCTTAAGCCCGCCTCGGGCAGCGTGCGCGTTACGGGGCTGGACACCGCAGCCGTTCCCACGAGCCGCATCGCCCGCGAAGTCGCAACCCTCTTCCAAAACCCCGACCGCCAGATCTGCAAGGATACCGTACTCGACGAGGTCGCTTTTGGCCTGGAGCTTGCCGGCATCGACCGTGCCGAGGCTCTGCGTCGCGCTCGACTCGTTATCGACCGCTTTGGCCTGCCTGCCGATGAGGCACCTTTCTCGCTTTCGCGCGGCCAGCGACAAATGGTGGCGCTTGCCTCCGTCGTAGTTGTTGAGCCCAAGATCGTCGTGCTCGACGAGCCCACGAGCGGCCTTGATTACCGCGAGTGCATGACCGTCATGGAAACGGTGCGCACCATGGCCGAGCGCGGCTGCGCCGTGATTATGGTCTGTCACGACATGGAAGTCGTTTCCGACTTTGCCGAGCGTATCGTAGTAATGGCCGACGGTCGCATCCTCGACCGCGGCCGCACGCACGAGCTATTCTCGAACATCGATCTCATGCGGCGTGCCTATGTTGAGCCGCCCCAGGTTATTGAACTCTCGCGCCGTCTGGCATCCTCCGTCTCTCCCGTCTTTGCACAGGTGAGCGAGGTCACCGATATCGTTCGCATTACCGAGGAGATGGTCCACCGTGGTTAACGTCATCGACTATATGCCGGGCGACACACTGCTGCACCGCTTGAACCCGGTCGTCAAACTGGGCCTTGCCGCCGCCATCATCATCGGCATCTTCCTGTCCGACACCTACGTGGCGCTGTTGGGCTTTTTGGCACTCACCCTCGCACTGGGCGCCTATGCCGGTGTCGTCGACCGTCTGCTCTCGCTACTCAAGCTGCTGATTCCGCTCGCGCTTATCATGCTGGTGCTCCAGCTGGCCTTTATGCGCGACGGCAACATAGTGTGGGGCTTTATCACCGACACGGGCCTCATTACCGGATCGAAGGCCTGCCTACGCCTGTTGGGCGTGGCGCTGCCACTCATCCTCATGCTTATGGTGACCAAGCTCAACGACCTCGCCAACGCCTGCGTCGAGGTGCTGCACGTGCCGTATCGCTATGCCTTCACCTTTACCACGGCGCTACGCTTTGTGCCGGTGTTTGGTCAGGAGATGAACGCCATCATGGAAGCGCAGACCGCACGCGGCGTCGAGTACGACACCAAGAACCCCATCAAGAAGCTTAAGCTCATGCTGCCACTGTGCGTGCCACTGCTCATCTCGAGCGTGGGCAAGACCGATGCCACAGCCTTGGCGGCAGAACAGCGCGGCTTCTATCTGCGTACACGCGCCAGCTCGTACAAGCGCTACCCCATCAAGGTCCTGGACATCGCCGTGCTCATCGTCAGCATCGCCCTCATCGCCATCGGCTTCCTGTTCTAGTTCACCACCGACAGCAACCACCCAACGCAAAAGGCCTCGGCTCGCACCAAACGAGCCGAGGCCTTTACTGTTTCACCAGATAAAACCTACCAAAATTAACCTGTCCCTTTTTTGGCAGGTCGGAAGCTAGAGGCGGTAGGGAGCGCCGCTGCGGATGATGGATTCGCGCACCAGGACATCCATGGCATCGAGGGTGATCTCGGGCATCTCTCGATACTTCTGCAGCACCGATAGCTCGGTGCAGGCCAGAATGACACGGTCGCAGCCGCTACGGGCGAACTCCCACATCACGCGGTCGAACTTATCCATATCGGGCTCACATCCGGCCTTCACATCATCGTAGATAAGCGACATCACATCGTTCTGACGTTTCTCGCTGGGATAGACGACCTCAACACCCGCAGCCTCGCATTCGCGGCCGTAGACGCCCGCGCCCACGGTTCCGTCGGTGCCCATAATGCCAATCTTGTGCACCGGCTCGGCCGGCATACTCAGGTTGGGGTCGAACTCGCACTCCCCCATCACCGCACCCGCAAGGGCATAGCGCACCGACTCACGCGGCATGTGGATAATCGGCACCTTCGTAAACGACTGGATCTGGTCGTAGAAGTAGTGCGACGTGTTGCAGGGAATGGCAATGTGCGCACAGCCCAGCGACTCGAGTGCCTGGGCACACTCTTTCATGGTCGTCAGCAGCTTGGCATGCTCGCCGGTCTTAATGGCCAGCGTGCGGTCGGGCATGGTCGACTTGGAGAGCACCACCATGTCGATATGTTCCTGATCGCAGGCGGCCGCCGTATGACGCACCACCTGGTCGTAGTAATACGACGTGGCCTCGGCGCCCATGCCGCCGATAACTCCCAGCTTTTCCATCGCCGCCTCCTTGGTGACGTTTGCGCAATTGCGCGTATCATACCCGCGCCCGCCCGATGCAAACCGGACGGGCGCCGCACTCATCTACTTGTAATACGTCTTGAACAGCTTAAAGTGGCGCAGCTTGGTGTGCCACATGCGCAGCCAGCGGTTAAAGACAAAGTCGCCCTTCATAAACGAAGGGTCGGCGCCCTTGCCTTCCTTGTCCAGGCGATGCACCTTAGCGCGCAGCTCGGGATCCTTGACGTATTTGTCGACGACGCCCATGGGGACGACCATCCACAGCGCCTCGTCCTGCGCCGTCACAAACTCCGGCTCAAACGGGCGGTTGAACACATACTCGTCCACAACATACTTGGCAACGTTAAAGCCACTGTTGGTGACGTAGTAGTTGCTGCGACCTTGGCGCGTGTTGAAATCGAAGAACTTAAACGAGCCGTCGCGCTCGTCGTACTTAACGTCAAAGTTGGAATAGCCCACAAAGTGAAGGTCCTCGAGCAACTTGCGCACGCCGCCCATAAGCTCGTCATTGGGCTCGGTGATGATGCAGGCGTGGTTGCCGACACCGTGAGGCTGATGCTCCTCGAGCAGCACGTGACCCAGGCACATCATGCGGACCTTGCCGTTGCGGTCGGAATAGCTGGTGAGCACGCGCATGTACTCGTCGTTGCCGGACACGCGATCCTGCAAGATCAGGTCGTCGGTGTAGCCGCTGGCATACGAGTCGCGAATGACCTGTTCCAGCTCGGCACGGTCGGCAATCTCATAGGCCTTTTTCTGGCCCTCGAACTCGTGCTGCCACCACATGATGCCGTCGGAAGGCTTCAGGATCATCGGGTAAGGAAAATCGATCTGGTCGAGCACTTCGGCAGGTGCCTCGCCTTGGGCATTCAGCATCGCCATGGTGAAGGTAAAGGTATGCGGATAGGGCACGCCATGCTTCTCGCACAGCTCGTAGAAGATCTCCTTCTTCTGGCACTGCTCGAGCATGCTATAGGGAGCGTAAGGCGCGACGATGTTATCCGCCAACTCATGGGCATCCTTGGCCTGAGCCACGAGGGCAACATAGTTATCGCCACAGCCCACAAGGACAATCGTCTTATCGGCATGCGCTTGGGCAATGCCGTTGACGGTTTTGAGCATCACGGGCATGGTGTCGATATCCACGTTGGGCGTGTAGTCGATAATCTGGCTGCGGTACGCGGGACCCGTCTGATACTTGCCAAAGACCAGACTCTTGACCTGGTACTCCTCGTAGAAGGCGCGCGCCACCGAATAGGCGTTGATGTCGCCACCGAGCAGCACGGGAATGAACTCGCGCTCTGTAAACTGCAATGCCATGGAAACTCCCTATCATGAACTGCCCACACAACGGGCGGTCTTTGCGCAACTGATTTATTTTAGCGTGCCAAGCCGCCGGCTCCCAAAGCTCCACCGTATCTATGGCAATCGACGTAATCGTCCAGCACGAAGGCCAGCACGAAGACGGCGCTCACCGTTGTATGACAACGGGCAATGAACCTACCATTGTTGTAGGATTCAGCGTATTGACATCCTCGAACGAAAGGCGCACGCGTGCCCCAAGACCATCCGACCGATAATCCCATCCTCAATGCCGCGAAGCGTGAGCTGGCGGAACGCGCACAAACGGCCGCTCCCCTGTGCACGGCAAACGACGCCTACAACGGACCCGCCCACATCGTCTCAATCAACACGTCGGAGCACAAAGGCACGCGTAAGTCACCCGTCGCCGACGGGCACGACACCGTCATCGAGCAATTTGGCCTCGCCACCGATGCGCACGCCGGGCATTGGCACCGCCAGGTCTCCTTTTTAGCTGCAGAGTCTATCCAGACGGCGCAGGCGCGCGGGCTCGACGTACACGAGGGCGACTTTGGCGAGAACTTCACAACCCAGGGCATCAACCTGCTCTCGCTCCCCTTGGGCACACAGCTCAAGCTTGGAAGCGACGCGCTCGTCGAAATCAGCCAAATCGGCAAGGTCTGCCACACCCGTTGCGCCATCTACTATCTCGCCGGCGACTGCATCTTTCCCCACGAGGGCATTTTCGGCGTGGTGCTAAAGGGCGGAGAGGTCCATATCGGCGACGATATCCAGGTAGTCAAACTCGGCGACGGCACCTGTTCGTTCACCCCCGCCGAGGCGCTCGAAGAGATTGAGCAGGCTCGCCAGGAGGGCACGCTGTAGTTGTAAAACCCCACGTTGAGATAGCTTTTACAGCCCCAAACTCCTCTTAAACAGGCCCCGTAACGTTAAAGTTGAACTCTATGGTTTCTCAACAATTCACCATTCCCGCAGGTCAAGGCCAAAGCCTCAAGTTCAACTTGACCCTTTGGAACCTTTAAGGTTCAAGTTGAGGTCGAAAGCAGTAGTAGAATACCGTTCGAACCATAACCTACGATTGATTGCAGAGGGACTGGATGCAGCATTCGAATCATCGCACCGCAGCGCTCATTGCGTCGAAGCCGGCTCGTATCATCACGAGCGCCGCGCTCGCCGTTGCGCTGACGGCCACGCCGATGCTCTCCCCCGTTGCGGCGTATGCCGCCTCGCAGGCAACGCAGGACCAGCTTTCCGCAGCCCAGCAGAAGATCGAAGCCGCCACGAGCGCATACAACGACGCCCGTACCAAACTCGATGACCTGCAAAAGCAGATTGACTCCAATGAGGCAAGCATCGAGGAAATCGAGGCTAAGCTTCCCGAGCAGCAGGCCAAGGCAAGCTCCGCCATGCGCGATCTGTACAAGTATCAGAAGGGCACCAATCCCATCGTGAGCTTCCTGGTCAACGCGCAGAGCCTGGGTGAGTTCATCACGACCTGCAAATACACCAACCAGATCACGAGCTCGAGCGTCGACGAGATCGAACAGCTCAATAACATGCAAACCGAACTCGAGCAGAACAAGGCCGAGCTCCAGCAGGCCAAGTCTCAGCTTGAGGCAGAGCAGAAAAACGCCGAGGATGCGCTGGCGCAGGCCCAGCAGCTCCGCAGCGAGGCGCAGGCAAAAGCCGAGCAGGAAAATGCCGCCGAGCTTGCCAAGCTTGAGGCCGATAAGGCCGCTGCCGCCGAGAAGCTCTCGGGCGAGGGCGTAAGCGGCAGCAATTCCAGCAGCCAGGCCACCAACACCAACACCACCATCGACACCACGGTGAACAACGCCAATACCGGTAGCTCCGATTACGATTCGTTCATTAATGAGTGGACGAGCCGCATCGACAATTATCTCGCCGGCTCCCCCATGGCAGGCCAGGGCTATAACTTTGCCGTCGCCGCTTGGAATACCGGTGTCGACCCCCGTTGGTCCCCCGCCATCGCCTGCATCGAGAGCACCAAGGGTGCTTATTGCGCCAATTCTTACAACGCCTGGGGCTGGAGTGCACGTGGCGGCGGTTGGCGCAGCTTTGGCAGCTGGAGCGAGGGCATCTCCGCTCACGTTGCCTATCTGGGCGCCAACTACGGCTCCACCCTTACCCCGGCAGCGGCCAAAAAGTACTGCCCGCCCACGTGGCAGGACTGGTATAACAAAGTCGCCGCTCAGATGAACCGCATCTAAGTGCAACTGCAAAGGGGCCCCAAACGGGACCCCTTTTCTTTGGCCTTGCTAGACCAGAATTGGCATGCAGGCATAAGTGAGTGTTGGAAAAGTCGCTTGAGACTGAAACCCCTTCCGAAGGCAAGGTGATCCCACCACAACGTTATGGCGCGAGTGTGTCAACGGGAGCAACGATGATGCCATCGGGCGTTGTATGAACCGGCATGCCGAACCCAATGATGATGAGTTTTGCCACAGGCGGCTTCTCGCCACGCTCGACCAGCTTTCGCTCCAGCCGAAGCAGATTTGCAGATGCCTCGGGGATTTGAGGGCTTCCAAGCTTCACCTCCACGGCAATCCAAGTTCCATCGCGCCTGTGGATAACTGCGTCAACCTCGAGATCGTCGGCATCGTGGTAATGGGACACCAACGAGTCAGTTGCGGCGGCGTAAACCTTGAGGTCATGCAGGACGAGGGATTCGAAAAGCAACCCCAGTGTCTTCGGGTCAGATGCCAACGACTCCGGATTTGCTCCGAGCAGCGCAACGGCAAGCGAAGGATCGGCGAGATGCCTCTTCGCCCCCTGCCGCAGCTTCACCGGAGACCTGAGCGCTGGATGCCAAGCGGGGATATCGTCGATGATATTGATTCGTCTCAGGGCGTCCATGTATCTGGAGACCGAGTTCTTCGAAACGCCGGTACCGATATCTTTGTCAATAGACTTTGAGCCAGCAAGCGTCGACTCATTCCGCGCTAGCGATGCCAAAAGAGACCTGACCTTGACCGGATCGCGCTTAATGCCATCGGTTCTAGAAACATCCGATTCGCATACGCCATCAACATAGGCAGCGGCTATCTGCATGGCATCGTCAGTCGTTTTCCCCATCGCCTGAGGCCAACCGCCACGACACAACAAATCGGCGATTCCGGCGATGCCGGAGATTGACCCGACAGCCTGCTTGGCAGGGTAACCGGAAAGAAGCGTTCCGATCGAAACCGCGCCAGAAGAAACGCCAAGCTCGAACATCGTCATGGTGTCCATTCGCAACCTAGCTATTCGCCCAACGCCGCTATGCATCGGCTGCATCGAATCCCGAGGCGTTGCCGAACCCGTAAGAATAAACTGACCGGATTCTCCCCTCCTTGCATCGCACTCGAAACGCACGGCATCCCACAGCTTCGGCTCTTCCTGCCATTCATCGATGAGCCTGGGAGATCGCCCTGCTAATGCTTGCGCCGGATCGATCCGTGCCAGCTGGAGAGCGGAAAAATTTCCAGCCGGATCGGAAAGAGACAAGGATGAATTAGCAAAACGACTAGCCGAAGTGGTCTTTCCGCACCACTTTGGACCCTGAATGAGGACCGCACCGAAGATATTGAGATTACGGCTGATTGCCTTATCGATGCATCTATCTACATACCTGTCCACACAGCCTCCTTCTTGACTTACCCATATTATGTATTTTACCAGCTGCATGGTGACGATTGACGGAAATTTGTGGTGAGGATTGACGGCGAATTATGGTGACAATTGACGGAATTCTGTGGTGACAATTGACGGCGCTTCGAAGCACGGAGCAATTTAACCGTCACAACACCTATGGCGATGGGCACTCGCCCCGCCCACGAGGCAGGACTGGTACAACAAGGTTGCAACCAGATGAACCGCATTTAAGCGCTACTGCAAAGGGCCCCAATCGGGACCCTTTTCTTATAGCGGTACATTGCATTAAGCGACTATGCCGGTTGCGTTGCCGACGGCAATAATCACGATCATGATGACGCACATAATTCCCAGCGCCTTAAGCCATAGCGTGACAAACTCACGGCCCCGATAACGATCAAGCACGGGAAAGCGGCGCCGAAGCCTGCGGCGGTCGAGCACGCCAAACGAGATGAGCACCACCATGCCATCGACCATAAGAAAATACTCAAGGGCCAAAAACCACGTTGGATAGCTGCGGTTGGCTCCCGTGGGCTGGAATACGGCAAAATGGCTTCCGACCAGTAGCAGCAAGGTTGCCGCATAGATCATGCCGTTCCATATACGCCCAATGGGTTCCGGGATCCGTGAAAGCAGGCTCTTGCGGCGAGGAGCCACCGAAGAGACTTCCTTGGGCCGCCGCCCGAAAGACGGCGCCATTTGCGGAGCAGCCTGCGCCATTGAAGGCGCCGTCGTGCTATTCGAGCCAGGCTCAGGCAGACACAGCCCGTATGCCGCGCGCGCAGCGTGTCCGAGCGCCTCGGCACTTCCAAAGCGCTTGGCCGGATCGAGCGCCATGGCCATGCAAATGACATCAGCCAGCGCCACGGGGACGTCGCACGCCTCGCATTGCTCGCGCATATTCTGACCCGGCTTAGGGTCAGCCCCCGTCAGACAAAAGAACAGAAGCGCGCCGAGCGCATAGACATCGCTGCGCACGCTCGTCTGCCCAAAACCATATTGCTCGGGTGGCGCATAGGGTCGCGTTCCAAACTTAACCGTGTCGGCATCGGCCCCGTCACGCCACACCCGCGCGATTCCCAGGTCGATAATCACCAGCGACGAGAAGGCCATGCCGGTATCTGCCGTATAACTGACACCCGAAACGATAATGTTCGAGGGTTTCAAATCACGATGAATCACCGGCACCGGATGCTCTCCGGCCGCCGCAAAGCCGGCATGGAGCTCATCGGCTGCATCACAAAGGGCGCCAAACAGCTCGCAAGCATAATCGGGTGTCGCGCCCAAACGTCCCACCAGGGCCTCAAGCGTCTCGCCTTCGATATATTCCATGACCACGCAAAGCTCGTCGCCCACACGGTGGCAATCGACGATTCGGGGCAAGTGCTCAAAACGACGACCGGCGCGCTGGGCCGCAAACAGGCGCTCATATGCTCCGCCAATCTGCGCCGAAGCATTGATGCGCTTGCGGACAAAGGGACCGAGAGACCCGCCACCAGAGCCCTCAAAATAGACGAGTTCGGTCGTCTCGACATCCGAGAGCTTGAGCACGCGCTCCACACGATAGCTGTCATCGCGGTTGAGCGATGCCAAATGATCGACAAGTGAAGCAGTCAGCTCGTCATCGGAATATGTTGGGCTCTGAGTATCCATAGCGTCCATCATAACGCAGGGTGCGGACACCCCATGGTGTCCGCACCCCGTTCGTTTGCATGGTTGTTCTGGTGACACCGCCGGCTCAGCCATCGGTCACTAACTCACCGTTTCCTCGCCAAAG
The DNA here is from genome assembly GCA_958453935.1 of uncultured Collinsella sp. GTDB lineage: Bacteria > Actinomycetota > Coriobacteriia > Coriobacteriales > Coriobacteriaceae > Collinsella. The sequence continues at coordinate 10,013 of CAUDZT010000040.1, read as the reverse complement.
CGATACAGCTCCTCGTTGACCTTTTGCAGGCTGCAGCCGCGATCGATACAAAAGATGACAATCGCATCGCGACGGTCCTTACAGTTGAGGACGCTTACCCCGGCAGCTGTCAGAGCGCGGTTGGTCTCCTTGAGCGTCAACGCCATCGCAAAGGCAATGTGCAGCACCTTATTACGGCTTGGGTGGCGCGCACCGGTAAAAATCTGATAACCAAAGGTCTCGTTGAGGTCGGCCATGCGCACAACGCGCGAGCGCTCTAAGCCCTTTTCCTGCAGCAGCTGCTTAAGGTAGTCCGAAAGCGACGGGGCGACAAAGTCGTGTTCTTTGATATAGCCATCGATGTTTGGCGCGTCGAGGAGCTCATTGAGCAACTCGTCCGTCAGCTTTTTATCGGGCATGCGACCTCACCTCCCATACGGCGCAACGGTAGCGACATGCTAGGCCAGCACCCAGCTTGCAGTGGCAGACCTATCAAACATGTTGGCAAAATACAGTGCCTTCTTGATATCGCCATCAAAGTAGATATTGCCCGCCACGGAGCCACCGGCGGCAAGGGTACCAGACTGCAGCTCATCGGAGCCCTCGCTGTAGTAACCCTGATTCTGTTGAGCGCCGTTGGCGTCCTCGCCCTTCCAGTCGTAAATATTGTAATCTGCGCCCTCATCGCCATTGTTGACGTACGTGACGTGAATACCCGTCATGGTCGAACCGTCAAAATTTGTGAGACCGGGCTGGACGGAATCGACGACGACGGAAAGGCCAGCAGTCGTGGTCACCGTCGTGCCAACAGCCAAGTCAGTCGTAGGCTGCTCTTCCTTCTTCGCCTCTTCCTTCTTGTCGCCATCGCCAGCGTCCTCGGTGACGGTCGCCTTATCGCTACCACAACCGGCAAGAAGACCGGCAGTCCCCAAGGCGACGGTGGCGAATGCGCCCAGTGCAGCGCGACGGCTCAGCAGCACTTCGTTTTCGAGCTTTTTCATCATGCATCCTTCCTACGATCCGGCTACCGCGCCGGCACACAGCACATCGTAGGAAGGATTGAACTTGAATTCATTAGCTGAGAGCTAAGGTTGCGGTAAACGGCCAATGCAGTTATCCAAACGCCGAGCAAACGCACTTTGCGCGACCGTCTGCCAGCAGTGATCAACCCACCGTGACGGATTCCCCGGTAAAAGCACTGATCATCAACAGGACAAAGAAAACAAGGTAGCTGACACTCAGCAGGTACGCAATGATCAGAAAGACGACCCAGCCAACATTGGTTTTACCGTCGGCACGGCGTTGCTCGCGATTGCGGCAGAGCCAAATCGTCACGCCGATGGCAGTGATAAACAGCACGAGCGCCGCCGCGGCAAGCCCGGCAAGCGCAAACATCACGCCAATGCTCACAGCGATGACCGGAAGCAGCAGCAAACCGCACCCGCATCCACCCGGACTATATACGGCAGGCTGTCGGCGTCGCCTCATCGTCACGCCACCCCCATCATCTCTGAGCACTACAGCGCAATGGCCTGCTGAACAGGAACGATCTTATCGAGTTCCGGTTCGATCCGCCTTTTCTCGGCCTCAAGGTCAAACGCCACCTGAGCGCGCAGCCAATAACCATCCGTCAGGCCAAAATAACGGCAAAGACGGAGGTCGGTGTCGGCCGTCACGCGACGTTTTCCCAAGACAATCTGCCCGATACGCTGAGCCGGAATCCCGGTCTCTTTCGCAAGGCGATATTGAGAAATGCCCATGGGAACAAGAAACTCCTCTTTGAGAAGCTCACCAGGAGTCACTGGCGACAGCAAATCGGACGAGGTCTCATCACTTGTGATAATCAACGATTTCGACATTCCAAGCCATCTCCTGTCTCCACTCAAAACAGACCCGATAGCACTCGTTAATACGGATGCTATATTGACCGGCACGATCGCCCTTCAAAGCTTCCAGGCGATTGCCCGGCGGAACGCGAAGATCATCAAGCGAAGCACAAACCTGCAGTTGGCGAATCTTCCTCAACGCAACACGCTCAAAGGGCACGAACTTCCTGACCCGCACACCCATGGCAAAGCGGTCGGTATCCTCATCTTTATACGATGCAATCATAGTATCGCCTTACGTTAGTAACGTCAAACGTTTCTATAGACTTACATCTCTATTATATCGTACGTTTGTTCGTATTTTCTAGAACAAATAGTCCTTCACGCCTTAGTCAAGCAAAAGCAATCGTTTGTAGACATCGAGGCCTTTGAGTAGGATTTCCTCGTCGAAGAGCATACTATCGGTATGCAGAGCGCTTGTGGCATAGGCGGGGCAGCCATCCGAATCACTCGGGTTGTCTTGGTCCTCTGGCATACCCGTGCCCAGCAGGAAAAATACGCCCGGCAGATGGCGTTGATAGAACGCGAAATCCTCGGCAATCAGCAGCGGCTCGTCCACGAGCTGTAACTCGGGCAGAGCAGGCGCGATTCGATCAAACAACTCGGGATCGTTGTCGACCGGCGGATAGCCCTCGGCAAAGTCGAGATCGTACGTGCAGCCCGTTGCAGTGCATGCCTCATCAAGCACGCGGCGCACACCCTCGCGTGCACGGTCGAACATGCCGTCCGTAAACACACGCAAGCTGCCGGCCACATGGGCCTCCCCCGCCACCGCGTTGCAGACGGTACCGGCCTGCAGCAGGCCAAACTTGCCGATACAGGGCTCGTCGGTGCCCAGTTCGTCCATCAGCTCGCGCTCGGTAACCAAAAACTTCGCTGCCGCCAACGCGGCATCGTGTGACTCCTCAACCGGCACACCATAAGTCTTAGCAATATGGATACTCGTACCGTGAATATGGATATGCGTCTCGCTCGAACGCGCCAGCAGCGGACCAGAACAACTCGCCAGCGTGCCGGCAGACAGATCGGGCCACACATGGAAGCCAAAAATGCGGTCGGCCCCATAGCGCTCGAACACACCACTCTCGCATACCGTCTTGGCACCACCGGTCGTTTCCTCGGCCGGCTGGAACACAAAAAGCACGTTGCGTTTAAGTGAACCCGGCTGCTCGCGAATCGTGCGGTCGACATACGTCGCGGCGGCGAGCGCCATGGCCATGTGTCCGTCGTGCCCGCAAGCGTGCATCTTGCCGGGATGAGACGAGGCGAAGGCCGCGCCCGTCGCCTCGGCAATGGGAAGCGCATCCATGTCGGCGCGAATCGCCGTGGCATGCGCGGCGCCAACGCCAGCGTCAAAGAACGCACAGACACAGCTGGGGCACGGATGGGTCAGCTCGCAGTCGAGCGGCGCCAACACGCCCTCGATATAGGCGATAGTCTGCGGAAGATCGAAGTCGAGCTCCGGAATCCTGTGCAAGTCGCGCCGATAGCGACGGAGTTCTTGGAGCTCGGTCATATTGATTCCTTCCATGGGTGCGCAACGGTTGCCATCTATTGTGCCGCAAGATTGCCGCACCCTTGTTTCCAGCATATCCCTGCATTTTTTAAACGTTATATACGAATACTCTTGTTTGGTAAAGTGCAACGTGGTAGGGTCTTTACCACTTGATAGAGGCGCGGGCACGAAGAGCCGCGGGCGAGCCGGCAGGCTTTGACCCCGTGGGGAGGCGAAACCCGCCGAACTGGGTTTTTCAGGCACGAAAAGCCTGGTGGGCCTGTGGGAAACACCCGCAGGACTGTCTGCAGCAATGCGGGAGCGCTATCCGGACATGGGGTCCACGCTATGCGGATTCGATGCGCAGATGGTGCCGTCTGGATAGCGAGGTTTACGGGACATGGCATTGACCCCCAACGAGGCATATGCGGCCAAGCAGCCGTTTGTGGACAAGGAGACGCTCGAGCATATCGTCGAGCAGTTCCCCACGCCGTTTCATCTATACGACGAGGCGGGCATCCGCCGCAACATGCAAGAAGTGCGCGACGCCTTTGCATGGAACCCGGGCTTTAAGGAATACTTTGCCGTCAAGGCCAACCCCAACCCGGCGCTCATCTCCATTCTCAACGAATACGGCTGCGGCTGCGATTGCTCGAGCTATACCGAGCTCATGATCGCCCGATCGCTGGGTATCACGGGACACGACATCATGTTCTCGTCCAACGACACGCCGGCTGCCGACTTTGAGCTCGCCGACAAGCTGGGTGCCATCGTCAACTTTGACGACATCAGCCACATTGAGTTCTTTGAGCGTGTTGCGGGGCCCATCCCCAAGACGGTCAGCTGCCGCTTTAATCCAGGCGGCCTGTTTCAGCTCTCCAACGGCATCATGGACAACCCGGGCGACTCCAAATATGGCATGACCACCGAGCAGCTCTTCGAAGCCTTCCGCACGCTCAAGGCCAAGGGCGCCGAGCGCTTTGGCATCCACGCATTCCTTGCCAGCAACACCGTCACCAACGACTACTACCCCAAGCTCGCGCGCATCCTCTTTGAGCTTGCCGTGCGCCTGGAGCGCGAGACCGGCGCACACGTCGCCTTCATCAATCTGTCCGGCGGCGTCGGTATCCCCTACCTGCCCGAGCAGCAGGCCAACGACATCCACGCCATCGGTGAAGGGGTGCACACGGCCTACGACGAGATTCTGGTTCCCGCCGGCATGGGCGATGTGGCAATCTGTACCGAGATGGGCCGCTTTATGATGGGCCCCTATGGGTGCCTGGTCACCAAGACCATCCATGAGAAGCAGATCTACAAGGACTATATCGGCGTGGACGCCAGTGCCGTTGACCTTATTCGTCCCGCCATGTATGGCGCCTACCACCACATTACGGTGATGGGCCAACCGGGTGGTGACGACAAGACCACAGCGCCCGCTACGGACACCTACGACATCACGGGCAATCTGTGCGAGAACAACGATAAGTTCGCCATCGACCGCGAGCTGCCGCATATCGACATGGGCGACCTGCTCGTGATTCACGACACCGGCGCGCATGGCTACTCCATGGGCTACAACTACAACGGCCGTCTGCGCTCCGCCGAGGTCCTGCTGCGCCCCGATGGCTCGGCAGACCTCATCCGCCGCGCCGAGCGCCCGGGCGATTACTTTGCCACGCTCGACGTGCTGCCGTGCGGCCGCGAGCTGCTGGCCAAATCGCGCGCCGATGCCGCCCGCCGTCGCGCTCAGGACGAGCGCCTAGCAGTCACCGCCCAATGGAACAAACGCGTCCAGATCGCGGAAGCGAAGGAGAAGAACATGGATATCCGCAATCTCGAGGGCTCAATCGTCGCCCTTGTCACGCCGTTTAAAAAGGACGGCAGTGTCGACTTTGACGCGCTTGAGCGCCTTATCGATTTCCACCTGCAAAATGGCACTGACGCCATCCTCACCCTGGGCACCACCGGAGAGAGCGCCACGATGACCGATGACGAAGACAACTCCGTCGTCGCCGCCGTTGTCAAGCATGTTGCAGGACGCGTCCCCGTCATCGCCGGCTCGGGCTCTAACTCCACGCAGACCATGCTCACTAAGTCGCTCACTTACCAGGGCCTGGGCGCCGATGGTCTGCTGCTCATTACCCCCTACTACAACAAGTCTAACGAAGAGGGCATCTACCAGCACTTTAAGACCGTGGCCGACGCCGTGGACATCCCCTGCATTCTGTACAACATCCCCGGCCGCTGTGGCTGCGGCATCAGCGAGCGCAACGTAGAGCGCTTGGCCGCGCACCCCAACATCATGGGCATCAAGGAGGCCTCGGGCAACGTCGCCTACGCGGCCAAGATCGCCCACCTGCTGTCAGACGACTTCCGCATGTACTCGGGCGAGGATGCCCTCACCGTGCCGCTCATGAGCCTAGGCGCTTCGGGTACCATCAGCGTGTGGGCAGACGTTCAGCCGCAGCTCGTGCACGACATGTGCCGTGCCTATCTGGACGGCGACGTGGAGCGCGCCCGCGATATCCAGATTGCCGGTCAGCCGCTCATCAACGCCCTCTTTAGTGAGGTCAACCCCATCCCCGTCAAAGAGGCGCTCGCTCAGATGGGTATGATCGAGGCAAACTACCGTATGCCGCTGTGCCCCATGGCCAACGACACGCGCGCTGCACTTACCGATGCTTTGAAGGGAGCTGGTCTGCTTGATTAAGACCGTCATTATGGGAACGGGCCGCATGGGCTCGCTCATCCGCACTACCGCCGAGGGCATTGTCAACGCCGCTGGAGAGGCCGTTTTTGACATCGTCGCCCAGATCGGCTTCGACTTGTCCGAGCTCGAGAACGCCCCAGCAGCCGACGTCATCATCGACTTCTCGAACGTTGCGGCCTTCAATGCTGTCGTCGCCTATGTCGAGCGCACGGGCGCGGCGTTGGTCTCGGGCACCACGGGCTACACGCCCGAGCAGATGGATCGCCTGCGCGAGCTGGGTCAGAACGCCCGCGTCATGCACTCCGGCAATTACTCCATCGGCATCGCGGCCCTGCGTCATCTGGTGGCACAGGCCACGCGTGAGCTGCCCGGCTTTGACTGCGAGATTGTCGAGACGCACCACAACCAAAAGGCCGACGCCCCCAGCGGCACCGCGAAGCTGCTGCTCGACGCCGTCGTCGAAGCCGAGCCCGAGGCAGGTTACCACCCCGTCTATGGCCGCGAGGGCATGTGCGGCGCACGCGACCCCAAGGAGATCGGCATGCACTCGCTGCGCGGTGGCACTGTCGCCGGCGTGCACGAGGTGAGTTTCTTTGGCCAGGACGAGGAGGTCACGCTCACACACCGTGCCACGAGCCGCCAGATCTTTGTCAACGGCGCCCTGGCCGCCGCCCAGAAGCTCATCACCCGCGACCCCGGCTTCTACACCTTCGACCAGGTCATGTTTGCCTAACCAGGTATCAACCGTATCCACGAAAAGGAGAAACAGCATATGAGTAACGCAGCCGAGATGGATGCACAGGAGATTATCAACTACATCGCCACCGCGCCCAAGAAAACGCCCGTCAAACTGTACGTGCGCGAAAAGCCGGGCATGAAGGTCCAGTGGGGCAATGCGCACGTCTACGGCGGTCATCGCGGCAAGACCGTCTTTGGCAACTGGGATGAGCTTAAGACCATCCTGGTCGCCAATGCCGATTCCATCGACTACTACGACGTAGAGAACGACTGCCGCAACTCCGCCGTGCCCATGCTCGACCTCAAGGGCATCAACGCCCGCATCGAGCCGGGCGCAATCATCCGCGACCGCGTCGAGATCGGCGATCGCGCCGTCATCATGATGGGTGCCATCATCAACATCGGCTCCGTCATCGGCGAAGGCTCCATGATCGATATGGGCGCCGTGCTGGGCGGCCGCGCCACAGTGGGCAAGAACTGCCACATCGGCGCTGGAACCGTGTTGGCAGGCGTCGTTGAACCCGCAAGCGCCACGCCCGTCATCATCGAGGACGATGTCATGATCGGCGCCAACGCCGTGGTCCTGGAAGGCGTGCACGTAGGCAAGGGCGCTGTCGTTGCCGCCGGCGCCGTGTGCGTCGAGGACGTCCCCGCTGGTGCCGTCGTGGCCGGCGTCCCCGCCCGCGTCATCAAGATGCGCGATGAGAAAACCGACAGCAAGACCGGCCTCGAAGAGGGACTACGTCAGCTTTAATAGTTACGCGGTTTTACCAAGAAGGCCGAAGCCCCAAAGGGCTTTGGCCTTTTCGTTACGGTCAATCTACTCGAGCCGCTATCGATTCTCGATGCTGCCGATATTCTTGAGCTCGATGGAGATGAGGCCGTTGGGTTCGTTGACGAACTCGATGTACTCGGAGTTCGAGCCCATCTCGGCCGGAAAGCTGATCTCGATGCCCGTATCGGTACGAATCTTGTGGTTGCGCACGGCCGCGCGTTCGACCTGCTTGCGCTCCACGGGCACACGCTCAGGCACCTTCTCCTCAGTCAGTGCCGCGCGCACGCTCTCCTTGATAACCGGTTCGTCCTCAAAGACCTCATCGACGATATCCCAGGGCGGCAGCTCCTCGTCATCCTCGACTTTCTCGGCGACGGCAGCCTTAACCTTGGCGAGCGCCACGGCCGTATTGGCACCGTGCTCCTCGGCGACTTCCTCGACCACACGCGTCACGGTGTCGATGACCTCCTTGCCTGATACGCCCGTGTCGCACTGCAGCAGGCCATCGGGGATAAGCATACGGTCCTCACCGGCAATCTTGCGCTTCTTGTCCACGTAACCGATCTCCATGGTGCTCGCACGCACGATGGCATAGCTCGGCACCTTTTGCGAGGGGTTCGGCAGAATGGCGTAGTGGCGCGCGATGTCGTTGCGCACCTCTCCCTCCTCGCGGCCCACTTCGTGCATAAAAGCCTGCTTGGAGCCCAGCAGCATCACGGCAAACCAGCGGGCATCCTCATCGTCGTCAAAATCGGCCACGAGCACGTCGGTGGACTCGGCTTTCTCGGCTTTGGTGAGCTCGGAGGAGATAAACTCCGCAATCTGCTGCGACAGGTCCACGAACTCGCGCTCGCCAAAGAAATAGCCCTTGAGCTCGCCGCCAAACGCAGAGTTCTCGGCAAACGTGGCGCGTTTATTGTCGGCCGAGGTACGTGCGCGGCGCAGATGCGTGGTCACGAAGTTGCGCACGGTACGACTCTCGATATCGAGCTCGCGCTGGCTCATAACGTTGACGGCAGAGTCAAAGTCCAGGATATGCAGAATCGCGTGATTGATTTTCATATACGGCATTCCGTTCTAGATCGATTTCGGCACGAACCAGTATAGCGGTCGAGCCCTCCCGAGCGCATCGAAGATTGGTGCATCGGGGACAGGTTGCTTTGCACCAATGGCTAGCGCAGAAGCTCGGACTGCCAAGCCTCGAGCTGTTCTGCCAGACTCTTACCGGCAGTGGACATGTCGATCTGGGGTCGTTTGGGCAGCAGCGCGCATTTAAGGATTGCCACGATGGTCTGCGAGACAAAGCGTCGCGTATCCTTGTCGAAACCTTGCGCAGCCTGGAGCATCACGGGCAGGCTCTCGCGCAGATTCCCAGCGATATCCGCAAACCGCTCAGCACCCGTAGCCTCAAACACGGAGAACAATGCATCTACAAAACGCTCGCGCTCGGCAGGCCCCACTGCAAGCAGCATCTCGCGAATGGAGCCATCAACGTATCGAGCACCGGCGGACAGGCGCTCACAGTACACGAAGTCGCGACCATCAACCACCCAGCTAAAGGGATTGTGCTGCAGCAGGCTGAACTCGGTGCTCTCAACGATGGCATAGTCCTCCTGTGTCTCGAACATCATGCCAAAGATCGACGACCGAGGTAGCGTCTTATCGATGCGGCCGGAAAGATCGGCAAAGGCGTTGCCGTTCAGGAACTCCTCGACGAAGCCAGGACCATCATGGGAATACACCCGTTCGATTCGCTCACGGGCGACATCGGCGCACATCGCCGCACCGTACACCGCAAGGTTTCCACCCTTGGAATGACCTCCGCACAAAAGCGGCCCGTCAATCGCGTCCGCCGCCTCGTCTACATAACGCGCCGCGGATTCCTGGGCCGGCACAGGACACCGGAACGCCATGTTAAAGTCCTCTTTCCAGCCCACAATCGTACTATCGGTCCCCCGGAAGGAAAGATAGCTAAACCCCGCCGGAAACCGGAACGCCATGGCTGCAAACTGCTCTGTCGCCACCACATCGCTCACGGCACGATAACCGCAAACGTGCACGCCACGGTAGCGAGGGCTTGCTGCCACGGCCTCCAACAAGGCCCTGCTCCCCTCCGGATCCCACAGGTCGCCAATCATGTCCCGGTAGCACTCGGCACGCAGCAGCTCGCGTACGTCTAGGCCCTGCCAGTTCGTCAGCTCCGCCATATCACCCGGCAAACGCAAATAGGACAGCCACGCAAAGACCAGGCTATCCACCGCACAGAACGGCTGCTCCTCAAACGAATCAAACGTCGTCTGGGCATAGGTCAAAAAATTAGAGGAATCCGACATGGCCCTCCCATCAACTATGGTGCATTGGGGTCAGGTTACTTTGCATCAAAAAGGCGCCCGGGCCGCGTGGACCCGGACGCCTTCATTGTAGCTTTTC
>CAUDZT010000039.1 GCA_958453935.1 uncultured Collinsella sp. | reverse complement strand
TTCGGACGGGCGACACCCGCGTCACCAATTTCCCCGCGGGGGGAGTTTTCGAATCCGCCCGGGGGCACCAGAGATTTGTCGAGCCCGGTACACCGACACGGTGCCGGGCTCTTCTGGTTCATGCCATGTCAAAAACGAAGCGCCCGCTTGCTGGGGGCGCAAGCGGGCGCCTGTGAGTGAATATGATTGCGGCGAGAGCCGTAATGGGCGGTGGGGTGGCGACTAGTTGGCCGTACCGGAATCGTCGCCCGTGCCCGAGCCCGAACCCGAACCCGAGCCAGAAAGTGCAACCGTCAGCGTAATCGTGCTGTCGGTGGACTGCTTGCCGGTGGGGGAGACGCCCGTGACGGTGGCGTTTTCGTTGCCACTCACGGGGTTGCCGTTCTGATCGCAGAACGCGATGTTGTAGAAGCCGGCGTTGTTGAGCGCGGTGACGGCGGCGGAAATGCTCTTGCCGTACAGGTTGCCCGGGACGGTGGCCTTGCCGGACTTCTTGGCAATGACGACGGTAATCGTGGCACCGGGCTTCTGCTTGCCGCTGGGGTTCCAGCTGATTACGGTGCCCTCGGTAACCGAGTCGTTCTCCTGGTAGCTCACGTCGACGCCAAAGCCTGCCATATCGAGGGCGTTGCGCGCCTGGGCCTCGGTCATGTCGGTCAGGTCGGGGACGGACGTGGTATCCGGGCCGCTCGAGACCTTGTACGAGATGGTCGTGCCCTTCTCGACTTCCTTACCGGCGTCGGTGCCCTGCTCAAAGACCTGGCCCTCATCGGCCTCGTTGGCCTCCTCGGTGGCGTTGCCCTTTAGGCCAACGCTTGCCAGTGCCGCCTCTGCCTGGTCCTTGGTTAGACCGACAAGCTGGGGAACCTCAACCTTCTCGGAGGGCTTGGGGCCCTTGGAGATCACCAGGTTCACCTTGGTGCCCTTGGCCTTCTTGGTGTGGCCGTTGGGCGTCTGCTCGGCGACCTTGCCCTCGTCGACATCGTCGTTGTAGCTTTGGTCGATGGTGCCGACCTCGAGGCCGGCTTCCTTGATCAGCTCGACGGCAGTCTGCTGGTCCTTGCCCAGCACGTCGGGCACGGGGACCTGCTCGCCGCCAAAGAGTCCTGTGGCAAAGGCCACCACGATACCGATGACGGCAACGGCTGCCACCACGGCGGCGATGATCTTGTTCTTGTTGGATTTGGGCTTTTCGACCTCGTAGGAGCCGGTGGAGCCCGAAACCGAGCTACGGGCGGTATTCTGGCCGCTCACGCCCGAGACGGGACGTACCATGGCGCGCGTCTGATCGGAAAGCTCGCGAGTCTTGGTGGCGCCCAGTTCACCGGGTGCACCGATGATGCGCGTGGGCTCCGAGATGTTGACGGCACGGCCCGACAGGTAGCTGTTGAGCACCTGACGCAGCTCGTCGGCGGTCTGGAAGCGGTTTGCCGGGTCCTTCTCCATGCACTTGAGGATGATACGCTCAAGGTCGGCGTCGACACCGGAGTTGATCTGGCTCGGCGGAATAGGCAGCTCGTTGACCTGCTTGAGTGCGACTGAGATGGCGTCATCACCGTCAAAGGGCACGCGGCCGGTGGCGCACTCGTACATCACGACGCCCAGCGAGTAGATATCCGAGGTGGGGCCGAGGTCCTGACCACGGGTCTGCTCGGGACTGACGTAGTGGGCGGTTCCCAGCACGTTGTTGTCTTGCGTGAGGTGGCTGTTCTTGGCGCGCGCGATGCCAAAGTCCATCACCTTGATGTTGCCGTCGGGCAGCACCATGATGTTCTGCGGCTTGATGTCGCGGTGGATGATCTCGTGCTTGTGGGCGACCGAAAGCGCGGAGCTGATCTGCGAGCCGATCTGGGCGACCTTCTTGGGGTCGAGGGCGCCGTGGCTCTTGATGCCGCTCTTAAGGTCGGTGCCGCGCAGGTACTCCATGACGATGTAATAGGTGTCGCCGTCCTTGCCCCAATCGTAGACGCCCACGATATAGGGGGAGGAGAGACCGGCTGCTGCCTGGGCCTCCTGCTTAAAGCGTGCGGCGAAGGTTGCGTCGCCAGCATACTGCGGCAGCATGATCTTGACGGCTACCGTGCGGTCGAGGACCTGGTCCTGCGCACGGAAGACGGTCGCCATGCCGCCTGTCCCCACCTTATCCTTGAGGAGGTATCTTCCCCCGAGGACCCTCTGTTCCATTCCTGCTCCTAACATAACTATTCGCTCAACGATGTGTGTAGTACCTACGATGTGGCCGCTGGGGCCGTGTGGCGCGTTGCCGCTAACTCTTCGGCCGCGGCGCGCCTCGGGTGTCCGATTCAATCATGGGCATCACGCTCCCTGTGCGGCGAGCGCCGCGGTCAGGACGATGCCGGCAATCTTGGCCGCCTTGACGTCGTGTTTGTCGTAATCCTCCAAGGCCACCGAGATGGCGACCGTGGGTGAATCGTAAGGTGCAAAGCCAACGAACATCGAGTTGACGTTGGTGCCGCCGATCTCGGCCGAGCCGGTCTTGCCGGCGACCTTGACGCCGGGGACCTGGGCATCGGTGCCGGTACCGGACTGGACGACGGCGAGCATGGCCTGCTTGACCTGGTCGGCCGTGGCGGAGCTGACGGCCTGACCCAGCGAGCGGGACTGCGTGGTCTTGACCACAGTTCCGTCCGGGGCGAGTACCTGGGCTACAAAGTACGGGTCCATGACCACGCCACTGTTAGCGATGGCGGCGGCAATCACGGCGTTTTGCATGACGGTGGTCTGCGGGCCGGGCGTGTGGTCCATGCCGACAGGCTGGCCGGCGCCGGCCCAAGCGGTCTCCCACTCGGTCATGAGCGACGGGTCTGCCATGATGGAGGCCGCGGAGGTCAGGTCCTGGCCGAGCTTTTGGCCGTAGCCAAAGGCGTTGGCAAACTGCACGAGCGTGTTTGCGCCAACTTCGTTTGCCACCTGGCCAAAGACGACGTTGGAGGACACGGCAAAGGCCTGCTGCAGGCTGATGGTGCCGTAGCTCTCGTTGGCATAGTTGGTGACCGGTGCGTTGCCGATGTCCATGGAGCCGGGCGCCTGGTAGGTGCTGGTAAGGCTGGCGGTGCCGGTCTCGAGTGCCGCGGAAAGCGTAACGACCTTAAACGTGGAGCCCGGCGTGTACAGCGCGTCCATGGCGCGATTGTACATAGAGCCGTCCTCGCCGCCGCCAGCCTGCAGTAGGGCGTCGATGTTGGTGTTGTCGTAGGTGGGCGAGCTGGCACATGCGAGCACCGCGCCGGTACGCGGGTCGATGACCACTACAGCGCCCTTAAAGCCCTTGAGTGCCTGCTCGGCCGCCGTCTGGATGCGCGAGTCGATGGTGAGCTTGGCGGTGTTGCCCGGCTGGGTCTGGCCCGCGAGCGACGCGATGGCGTTGTTCCAGCTGGAGTAGTCCTTAGAACCGGTGAGCGTGTCGTTCATGACGCTCTCGATGGCGGTGGTGCCATACTGCTGGCTCACGTAGCCAACCACGTGCGCTGCCAGGTTACCGTTGGGGTAGGAGCGTACGTAGGTGCCGTCCTCCTGCTGCAGCGACTCGGCCAGCGTCACGCCGTCGGACGTGATGATGGAACCGCGCTGGATGTACTTGGAGCGGGCGATGGTGTGGTTGTTGGTCGGCATGTCCTGATAGTCCTTGGCCTTGATGACCTGGACATAGGTGAGGTTGCCGATAAGGATGGCGAATAGCGCCGTAAAGGCGAGCACCGCACGGGTTAGACGGTTGGCGAGCGCAACGCGGCCGAGCACACCGGATTCAGGCGTGTCGAGCAGGCGACGGCGCATGCGCGAGCCGACGGAATGGCTGCCGCTGCCGTAGGAAGACGAGGTGGCAAAGCGCGTGCCCGTCGGGGCGGCGGCAGATGCGACCTGATCATCGGTGATGGCGGCCATAGTGCCGGTGCCGGTAAGCTCGGCCTCGCGTCCGGTCGCTTCGTCACCGGCGCGCAGCAGGAGCGCGACGATGATAAAGCTTGCCAGCAGCGAGGAACCGCCCTGGCTCATAAAGGGTAGGGTGACGCCGGTCAGCGGGATCAGGCGGGTAACGCCGCCCACGATTAAAAAGGCCTGGAAGCTGATGGCGGCCGTAAGGCCCGTGGCGCTAAAGGCGGCGAGGTCGGATTTAGCGCGGGCAGCCGTGGTGAGGCCACGCACGGCAAAGAGCATAAACAGGATGAGCACGGCGCCGCCGCCCAAAAGGCCCATCTCCTCGCCGATGGCCGAGAAGATAAAGTCGGACTCGACGACAGGGATGTTGTTGGCCATGCCGTTGCCGATACCAACACCGACCAGACCGCCATCGGCAAGCGAGAAGAGCGACTGGACGATCTGGTAGCCCTGGCCCTGGGCGTCCTTAAACGGATCGACCCAAACCTGGAAACGCACCTGAACGTGAGACAGGAACTTGTAGGCGCCCACGGCTCCAACGGCTAAGAGCGCAAGGCCGATAACGACATACGAGAATCGTCCCGTGGCAACGTAGAGCATCAGCAAGAAGATGGTGTAGAACAGCACGGCCGAACCCAGATCGCGTTCGAAGACGACGACGAGCAGGCACACACCCCACACGGCAAACAGCGGCAGCAGCAGTCGCAGGCGAGGGATCTTAAGACCTAAGATCTTGCGGTTGGAGATGGAGAGCAGCTCGCGGTTCTCGGCCAGGTACCCGGCCAGGAACAGCACGATAAAGACCTTGGCGAACTCGCCGGGCTGGATGGTAAAGCCCGCGATGCGAATCCACAGCTTGGAGCCCGAGATCGTGGTGCCGATAAAGATAGGCAGCATCAACAGAATGATGCCGATAATGCCAAAGGTGTACTTGTAGCGCATGACTACGTCGAGGTTCTTAACCAACGCGAGCGTTCCCACCATCAGGGCCACCGAGACAAACAGGATGATGAGCTGTGAGATGGCGAGAGCGGGGGCGAGACGCGTCACGAACGTGATGCCGATGCCCGAAAGCACAAAGACAATGGGCAGGATGGCGGGGTCGGCACCGGGCGCCAAGATGCGCACGGCAATGTGGGCCGCGGCAAAGGCGGCAAAGAGGCCGATCGGTACGGCGAGCGTCTCAAAGGAGATGGCAGCGCCCGCGGTGAGGACGTACATCGCATACAGCAGGATGACGGGGAACGCCGAGGCGATGAGCAAGAGCAGCTCGGTGTTGCGGCGACTCATAAGCGGCACTCCCTTTCTAGTTCTTTTCGGAGGCTTCGGCCTCGGCGGACTGTTCGGCGGTTTTCTCGGAATCTGATTCGGAGGTCGATCCCTGGTCGGTGTTGTCGCGAATCGTTTGCGCGTCGATCACCTGGCGGGTCTGCTCCTCGTCGATCTGGTGGCGGTACTTGGATATCGTGTCCTGCGCATCGTCGACACTTGTTTGCGGAATGCCCGCCTTGAGGCGGTTTTGCGTGTCTTCGGGCAGGTCGGACAGCTTGATACTGGTTTCGCTTTCGAGCCAGTGGAGCTTGAGTCCGAGCGGCTTGCCGGGCAGGCCGCGCCAGACGGCGACATTGCCCTGGTAGGTACCCAGGTAGTACGAGCCGGTGACACCCGTGTAGGCCCAGATGGCAGCCGCCAGCACCAAGACGAGACCTAAGACGACGCCGATGGTGACGTTGCGGCGACGCACGCGTTGCGCCTCGCGCATAACGCCATCGTCAACCAGGTCAACGACTACTACGGTCACGTTGTCGTGGCCGCCGGCGGCAAGCGCCGCGTCCACTAGGTTGTCGACGCAGATTTGCGCGGTTGAGGACTGCGTGGCGATGTTCTCGATATCGCTATCGGGAATCATGCTCGAAAGGCCGTCGGAGCACAGGATCAGGCGGTCGCCTTCCTCGATATGCAGAGTGAAGTGGTCGGCATACATGGCGGGGTCCGAGCCCAGCGCACGGGTGATGACCGAGCGGTTTGGGTGGACGCGAGCCTCGTCTGCCGTAATCTCACCGGCGTCCACGAGCTCCTCCACGTAGGAGTGGTCGCGGGTCACGCGGATGAGCGTGCCCTCGTGGAGCAGGTAGGCGCGAGAGTCACCCACGTGGGCGATGGCGAGCGTGTCGTTTTCGATATAGGCGCAAGTGGCTGTGCAGCCCATGCCGGGCTTGCCCAGGCCGTTCAGGGCCGCCTCGATTACGGCGGCGTTGGCTGCCTCGACGGCTGCGGCCAGGCGTGCTGCGTCGGCGGACTGCGGGGCCGTCTTGGCAATAGTCTCGACGGCAATGGAAGAGGCTACCTCGCCGGCGGCGTGACCGCCCATGCCGTCGCATACGCAAAAGAGCGGCGACTGCACCAGGTAGGAATCCTCATTGTGCGGGCGTACGCAGCCAACGTCAGAGCGGGCGCCCCACATGAGTTGCGTGGTGGTGCCGGCATCATAGGTCGAGTCGGTCTCGATGCGCTCCTCGGTCAGGGGCTCAAAGCTCATGGTCGACCCGGGGTCTTTGAGCTTGGCCTCAACGGCGGCAACGTCGATCTCGGCTGTGTCACCGGGAGAGACGGTGTCGGTCTCGGCGTTTGATTCGGAATCGCCGGTGTCCGGGGAGTCGGGCTCCTCGGAAACGCGGGCGGTCGGCTCGTCATCTTGCGGGCTGACGTCTATAGGCTCGGGCGCCGGCGTAGACGCGGGCGCAACCTCGGATGCCGGGGCTATGGGAAACGCCGGCGCGGCGGGCTCGGGTGCCGCAAACACCGCAGCGCTCTCGTTGATTGCCGCGGCGACGGGCTCTGCAAAGTGAGCCGGCGCCGGGGTTGCTTCGGGCGCTGTGGGCTGTTCCGCAGCATGTGCGCCGATGGGCGCCGCTACGGCATCCTCTTCGTCCTCGTTATCGGCGAGATCCGAAATATCATGCGTTACTTGCGAAAGAGGCAGGGAGAACACGGTGTCCTCGGGCTCCACGGGTGCGGAGCCCGCCGGAGCGGCGTGGGCCGGCGCAGCTGTGGCGGCGGCCGGTGCCTCGGTCATAGTTGCGGACTTGTTCTCCTCGTCGATCATCGACGGTTCACCTTCATGACCACGTCGCCAATCTGGACTTCGTCGCCCTCACGCAGCGTCGCGGGCTCCACGAGCTGGCGGCCGTTGACGAGCGTGCCGTTAAGCGAGTTGAGGTCCTCGATGATGAGCGCCGGGCCCTGCAGCGAAAAGCGCGCATGCGAGGCCGAGACGAACGGTTCGTTGATGCAGATGTCCGAAGACGGAGAGCGACCGACGATGACGGGGCCGAGCATGTCTACGTGGATGCCGCGGATACCGCGCGGGCCCTTGTCCACATCGATCGTCCAGATAGCCGAGTCGCGGCGCTGCCCGCGCACGAGTCCCACGCCGGTCTTCATGACGGCGAACAGGAAGATATAGAGCAGGGCGACCAGGACGATGCGGCCTGCAAAAAGGACGATATCGATGTTCATAAGCGACTATCCCCTAAATTCAAAGGTACTCAGGCCAAACGTCAGCAGATCGCCGTTGCGCAGCGGGCAGCGCGTAATGCGGCGGTTGTTGACGAGCGTGCCGTTGGTGGAATTGAGGTCCTCGATCGACCAATCCGAGCCCGTAAAGGTGAGCTGGGCGTGGCGGCGCGACACGTTGGGGTCGCGCAGGGCAATGTCGGAAACTGAGCGCTCGCGACCGATGGTCACCTGTGCGGAGGTGATGCTATGGCTCTCGCCGCTCACGACGTCGACGAGCTGGGCGAGCGGGCGCTGCGGGGCGCGAGTGCTCGCCATGTTGGAGGCGATACCGGCTGCGGCGCCTAGGCCCACGGCGGCACCGGTCGCGGCGGCTCCGCCCATGCCGGCAAGCGCGTCGCGCGAGACGGTCTGCGGCACCGGGATGGGTGCTGCGGCGGGGTCGGGGACGCTAGGCGCGAAGGGATCTGCTACGGCAAGCGGGTCGGGAGCGGCGGCACGAGGCGTCGGCTGCTGCTGGGGCATGGCGGCGGGGCGCTGCTGCTGCGGGGCAGCAAACTGCTGCTGGCCGGCGCGCGGGGCGCTGGCGGCACGGCTTGCCGCGGAGTTGTTTTGGCCCAGACCGTTTTGATAGGCGCGCTCTTCTTCGTACAGGCGGCCGAGCGTGGGGGCATCGACGTTCTCGGCAAAGACCGAGAACTTGCCGGCACGCAGCTGCGGATCGATCATAAAGCGCACGAGGGGCTCGCCGACAAAGACATAACGGCGCTTTTCGGCCTGCGCCTTCACGAACTCGCGGACCTCGCGCGAAAGCTCGGGGTAGAACGGGGCGAGCATGGGGTCGTCGTCGGCGGCGATCAGGATGGTATAGAGTGCCGGCGCCGTGTTGACGCCATTGATCACCAGAGTCTGATCCTCCATGTCGCGAGCGGCCTGCTTGGCAAGCTTCTTAAAGGAGAACGGGGCACGGGTGGCACCGAAGATGCCGGCCACGTGGTCCTCGAAGATGTTCAGGAAGTTCACGAAAGATCACTCTCCGTATAGGTTCTTTGGTATCCGAGCAAATATAGGCATATCCCAACGATTATAGAGGATAGGATTCCCGCAACCGCCGCCTTGGCGATGACCGCGGCTGCAAGGCTGGCAA
This sequence comes from uncultured Collinsella sp., assembly GCA_958453935.1. Lineage (GTDB taxonomy): Bacteria > Actinomycetota > Coriobacteriia > Coriobacteriales > Coriobacteriaceae > Collinsella. The sequence goes on along the minus strand of CAUDZT010000039.1, from coordinate 13,428 downwards.
TTTCCATATGGTGTGCAAGACAGGACGCCGCTGCGCAGCCGATGCCGGTGACGGCGATGGCGGCGATTGCGGCAAGGTTTGATCCCTGATCGGCACGCTTGGCATGGGCATTGAGCAACGCGGATGATGCTGCGGCAGTTGCCGCGACCAGCACAAAGGCAGCCCAAAGGAGCGGGTCTCCCAGCGCTGCGGCAACGTTACCGAGCCCCAGCACGCCTTCGGCTGAAAGCGCGATCGTGGCCAGACGGGCAAAAAGCGCGCCCATGCCCGTTGCCGCGGCGGCGCTTGCCGGGCCGAGCCAAAATGACGCGACGCCGGCGGCGACCCCAGCTGCCAGGAAGGTATTGCCGGTCAGACAGCCAAGCGCGAGTGCACAGGTGAGCGCGGCGCTCGCGGCAGCCTCGGTGCGACCCCAGGCGATCCACCAACCGGACATGGCGGCAGCAAAGATCACCGCGACGGGCAGCATCGACAGGATGCCCTGTGCCTGCATGGTGGCGTTGGCCATGAGCACCAAAAAGCCCACAGCCGAGATGGCCGAGCCAATCTGGGGGGCCAGGCCAGCCGCCGCTCCGATCGCGATGGCCGCAATGACCAGGCCGGGAAGCGCCGCGACCCCGGCCGTTTGCATCAGCAAAAAGCTAAAGGTGCCGCACGTTAGCGCCGAGATAGCGCGCATGGTGTAGTCGCGCGCATGGCTCCAGCGCGTGCCCGCCCAGCCGAGTGCGGGGTCGACCTCGATGACGTCGTCCTCGTAGTGCGACGGCTCGATATCGTCGAGCTCCTGCTCGTCATCCGAAAGTTCGCCAACCATTTGCTCCAGGCTGCGACGGCCTTCGCGCACGCTGCCCAGACCGGCAAGGAGCTGGTCGCAAAATGCCTCGATGCTGTTGGGGCGGTCCTGCGGCATGGGGGAGAGCGCGCTCATGAGCGCGGCCTCGGCTCCCGAGGGAAAGTGTGGTATCAGCTCGCTGGGATAGGTGGCGCCGCCGATGATGCGGCCGAGCGAGTCGGCGGGCGTGGCCGCCATAAAAGGAGCGCTGCCGCACAGGCCCTCGTAGATCACACAGGCGAGGGCAAAGACATCGGCGCGCTCGTCGACCGTGCCGGTCTCGATATCGAGCTGCTCGGGCGGCATGTAGCCGATGGTGCCGCCGCGTGAGCCGTCAAAGCCACCGGCGGACGACAGCCGCGCCATGCCAAAGTCGGTGAGCTTTACATTGCCCGAGTGGTCGATGAGCACGTTGGCGGGCTTAATGTCCAGGTGGAGTACGCCATTACTGTGGGCGAAGGTGAGCGCCTGGCCCAGGGCATCGGCAATGGCCGCGGCCTCGTCAAAGGTAAGTGAGTGGCCGTCCGCGCGGTGCAAAAACTCGGCCAGCGACATGCCATCGACATATTCCATAACCAGGTAGGCATAGGCTGTGTCGTGCGTAAAGTCGATAACCTGCACGATGTTGGGATGTTGAAGCATGGCGGCAGTGTGCGCCTCGCGCAGGACATCCATGATGTCGCTAGCGGGCATGCCGGCACCGTTGATAAGGGGGATGCGTTTAATGGCGACGCGGCGGCGCAGGTGCGTGTCGCGGCAGATCTCGATGGAGCCAAAACCGCCGGTCGCAAGTGTCTCGAGCGGCTGGTACCGCTTGAGCAGCTCGCGAGAGCTGGTGCCCTCCAAAGGAACGTCCGGCGAGAACCGGGCGGTATGTTGCGAGAAAAGCGGCATGGCCAACCCTCGTGCGTTTAAAGTTCGTTTGCGAGCGGCGGGCGCGGGGCCGAGCCGTTCGCGGTGGCATAGATGCTGCTAGTGTAGCACGCTCGGGCAGATGGCGAGGATAGCGGGATGCGAGGTGGCCCGATCGATTCGGCCCGTTTCGGCTCGTTTGGAAAGCGCATCTCAGTTTTCAGCCAAATTATGGGATGCGCTTTCCAAATGGGGTGGGCTGCGGAAACTGCATCCCAGAATATTGCCCTGGAACGGGATGCGCTTTCCGAACCGGCGTCCAAAAGGAAACCGCATCCCGCTTTGATGTGGGGACTGCGAACAAAAGCCGGACCGTGATCTGGCGCGGATTGGAGTTCGCCTGAATCATTGATGCTGGCTGGTGTGAGAACAGAGATAAACGAGCGGCTCGAGCGATATAATGACACGCTATGGAGGCCGTATGCTCTTTTCCCGCCGTTCTGCTACATTTGCCTGCGCCATTGCGCTTGTCGTAATGGCGGTCACCCCTTATCACCGGTTTTCATCTTCAATCGGCCTAGCGTCAGGTGCAATGACCTGGCTCGTTATCCTGGGCGCATGCCTCGCGGCGTTTGTTCATGGTGCTGCGCTATGCAAGGGGGGAATGAGAAGGCCGAGGCATCTCGGTGCCATCGGTGTTTTCCTTGGTGTTATTGCAACGGTTCCCGAATGGGCCGACCTGGCTTTCTATGCTCGCGGAGACTCTATTCCAATCGTGTTTGCACCGATTTGGTTGTTACATGGCGTTTCGTGTGTCTCGTGCTTTGTTGGGTCGCTGCTTCTCTCATATGTTATTTGGGGCACGGCGGACTCTCCTTTGACGCAGAGGTCGACACGGACTGACGAAAGGGAAACTCGTCACCCGCAGGACGCGATTTTTACAGAAACAATAGCCGTCATGTCTTGCCTGCTGTTTTGCTGTCGAGTTTCATGGAGAGTCGTTCCCGAGCCATGGGGGATGCCCCCTGTAACGGCCGCGTCAATTGGCCTTGCGCTTTTAATTCCGTTGGTCTATCTCGCATTGACTGTGGCCCCGCCGTTTTGCCGCCCTCGTGCCTTTGGCCATGGGCGGCGCGACGTGTTTGCCTGTTCTGTGCTCGTAGCAGTTCCTATTGGTCTTATTCCGGCTGTTGAGGCGGCATACTTCGCAAGCGATGCCGTGGTCATTGCATTGCTGGCGATGGGGTCCGTTATCGCTGCTGCCTTCGTATGCATGTTGCTAAGGGGGAAACGGGACAACAATTCGGATATCGCCTGTGCGTCCGACACATTCGATGCGGGGGTGTTTTCCCCTGCCCTGTCGCCTAGAGAAGAGCAGTTTGTTCGACTGCTGCTCAAAGGGAAAACGCCGGCGGAAATTGCCAAGGAGACGGATACGAAGCCATCGACGGTGAGAACAACGCTTCACCGAGCATACGGGAAGGCGTCGGTTGCGGGCTCACGCGAGCTCGTGGCGCTGTTTGCGGGTGAGGGCGATACTGTAGGGCATGAGCTACCGCAGCGGCATGCTGACGATATAGTGGCATCAGCTCGAACGCGCCGGCTGTTTCGATACCTGCTCACATTATTCTTTATCCTCCTTGCGGCGGGGCCCTTGGTAATGGCGGATAGCGATTGGGGGTCCGGTGTTTCGCGGGCTGTCGCCTTTTCCCTCTTAAGCTACGCATTGGGTCTCGGACTGCTTCTGTCGCTATGCTACGCGGGTGGAAAAGCGAATCGTGGCGCTGCGCTGGATAGAGCGGGTGAAGCGATTTGGCTCGGAAGCCCGTACGTATGGGCGGTGCTATCTGCTGTGGAATGGTCTTTTATCTATATCGCGGCATTGATGTGCATACGCGTTCCGTTGATGGCTGTGCCGGTCCTGTTTTGCGGCGTGGCGTCTACGGCTTCGCTCGCTGTTGGGCTGCGTCCGTTTAAGGTGCATGCCCATGCTCGGGCTATCGTGCCGTTGGTGTCAATGGGCATGGTTGCCTTAATCTATGCGGTCGCTAGGGGGCGAATCCATGGACTTGCGGTGCTGACGGGGGTGCTGCTCACATATATAGTGATGCGAAGCTGTCCGCAGCGCAAAATGCTTGGGATATGGATGCTTTGCTTCGGGGCGACGGCTCCTGTTTGGGCTGTCTTGCTCAATATGGTGCAGGATCTGACGGTTTTCGAGCCGTTGTTCCTCGCGTCGTTGTTGGGGCAAAGTTCGGCTGTCAATGTCGTCGTGGCAACGGTGATTGTTTGCTGGTCTGTGCCCATGTTCGTTACGCACATCGCGCTCGCCCGCTCGGTTGAGGACGAGAAGGCCGTCTTGGAGTACCGGGCGAACGGGTCCACCGAAACGGCCCGCGTGCGCCAGCTGGCCCTGCTTACGTCGCGCTCCCTTTCTGATGTTCAGTCGCAAATTTTGCTGATGACGGCAGAGGGGGCAACGACAAAGGCCATTGCGGAGGATGTCGGTTACGCTGCATCTACGGTGCAAGCGCTGCGGTCTGCATCTTACCGCCAGTTGAAGATCAAGAATAAGGCGGAGCTAATTTTATTGTTATCGCAGGTAAATAACGTGTAAACGCCTGAGCAATCAACTCAATAGCGGGTGTTTACAGACATCTTTCTCTATTCATGCGAAGGTTGCCGTGCGTCGACGCATTGTTAACCGCTTTTGATTGGAGAAGGCCATGATTAAGCCAAGGAGCGCTATTGCTCGAATCGGAGTCGGCTTGGTGATTGCAGCTGGTCTGTCCCTAGGGGTTCCCGCTGCATCGTTTGCACAAGAGGAGTTTGACACCTCTCAGGTTTCCAGCATTACTCAAAACGCCGATACGGGAATTACGACCTGTACGAACAATGCCGATAAGGCATTTAGTTTTCAATGTGCCGGGACGAGTGCAACTGGCTACCGTCAAAAGGATGATTCCTCATCGCTCTATCTGGATATCCAGGGCCATACGGGAAATCCGCTTCGGTTATATACAGACGGTGCGTATAACACAAGCGGTAGCGGCAGCATGAATTGTACTCAGGGAACGTATCGTTCGAATCACAAGGGACAGTGGGAAATGTATAACCTCGTCCGTGAGAACGGGCGATCTGCGGCGCGACTGACTGCATGGGCGGAGTCTGGCTACGGCACTGTTATTGGCGTATGGAGCCCCGACTGCGTCGGGCATTTCCACAAGCTTCCCGCATAGTTGTTTGAAATGGCTCCCTTCCGGCTTTCTGGGTCGGAAGGGGGAGGAGGACGTATGAACCAAAAGCTCGCAAGATACGAACTGTCGAAAACGATTAGACGTCCAGCTTTTATCCTTGCTCTCTTGATTGCGGTCGCAGTTGCAATAGCTGCCGCGCTGGAGCCGTGGGCAAATTTGGAAAAAGAGCGCCACAACCTTCTTTCTTTTGGTTACGGCGTTGGCGTGCAAGCCGAAAATTATCTCGGTCAAACACGTGAAAGCAGCTTCGGTAACTGGATTGTTGTGAGCGCGAACGCGCCACTGTCTGCGTCGGTGTTTTTCTATGCACTGCCCCTGCTTGCAATGTTGGCTGGATCTTGGTCGTGTCTCTTTGAGCGTTTGAGTGGTTATGACATGCAGATATGCACGCGCGTTTCCAGAAAGGCGTACGTGAACGTAAAGATGCTGTCTGCTTTCCTCTCCGCGTTTACAGTGACTGCCATTCCTCTGCTCGTCAATTTCCTGATCGTCTCGATGCTTTTTCCTGCGTATCTTCCTCGGGTCGATGAGTCGACTTACGTAGGACTTTACCTGCATAGCTACTTCTCCGGTCTATTTTATTCGCATCCTTTGTCATATGTGCTCGCATACACGCTGTTCGATGCTGTCACGCTCGGGACTTTATCCATGGCTGTAACTGGCTTCTCAATTTTGTTTCGTAGCAGAATCAAAGCGATAATTGTCCCGTATCTGCTAATGGTTGCGTGGCATTTTGCAAATGGCTGGATCTTCGGCGTAATGGCTTGTGTGGGGTTTAACTGCAATATCCTCAACAGCATCAGGTCGGAATCGCTGAATAACTGGCCAGACATTCGAGCCGGTTTTGCGGAAATCATATTATTGACCCTTGCTTCGTTGGCTTTTTCTGGGGCGTGGAAAAGACGCGAGGTGGTCTGATGCTGTTTAGGCTGGTCGCCGCGGACCTGAGGACCGTTTTGAAGAAGAACATCATCACTTTTATTGCAATTGCGGCAGTGACCGTTGCGAACTTGGTGTACGCCTACGGATTGTCTTCTGTGTATGGGGTTAGAACGGATACCTTGGGGTTTGCGGATAATCTTGCGCTCGTGTTTGCCGGATCTGCTCCGTTTGAGCCTAGGCCCGGGGTCATGTTTGTGCCTCCGCTAGGATGGCTATTTCTCATTCTGCTTATTCTCTATACAACACTCGACTATCCGACCGAATCGTTGCACGGGTTTGGTTTGCAAGCGCTTGTTCGATGCCGGGCAAGAACCCTTTGGTGGGTCTCGCGTTTTATCTTGGTGGCGGCAGTAACGGCATTTTCACTGCTCGTGGTGGTTTGCTCTGTTGTGATTTGGAGCTTGGTGGTGAGCTCCTCGTTCAGCGCGGTCATTCATGGTGAGTCGCTTCAACTGGCTAATTTGGCGCCGTGGTTTCTCAAAGCTGCCGAGGCAGATGCGCTGCCGTTTTTCATAGGTCTCTTATTTGCTTTTGAGGCGCTTGCGTTTGCGCAGGCAGCGGTTGGGTTTGTGCTTGGGTCGTCAGTCTCGTTTGTGGTTTTAATGAGCTACCTGATCTGCTCGGCATATGCACGACATTGGGCGCTATTGGGTAACGCCTTGATGCTGTTGCGCTGGGGTGGAATTGTCAAAGAGGGAATCGCGGCGGGCTCGAGTGTCTTGTCATCAATTGGGCTTATGTCGTTATGCCTATCGTTGGGTGGACTGTGGTTTCGAAGGGCCGACCTTATAGAAAAGGGGGACAAGATATGAGTGTGATCGTAAGGGGCGTATCGAAGCGCATGGGTAAAAACGATGTCCTGCGCAACGTGTCCATCGAGGTTGACCCTGGGACTGTGGTCGGGCTTCAGGGGATAAACGGTTCGGGTAAGACCATGCTCATGCGAGCGGTTTGCGGGTTGATCAAGCCTACCGAAGGCGAAATCTCTATCGATGGCCAAAGGCTTGGGGCGGACATCTCTTTCCCGCCGAGTCTGGGGATGTTGATCGAGGCGCCTTCCTTTTTGGGCTATCTGTCTGGTTACGACAATCTGGAGCTCATTGCTCAGATCAAGGGCGTTGCAACCCGCGAGGACATTCGCTCTGCCCTGCGGCTCGTGGGGCTCGATGCAGACGAAAAAAAGAAGTTCCGAGCATACTCGCTTGGGATGAAGCAGCGTCTGGGGATAGCTGCGGCAATTATGGAGAAGCCGAAGCTGCTTGTTCTCGATGAGCCAACGAATGCCCTCGACGAAGCGGGCGTTGAAATGCTCAAGCGCGTTGTGGCGATGGCGGCATCAACGGGTCGTGAGGTCCTTCTGTCCAGCCATGACGGAGAGGTGCTCGAGGAACTGGCCGATCGGGTTTACTGCATGCGCGACGGTGCCGTTGTGAAAGTTCGGGAAAGGTCGTGAGCGCGATGAAGAAGACCCTGTGGACGAGAAGATCGGCGCTCGCGCTTTTTTGCTGTGCTGCTGCCGGCCTTGCGGGCATGAGGGTGAGCGTCGTTAACGGGAACCGGACGGTCATTCCTGAGAAATATTACGCGGAGGGCGAATGGCTCTCGATGGATGGAGCGTTTCTGGGGTCGAAGGATGTGGTGACTGATGGGTATTCGTTTTGCATAGACGGGGCAGAGTTGCTCACGCCGCGCGAGTATCTCAAACGAGCACATGACGATTATTCAAAATATGGCACCGTGGATACGAAAACGAGACTGAAGGATGCCGACATCACGTGCGTTATCGCCGTAAAGATGCGTGTCAGAAATAGGGATAATATCGACGGTGGAATCAAAGCGTATGTTTGGCATCTGGTTCCGGAGTCTGCGCCAAACTATGATTTTGTAGTCAATACCGATCTGATAACGCAAGCCATGCCGGTCCTTGGCGGCTCTGCTGCGTTTGCCGTGGAGGTTGGGGCAGAAAACGAGTTGCTCGTCCCATTTATGATGCAGAGCACCAACGACTATTTCGAAGGTTACGAGACCGTCCGTTTTGAGAAAGCATTTCCCGGGACTTACACGATGAAGATGACCGATCTGCCGGAGCGGAGGCTCTTAAGGTTTGAAGTGAAATAGCTCGAGAGCAAGGCAAAACGGGTCCATTGGCGGTACGCGCGCCCGATTCCAGGCGCCCCGGCCCGGAATCGGGCGCGGGACGAGGCGCCTTCGGTGTCGGCCGGCCTACCGCTTCTTCTTGCTCTTCTTCTGCTTGCGCTGCTTGCCCTTGGTCTCCTGGGGCTTGTCGCCCTGTTTTGCTTCGGCAGCGGCCTTTTCTGCCTTCATCTTCTTGCGTTTGGTCTCGATGCGGAGTTTTTTGTTGATGCGCGCCTTAAGGAAGGGACCGAACTGCTCGGCATCGCCGCGGACAAAGGTGTCCTTAGGGATCGTCACGCCCTGGTCGGCGAACATGGCCACAAAGATGCGCTCGCCGTCGAGCACGTGGTCGAGCTTTTCAAACGGGAAGAACTGCGACTTGCCGCTCGTGCCCCAAACCATCAGGCCGTCCTCGTTGGCGGCGACGCGGCGATAGCGGCCACCCATGGACTCGTCGGCCTCAACGGCGTCGATAAAGTCGCGGGCGAGGGTGTGGTGCAGGTTTTTGCTCCACCAGGCCAAAAAGGCGCCGAATACGATCAAGACGACGCCAAACTTGATCCAGTTGCCGCCGGCCACCAGCATGCCGATGCCGATGAGCGCGGCAATTGCCGCGGCGACATACAGCGAGCCGCGACGCCTGGGCGAGGCGACCAGGCGGGCGAAGTCGGTGACGAGGTCGTTTTCGTATTGGTACTCGTTGAGGTACAGGATGCCGTCGTCGGCTGCGGCCTGCTCCTCGAGCGCGACCTCGACCTGGTCGGCTGCTTCGGAGGGAACGAGGTTGCTCTCTGCGTCTGCCATGCTCTTTGGACTCCTATCGCGGCGGGCTCGCCGTACGGGTTATTATGGAATGCAGTATGCCGTGCGACCGCATGGCCGCCGCGGCAACAAGACTCAGTATACCCGGGGGAGCACCCATGGAATCGTTGTACCGAAAGTATCGCCCGCTCACCTTTGACTCCGTGGTGGGCCAGCAGCATATCGTCTCGACGCTCGAGCACGCCATCACCGAGGGGCGCCTGTCCCACGCCTACCTGTTCTGCGGACCGCGCGGCACGGGCAAGACCACCATGGCGCGCATTCTGGCCAAGGCGCTGCTGTGCCGCAATGCCGAGGCGGCACGCGCCGAGGGTGCAAGCGGCTGCATGCCCGACGGTACTTGCGAGGAGTGCGAGCTCATTGCCGAGGGTAACCACCCCGATGTCTACGAGCTCGATGCCGCCTCCCGCACGGGCGTGGACAATGTGCGCGAGGAAATCATCAACTCCGTCAACTTTGCCCCGGTGCGCGGCAAGTACAAGATCTATATCATCGACGAGGTCCACATGCTCACGACGGCGGCGTTCAACGCGCTGCTCAAGACGCTCGAGGAGCCGCCGGCACACGTGATCTTTGTGCTGTGCACCACCGACCCGCAAAAGATTCTGGAGACCATCCTCTCGCGCTGCCAGCGTTTCGATTTCCATCGCATCGGCAACGAGGATATCGAGCGTCGCCTGGCATACGTGTGCGAGCAGGAGGGCTTCGATTACGACGATGAGGCGCTGGCTATCGTGGCGCGCCATGCCAAGGGCGGTATGCGCGACGCGTTGTCCACGCTGGAGCAGCTGAGCGTCTTTGGCAACGGTTCTGTGCATGCGGACGACGCCCGCTCGCTTTTAGGCGAGGTTTCGGACCAGATTCTGGGCGAGTTTTCCCGCGCCATTGCCGATCGCGATGTTGCCGAGCTCTATGGACTGATCCGTGCGCAGGTCGAGGAAGGAAACGACCTGCTGGAGCTGACGCGCGACCTGGTGGCGCATGTGCGTGACGTGTACGTTGCCTGCGTTGCCGGTGCCCGTGCCGAGCTGTTTGAGGGCGGCTCCGAGCAGGCCGAGGCGCTTGCTGCCGAGGCCGCTGCCTTTGGCGAGCATCCTGCCGACCGCCTGGCCCGTGTGCTGACGGTGCTCGACGATGCCGCACTGGAGATGAGGGGCGCGAGCGACGTGCGCCTGGTGCTCGAGATCGCCTGCACGCGCCTGGCACGTCCCGAGGCCGATTTAACGATTGAGGCATTGGCCGAGCGCGTGGCCCGCTTGGAGGCCATGGTTGCCAACGGCGCCGTGCCGGCGAGCGTGGCTGCTGCTCAGGCCGCCGCGCCTGCAGCATCCGTACCCGCTGCTGCCCAACAGCCGACGCTAATTTCGGGCGCTCGTGCTGCCGCTCCGGCGGCATCCGCTGCCCCCGCTGCTACGTCCGCGCGCCAGGGCGGTATGCCTTGGGACCGTGGTGCTGCTGTTCCGGCTGCCCAGCCTGCGTCCCGTTCTGCGTCCGTGTCAGCTTCCAAGCCTGCAGCGCCTGCACCTCAGCCTGCGCCGACTCCGACGCCTCAGCCCGTTGCGGCTCCCGCGCCTGCCACCGCTCCGGCACCTAAGCCCCAGTCCAACAATGCCGCCCAGGTTGCCGCCGCCGGTACTGCCGAGACGCCCGCGGTCGAGGATGCCGGAGAGCTGCAGCGCAAATGGGCCGAGGTTGTCGAGCGTGTCAAGGCGCGTCAGGCTTCCTACGCGGGGCTTTTGCTCAATGCCCGCGCCACGGCTGACGACGGCTCCAGGCTCACGGTCTCGTTCCCCGCGGGCTCGACCTTTGCCATCAAGATGCTTGGACGCGCCGACACGCAGTCGGTGGTCCTGCCGACAGTCAGTGCGGTCTTCGGTCGTCGTACCGTCGACTATGTCCTGGATGGGGGTGGCACGCCGGCTCCTCAACATGAGGAGCATTCTCCATCTGCACGGGCTGCGGTATCTGCGGACCCGCAACCCGTGTCCTCGGCGGCCCCTGCATCCTCGAGCGCCAGCGCGACGCAGCCAAAAGCAGCACCGATAGCGGCGCCGACCCCGTCGGCGCCTAAGCCCGTCATGGCCAAACCGGCTGCTCCGACACCCGCGCCCAAGCCTGCCTCGCCCGCGCCCAAGTCGTCTGACCTGGGCAAAGCCCCCTGGCTGCGCTCCGACAACCCCGCCGGCGCTCCTGCCACGGGCAAGCTCCCGACCGAGCCCGCGCCCCGAGCGCCCGAGCGCGCGTCCGCTCCCAAGGCTCAGCCCGCCGCGCCGTCTGCGCCATGGGAATCCGAGCAGGTTCCCTACGACGATGCCATGGTTGGCGGTTTTGTTGCCGATGCTGGTGGGGACGATCTGCCTCCGTTCGACGTGCCGGGTGCGGCGTCCGCGCCCAAGTCCGCTGCAACTGCCCCCAAAGAGGAGGACGCTCCTGCAGCTCCCTGGGAGTCCAACTCCGGTGCGGGCGGCCCCTTCGGCCATCAGGGTGCAGCCCCGAGCATCCCGCAGACCGAGGACGAGGCCAAAGCCCTCATCCGTAGCGTCTTCGGCCAGTCCACCATCTTCAAGCCGGTGGAGTAGCTGCGCAGGCGGGTATACTGCTCAAGAAGAGAACCCCTTGCCCGGGCGCATCTGTATTTCGGACATGTGCAACGTGGTGCCGCGTATATCGCATTCGAGCAGACAGGCGCGTGACGGTCGGCCTAGGATGCTGAGGTCGATACGATACGTCGCATGGCTGTCCGTGTACTCGACTTGCTCGGCGTTGACGGTTGCTCCGATTGTAAATAAAGAGCCCAGTTCGGCATCGACAATCTTGGAGTCCTTTATCTTGACCTTGAACTCTTGGTAGAGGGACGGGCTGTTGTAGTAAATGGTTCGGGTTCCGTCGGTGCATTCATCGGTCGTCTCCCATTTGACGACGGGCTGGTCCGAGCTGGCTATCAGCAGTTCTGCTCCAAAAGCTATGGCATGGGTGATGATAACCAGTAATACCCAGACGACAAAGAGATAGAGAACCACATATGCAACGGGGTGTTTTGAGCGGATGTTTTGGAGTACGGCTGGGACATTCACGAGGGCACCTCCAAATCGTCATCTATGACAATCAAATTATACCCAGCCGCCATGCGTGCCGCCTCGAGCAGCGGCTCGGCATTTTGCCATGTAGCCTTGTAGCCCTACGCATAAACTGCCTGGTTCCAGCTCTGCTAGATGTAGCTTGAGATAATTATGCAACCTTGCATAATTCGACCTTGCATAATCTTGGGCGTGCGTCACGCTCAAGGACATGTATATCGACTGAGGTAGCGTGTCCGCCCCGCTTGCTTGCCCCGCGACGTGGTACGATTTTTGAGTTTGAAAGTCCCGTCGCGCTCCGGCTGCCCTTGCAGCTTGTCGCGCGGCCGCACGTAAAGGAGCCATCATGGCCGGTATGAACATGCAGCAAATGATGAAGCAGGCTCGCAAGATGCAGGAGCAGCTTGCCGCCGCGCAGGAAAACCTTAAGTCCCAGACCGTCGACGCCTCTGCCGGCGGCGGCATGGTCAAGGTGACCGTTAACGGCGAGATGGAGCTCGTCAACCTCACCATCGACCCCGATGCCCTCGATCCCGAGGACGTCGATATGCTGCAGGACATGATCATGGCTGCCGTCAACGAGGCCGTCCGCGGTGTCAACGAGCTCGCCAACAAGCAGATGGGCGCCATCACCGGCGGCCTCAACATCCCGGGCATGCCGTTCTAAGACACGCATATATATGAGTGCCAACCATAGTCTGCAAAAATTGCTCGATGAGCTGGGCCGTCTGCCGGGCATTGGTCCCAAGTCGGCCCAGCGCATCGCCTATTACCTGCTCGAGGCCGATGCCGAGGAGGCGCGCCGCCTGGCCGAGGCTATCCTGGAGGTTAAGCAGGAGGTTCACTTTTGCAGCCGCTGCTTTAACTACGCCACGGCCGACGAGTGCTCCATCTGCCAGGATTCGATGCGCGATACCACTCGCATTTGCGTGGTGGGCGAGCCGCGCGATGTCCAGGCGATTGAGCGCACGGGCAGCTACCACGGTCTCTACCACGTATTGGGCGGCGTGATCAGTCCCATGGACAAGATTGGTCCCGAGCAGTTGCACATTCGTGAGCTGCTGGCACGCTTGGGCCACGAGGACATCCACGAGGTCATCATCGCCACCAACCCCAATATCGAGGGCGAGACCACGGCGAGCTACCTGGCCCGCACTATCAAGCCGCTGGGCGTTGAGGTGTCGCGTCTGGCGAGCGGCCTTCCCGTGGGCGGCGACCTGGAGTATGCCGACGAGCTTACGCTTGGGCGCGCCATCGAGGCCCGTCGCACGATTTAGGTGGCGAGCCTGCTCCTGCCGTATGTCTTCATCGCGACGCACGGGGTAGCCATAATTTCCCCGTGCGACTGTAAGTTTGTTGTGCAACAAAGATGCTTTGTATCCGCTTATCGCATGGATGCTTCCACTCGCATCCTTAATTTGCCCATTCGTTGCGGAACCTTTTGGGTTCGCTGATACACTCAAATATGGATTCGAATGAATGCGCCGCTCCCGAGCGGCGTGTTTTTGTT
>CAUDZT010000038.1 GCA_958453935.1 uncultured Collinsella sp. | reverse complement strand
CGAGCTGGGGCTTGAGCCGCTCGTGGCTGCCGCGGGTCCGCAGCGCGGGTAGTTTGGGCGTGGCGGTGCGGGTCGCCGACTTACTTCTCGACGCAAAAGGGGCGGAGATGCATGTACCTGCTGCATCTCCGCCCCCTGTTTGTTGAGCTGCCGATTTTTGTGCTGGGCGGTCTGGTCTTGCTAGAACCGCGCGACCTGGTGCGTGAGCAGACCTGTCGGAACTTGCGGCGCGGCGCCGCTGACCTGCGCGGCGGGGAAGAGCACGGCAACGGTAAAGTTGAACGGCTCCTTGCCGGTGTACGTTCCGGCGGCACGGGCCTCATCGGCCAGCAGCTGCGACGCCCCGGTCAGAGCGGCGGCGTAGGCGGGGTCGTCGGTCAGTGCCGGCTCCGGTGCTTGGTCGAGCATAGCGCGGATGGCCCCGACGGCGTCCTCGCGCTTGACCTCCCACGCGCGGTGCGTAATGCCCGCGGGGTCGGTGACGGCGTAGAGCGACGCGCCCTCTTTGGCGGCGCCCAGGATGATATCCATGACGGGCGAGGCCTCGTAGGCGAGCGTCACAGGGCGCGGCTGCACCTTGAGCTCGGCGATCGCGTGCGCAGCGGCGAGTGCGTCGACGTTCTCGGCGGCAGCCTCGTCGCTGCCCGTCAGCACGTTAACCGGGCAAATCGCCACGACACCCGTCGCGCGACCCGGCTCGCCCGAGCATTCGTACACGTAATACGCCGCGCCTGGATCCTTGAGCATTAGGCCGTCAGCAATGGCGCCGCGCAGGGCGTTGTTGCCGCTCAGGATACCGCCCATCTGCGGCAGCGCTTCGAGCACGCGGTCCTGAGCCGGGCGGATGCAGGGAAACGGAAGAGCTTTCATGGGCGGTCCTAACGCGCGAATCGGTTTGTTCGCGGCTTATTATGCCCCAACTTGGCCGCATGCGTCCCAGAGCGTGTTGTCGGCGAGCGCGATGAGCACGTTTTGGCAGCGAACGATATCGGCATGGGGCACATATTCGTTGGGCTTGTGCGCGAGCGCGAGCGAGCCTGGGCCATAGCTCATGCAGTTGCGGTTACCCGTCTTGCCGGCAATGACGGCAGTGTCGGTGTAGCCGGTAAAGAAGCCGACGGCCGTGTCCATGCCCGTAACGCTGTCGGCGGCATGCTTGAGTGCAGCCAGAAGGGGAGAGTTCGGGTCGCGCTCGATGGCGGGGCGGTCGCCTGTCACGGTATAGCTGCCATGGCAGCCGGGGACCGCGGCCTCGGCGACGGCGATGGCCTGCTCTACCATGCGCGTCACGGTGGCCGTATCGGTCGGCGGGGTCAGGCGCATATCGACCCAGACCTTGGCGTGATCGGGCACGACATAGGGACGGTAGCCACCCTCGATCTGTCCAAACGTGATGGTCGATGGCCCCAGCTCATCGTGTACGGGCAGCGCCATGAACGCGCGGCGTAACGCGCAGACGACCTCGGCCATGGCGGCGACGGCATCCGCGCCCTTCCAGGGCTGGCTCGCATGCGCCGTCACGCCAGCCATTTCAATCTCGAACCACGTGCGCCCCTTGTGCGCTACCTGAATCTGTCTGTCGGTGGGCTCGGTATCCAACACCCATTCGCGCGAGCCGACCCATCCGGCGTTGATGGCGGCCTCGGAGCCGCGCATAAAGTCCTCTTCGTCGACCGAGCAGATGAGCGAAAAGCCGCGGCGGGGCAGCGCGCCATCCGCCGCCACGCGCTCGAGCGTATGGACCAGTGCGGCAATGGCGCAGGCCAGGCCGCCCTTCATGTCGCAGGCGCCCCGGCCATAGAGCTTGTCGTTGCGCACAACTGCCCCAAGCGGTGCGATGTCCGCGTCCCAGCCGCCGCCCAAGGTGACGGTATCCATGTGGCAGATGTAGACGAGCCGTGGCTCGTCGCTCAAACCGGGCACGGTGATCATAAGGTTGCGGCGTCCGGGGAGCACCTCAAGCTCCTCAACCCGTATGGCATCGAGTGTCGGGTGGTTCAACCGTGCCAGCCGTTCCTCAACCAGCGCTTTGATATACCGCTCAATTTCATCCTCATACGCGCCCGGGTCTGAGCTGTCAATCCGCACAAGCTCCTGCGCAAGCCGCCAGGCAAAGTCCTCATCAACCATATGCAACCTCACAATCAGTCTGCTTTCCAAACCGATTGTAAGCCTCCCGAGAGATTCGTGACGTGCGCGCAGCAGTATTTACCGTTCGCAGGCCGAGCCAGCGCGTTTGCCGTCCGAGCGGGTTCACAAACGGCGCGGTGGGTACGTAGCCTTTATGGACGACATGCTGTGCGACATATCTGCCTTCCGGTATCACCGGATACCTCCACAGGTCTTGGCGATAATGCCGGACCTGCCCGATTCTGCGGACGATCCGCGCAGGGAGCGCCTTTGCGAGCATCCGCTCGTCGCGCAATTCCTGGGCACCCCGTTACACGTTTTGGCGCAGGGCAGCTGCGGACGTAAGGGCGATCGCATTGTCAGGCATGTTTGGAACGGGGAGAGGCCGTTTGGCTCCGTGCGGCAGACAGGGTTTGGCCTCGATGTCGCGTCCCCGCTCTTTACCCTGCTGTCCCTGGCTTCCTCGGTCTCAAACGAGCGTCTGATTATGTGCATGTATGAGATGTGCGGCACCTTTGCCGTGTGCAAGATTGCGCCTCAGGTAAAGTCGGCACTTGTGCAGGCATATGGGGGCCGGTGGGGTGACGCACGGTTGGTCTGGGAAAACGTAAAGGATGTCTCGGGGAGTCCAACGGACTTGTGGAAACGACCGCCCTTGATCGAGCTCTCTGAGCTTGCAGAGTACGTCGATAAGATCCGGGGGCTCCGCGGCGCTAAATCGTTCATACGAGCCGCGAAATGCATTACGGGGGTGGTGGCATCGCCGCTCGAGGTCCAGGCTTCGATGCTGTTTGGCCTTACGAGGTTGCGCGGAGGCGAAGGGCTGCGCCTTACCAATAACGTCGAGATCCGTATGACGCGCAGCGCCCGCCTGATTTCGGGGCTTGATAGGCGCTACGCCGATATCTTGCTGTCAAATAAGGACGGCAGCCGAGAGTGTCTGGTTGAATGCCAGGGTAAAGCCATTCACGGATCCATTGAATCCAAGATTTCGGACTCCGATCGAACGACGGCCTTGCAAGCCATGGGATATCCCGTCGTTCTGATGACCTATGGTCAGCTGGCCGACTTCGATGCCTTCCGCGTGGTGATGGAGCTCATCATGTCCTATCTCGATGTGCCGCTGAAAGACAAGACGCCGCGACAGCAGGAGCTCGAACGGCGGCTTCGTGAGGAGATTTTTATCGATTGGGCGGGAATGTAGTCGCGCGGTGGGCAAACGGTAGCGCGAGCTAGAGTTCTGGTCGCAAAAAGGCTTCAATTTTGCCTTGGAGGGACCCTAAAAATGCTATCTAGAATAAGTTGTTTCGGAAAATAGACAGTCAACTTACATTCGGCACATAGAGACCGATTTTTACCTACTAAAGTCCCTGATAAAGCTGTTTATCAAAGCGGGTGTGCTTAGCGACTGGAGCCTCACTATCGATTATCTGAAAAAACTTGTTCTGGGTATCATTTTAAAGTCGTCCGGAGCAACAAAATCGCCCCCCGTTTCGTGAATACGGGGGGCGAATGGGCTTCGTGGTCTGTCTGGCAGGCTTGGCACCGGCGCTATTTAATCACGCGCACGCGATACATCGACGGAATCTGCTTGAGCGCCTCGATCGTGCTGCCGTCCAGGTGCTCATCGGTGTCGAACATGGTGTAGGCGTTCTCGCCAGCGGACTCGTTGGTCATGCGCTGCACATTGGCGTTGTCCTTGGCGAGAATGGCCGTGATCTGGCCGATCATGTTGGGCACGTTGGCATGCAGGCAGGCAATACGGCTCGCGGCGCGCGCCTTGCCCATGCTGCAGGCGGGGTAGTTGACGCTGTGCGCGATGTTGCCGTTTTCCAGGTAATCCTTGAGCTCGCTGATGGCCATATCGGCGCAGTTGGCCTCGGCCTCGCCAGTGCCGGCGCCCGAGTGCGTGGTGATAAACGTGTTGGGCATCTTGACGGTCTTGGGCGTGGCAAAGTCGCAGCTAAACCAGCTCAGCTTGCCCTCGCGCAGGGCGGCATCGACGGCGTCCTCGTCAATGATGGTTTCGCGCGCGTAGTTGATGAGCACGGCGTCGGGTGCCAGCAGGTTAATCTGCTCGGTGCTTATCATGCCGATGGTGTCTGCCTTGCTGGGCACGTGCACGGTGAGGTAGTCGCAGCCGCGGCACAGGTCCTCGAGCGTGCCCACGCGCTGCACCTCGTGGCTCAGCACCCATGCGTGCTCGACGGAAATAAACGGATCGTAGCCGTAAACGTCCATGCCCAGATCGACGCAGGCGTTGGCGACCTTGGAGCCCACGTTGCCCAGGCCGATGACGCCGATGCGCTTGCCCTTGAGCTCGCGGCCCACAAAGGCCTTCTTGGCCTTCTCGGCGTCGACCTGGATCTCGGGGTCGTCGGCGTTATCGCGCACCCAGTTCATCGACTGCACCACGCCACGGCTCGAGAGCACCAGCATGCCCAGGACGAGCTCCTTGACGGCGTTGCTGTTGGCGCCGGGGGAGTTAAAGACGACGACGCCCTTCTTGGCGTACTCCTCGACGGGGATGTTGTTGACGCCGGCGCCGCAGCGGGCGATGGCGCGGATGCCCTCGGGCAGCTCGTAGCCGTGCAGGTCGGTCGAGCGCATCAGGATGGCGTCGGCCTCCTCGGTGGTGCCAACAAACTCGTAGCCCTCGCCAAACTCGACCTTGCCGTCCTTGGTGATGTCGTCGATGGTTTTGATCTTGCGCATGGAAAACTCCTTAGCAGGTTTGTTTAAAACAAGTGGTTTGAAGTGGCTGGTCGGCCCGCGCGTTGCGGGCTAGTTAGATCGCGGACTCAAACTATGCTGCGCTTCGAAGTCTTTCATGTACGTGACCAGCGCCTGCACGTCTTCCATGGTTACAGCGTTGTACACGCTGGCGCGCATGCCGCCCACCAGGCGATGGCCCTTGACGTTTTGAATCTGGTGCTCGGCCGTGCCTGCGACAAAGGCGGCGTCGAGGTCGGCATCGCCGGTGCGGAACGTGACGTTGGCGATGGAGCGGCTGTCGGCCTGCGTGGTGCCATGGAACAGTTCGCTTTGCTCGAGCAAGTCATAGAGCAGGTTGGCTTTGGCCCAGTTGCGCTCGGCCATGGCGGCAAGTCCGCCGGTTTGCTCCACCCAACGGAACACCTTGCCGCATACGTAGATGCCAAAGGTGTTGGGCGTGTTGAGCATGGAGCCCTTGGCGGCCTGGGTCTTAAGGTCCATGTACTGCGGCGTCTGCGCAAAGGCTGGACCGTCGGCGATCAGGTCGTCGCGCACGATAACCACGGTGACGCCCGCGGCGCCGGCGTTTTTCTGCGCGCCGGCGTAGATGAGTCCGTAGCGCTCGACGTCGAGCGGCTGCGACAAAAAGCAGCTCGAGACATCGGCGACCAGCGGTACGTCGCCGAAGTTAGGCAGCTCGTGGTACATGGTGCCAAAGATGGTGTTGTTCTGGCAGATGTAGACGTAGTCGAGCCCGCCGCCCGCGGCCTCGGCGGCAATGCGCGCGTTGATGTCGGCCATGGCGGGAATGCGGTCGAAATTGGCGTCCTCGGAGCTCGCGAGCAGCACGGCCTCGCCGTACTTGGCGGCTTCCTTGTACGCCTTGTTGGCGAAGTTGCCGGTCACGACGTAGCCGGCGCGGCCGCGGCGCATGAGGTTCATCGGGATGCCCGCAAACTGCAGCGTGGCGCCGCCCTGCAAAAACAGAACACGGTAGTTATCGGGGATGCTCAGCAGGCGGCGCAGGGTTGCCTCGGCGTCGTCGATGATCTGCTGGTACATGCTAGATCGATGGCTCATCTCGAGCACGGACATGCCGCAACTGCGGTAGTCCATCATCTCGTCGGCGATCTCGGCGAGCACGCTTGTAGGCAGTGCGGCCGGGCCAGCTGAGAAGTTGTGCACACGTGCCATCTTCTAGTTCCCCTCGTAGTCGTTTGAACGTTCGGGATACTTTAGCACAGTGGAGCGTCAGGCGCGACCGCATCACGGTAAAACTCGAGTGCGCCGCTATGATTTACAGGATGGTTACATGGGGGAGGGGCTTGGCTCGGGGCTCGTATTCGCTGCCGCCCCCAGCTTCACGGGGTGACATCAAGTCCTCTTGGAGCATATTGTTTGCCTACGGCTTATGCCGTTCGGGAACCGAAATAAACCAGATCCTCTTTTTGCCGTTCACAGAATATTTTTACCGTTCAGGGAGTTTTCGCAGCTAAAATGTTGTGCAACAAAATGTTGCTCAATGGATGTGAAGCGTTTTGTCGTATGAATCAAATGTACCTATTTGATTCGTCGAGAGGCTGAACGACATGAGCATGCCCACCACCTATCGTGGTTCTATGACACGCGAGCAGTGGCTTGTTAATGAGACGCGTGTCGTTGCGCGCCTCATGGCGGACGAGAACCTTTCTGATACGAAAGAGATTATTGAAAAGGTTACCGCCCAAAATCTATTCCAATATCCTACTGAGCGTGAGCAATAGTCTATCACCCGTGCTTGCTGCCGCCGGTTGTTGGCTCTTAGCGAAGACGAAGACGTGCGCGCGAGCCTGATTAATCTTGCTGCGCATGGCTCGCTCGAACAGCTTGCGCAGGTCAACCTGTATGCAATGATGTGCGACAACCGAGTTGTCTGGGACTTTATGACGTGCGTGATTGCCCCTAAGTTCAGTCTTTTTGATCTCTCGCTTCGAAAATCGGAGATCGTTACGTTTATCGAAGGGCTTCGCGCGCAGGACGATCGCGTTGCAACGTGGTCGGATGCCACGTGCAATAAAGTGCGCCAAGTTCTCGTCAACTGTATAGAGGGCGCCGGATTGTATAGCCGCAAAACCGAAGCCCTTCGTCCGCCATTGCTCGATTTTGAGCTCGAGCGTTGTGTTCGGGCCAACGACGATGCGGCGGTTCTGCCTGCCTTTGGCATAACGGAATAGAGGTGCGAGATGACAGCAACCGAGTTACCTTCAATCGACATGAGCTTTGAGCTCATTCGTTCCAAATTCCACGACCCCGAGTTTTTGAATTGTCGTGGCTTGGGTGGCGAGGTTCCACTCTATATCTATCCATATGCAGCTAGGCAAGAGGACCAGGTGCGCGCTCTGACTCAGCAGCTAGTGGATGATAGCGCGCACGAGCTCCAGACAAAAAACGACTCCCCTAACATTGTTTCGTTTGATCTATGGAGCGTGTTTATCGGCATTTGCGAAAAACGCGGCATCTTAGAAAAGATGAGCGCCCTCGAGGAAAAACGAGGCAGCGATCACTTCTTACAGCGCATGCAGAGCCGTGTGGGACCCGAGAAGTACCTCGAGTTCATTCACGACAGTTTTATCGAGAGATACGGCGAGCCGAAGCGTGGGCGCGACGTCTTGATTGTTACGGGCGTTGGCAAGATCTATCCGTTCATGCGGGCTCATATCATTCTCGAGTCTATTCAGCCGGTGTTTTCCGATATCCCCGTCGTTTTGTTTTATCCCGGCACCTATGACGGGCAGCAGTTAAAGCTGTTTGGCACGATTGCCGACGGCAACTACTATCGCGCGTTTAACCAACTCTAAAAACGTTTCCGGTCATCGAAAGGCATTCCCATGAAGATCAAAGATATGTTTGAGCACGATATCGACCGAAACATTAACGGCGTTATTAAGGTTGATCAGGAAGACGACGGCAGCGTCAGGCAAGAGCTGAATGAATACGTTGTGACAGATGAGCTTCGCCGTCACTTCAAGACGCTCTTTGATGCGTACGAGAGGGCTTTCGATAATCCGACGGATAAAATCGGCGTGTGGATTAGCGGCTCGTTTGGCTCAGGTAAATCTCACTTTCTCAAGATGCTCAGCTACTTGTTCACGAACCGCGAGGCGGAGGGCAAAACTGCGATCGAGTATATTGGCCCGCGTTTTGAAGATGCCGAACTTGCCGACAAGGCGAAACGCGCGGCAGGCGTGACGACCGACGCTATCCTTTTTAACATGGGCGTCAAGAGTCCGCTCAATAAAGACGGTAGTGCGGTTGCGCGTATTTTTGCCAAGATGTATTACGAGAGCCGTGGGTTCTACGGTGCAGATTTTAAACTCGCCCGCTTGGAGCGTCGTATTGACGACGCCGGTAAAACTCAGGAATTCCGTGCCGCATTCGAAGAGATTAGCGGTGGTTCCTGGGTCGATGGCCGCGAGGACTACGACATCAACTCCGATGACGTTATCGAGGCGCTCAGCCGCACGGGCGTCATGAGCGAGGGCGAGGCGGAACGCTGGTACGAAAAATCGGAAAGCAATGATTTTTCAATCGACCAGCTGACCGACGATATTGCCAAATACACAAGGCGTCGCGAACAAGAATGCGGCGGCTCTTATCGCATGATCTTTATGGCCGACGAGATGAGCCAGTTTATCGCGAGCGATACCGAGCTTATGCTGAACCTGCAGAGCATCGTCGAGGCTCTGGGCACCAAGTGCGGCGGACGCGTGTGGGTTATGGTTACCGGACAGCAGGCGATTGATCAAATTACCAAGGTTAAGGGAGCTGACTTTTCTAAGATTCAGGACCGCTTTAATACGCGTTTATCTTTGAGCAGCTCATGCGCCGATGAAGTTATTCGTCGCCGCATCCTGGCGAAAAACCAGGATGCAAATGATTTGCTGAAAGTTGAATATCAAGAGCGTTCGGCTGTCCTCAACAACTTGTACAGCTTTAAGGACGCGGCAGCCGATCTAATTGGCTACGAAAGCGCCGAAGACTTTGCCAGTACGTATCCGTTTGCTGATTACCAGTTTAAGCTCATTCAAAAAATCATGGACGAGCTGCGCAATCACGGTGCGTCCGGAAAAAACAGTTCAAGTGCCGAGCGTTCGATGCTGAGCGGCTTTCAAGATTCCGCTCGCTGCATAGAGGATAAGGATCAGAATGCACTGGTTCCACTCTGGCGTTTCTACAATACGATTGCGACGTCGCTCGAGGACTATCATCGTCGTGTTGTTCTTCGAGCGGCAGATGCCGCCCAAAAGGGACATGGTCTCGAGGAATGCGATATTCCGGTGCTCAAGCTGCTTTTCTTGATCCTGTATGTCGATAAGGACATGCCGGCAAACGTTGAAAACTTGATCACCCTTATGACCGACGATGTCCGCACCGACCGCATTGTTGTTCGCGAGCAAATTGCACAGTCCTTGGAGCGTTTGGTACGCCAAAACTATGTGGCTCGCAATGGCGAAACGTATAAATACCTGACCGACGAAGAGCAGGAAATCGCTCAGCAGATTTCGCGCGTGCAGCCGGATGCTGCGAAGATTACGTCCAAGGCCGCACAGATCATGTTTAGGCAGGTCTTCGAAAACGCCAAGGTGACGGTTGGCAAAAACGTTTTTGACGTTGAGGAATATCTGGACGACACCCGTTTTAACAGCGCGTCGGGGCTGGCGCTGCGCGTTATTTCTGGTGTGGATGGCGCCCCGATCCCTTCGCGCGAGGACCTGCTCCTTAGCTCTAGCAGGGGAGAGGCCATTGTGGCGCTCGATGCCCAGCAGGATTATTACGACTGTCTGTATCAGTCGGCATGTATTGAGCAGTATCTCAATAGCCGTCAGGCAGACAATCACAGCGAAGTGGTGGCTTCGATCTTGCGTGGTAAGCAGCAAGAGCGTGTCGCTCTGGATAAGCGTGCCGAGGACCTTATGCGCCAGGCGGTGCTGCATGGAACGTTCTATATCTACGGCAGTGAGTATTCGCCAGTCAAATCGGCGTCTGCCAAGAATATGATCGAGGACTGCGTACGCCAGCTTGTTTCCGTTACGTACAACAAGTTGTCGCTTATTGATAAAAACTACGACAGTGATGTGCAGATCAAGCAAATTCTAACCGCTTACACTCCGGCAATGAATGGGCAAGAGCCTAACGCCGGGGCCATCGAAGCGGTTATGCACCTGCTGGAAGCTCGCACTGCCCAACATATGCAGGTAACAATGGGTGAGCTGCTCGAGACGTACCATGCGAAGCCTTATGGTTGGGCGGAAATTGACATTGCCGCCGTGGTTGCAACGCTGCTAGCGCAAAAGCGTGCTCGCCTGCTCTGCGCGGGACAAGCGATTGATCTTAGGGATTCCAAGATCATCGATTATCTGCGAAAGGCTGCTAAGGCACGACAGGCTGTTGTTGAGGCGCGCCAGCAGCTTTCTCGGGCTTCCATATCCAAGGCGCGACAGGCCGTAGAAGAACTGGGCGGCAATCATACTTTGCCGCTCGAAGAGGACAGTCTTGCCGAAGCATGCCGTAAGGAGCTTGAGGGGCGCCGCGACGGCTTAACGGGTCTTCTTTCGGTCGAGTACCTGCGTAACCCCGATTACCCGGGCTACAAAGAGGTCGTGGATGCAAAGAACCTTATCGAGAGCTTATTGCAGAGTGGCCGCGATGCCGTCGATCTAATTGCGGCAATCGCTGGAAAAGAGAACGAGCTGCGGGATACGGCTGAAGATCTCGAAGACATTGACGAGTTTTTCGGGAGCAAGGTGACCGTATTCGACAGTGCCTGCGAGATATTCAAGCAAATAGAGAGCGAGCGCGATTACTTTGAGGGCTCCTCGGAAACGCTGAATGCACTTTCTGTCATCAGGGAAGCAGTTAAGAAACCAAGTCTGAGCCTGCAGTTCCAAAAGCTATCCGAGGCAAACCTAAAGGTGAGAGCTGCCTACAAGGAGCTTTTGGACCAAAAGCGTATCGCCATGCTCAATTCTGTCGAGGAGCGCTATAAGGATATCGAAGCGTATGCCCAAAACAAGGGCGTTGCGCTGACGCGCATTGGGGAGACGCATAGTGCTCGAAAAGATGAGGTACACAATGCAGCGACGCTGACCGCCCTGGATGCTGTGCCCGTCAAGCTCGATCGTGCTCAGACGACCCTGTACAAAATGATTGACGATGCCTATGAAGAGGCGAATCGTCCCAAACCGGCAAATACGAGCGTGACGGTAACGACTGATTATTCGGGGGCCACTGCGCCAGGCCTGCCGAATAAGCCCCAATCTGCACCGGCACCTAGGCGACGTGTTAAATCGGTGAGTCGCAGCATGGTGTTTAGGCCGCTGGAGCTGAGCTCGCAACAGCAGATTGATGACTATTTGGATGCCGCGCGCAAAGAGCTACTGCGAAGCCTTGAGGGTAATGACGCCATCCGTTTGGGCTAAGGGAGAAACATGGATACGAAAGAGCTCGAAAAGTTTTGCCCTTGGGCGCGCATCCGTTTAATTGACGAGGTTCGTCAGCGTTGCTATGCCTACGGGCTCGACGATGCGGGGCGTGAAGAATTCGATCGCGATGCAACCATCGTTAAGGGCACGGTGCTCTCTGCGCTCGAGCGTTCACAACGTTCGGAGCTGTATCGCCGCATAGAGCATGGCGGCTATGCGCACTTTTGCGAGGAAATGGCCTACACCTGGTTCAATCGCTTCGCTGCAATACGCTATATGGAAGTACGAGGCTATCTGCCTTGTGGCGTCCGCATGCTAAGTTCATATTGCGAAACCTCGGGGTACGATAGATTTTCGCCAGACTGCTTGCGTATGCCGACGGAGCTTGATCTGCCGGGCTTAGAGCGCGATCGCGTGTTTGACCTTGTCGCTGCGGCAGATGATGAGGCGCTGTTCCGTCTTATTTTGGTGGCGCAGATGAACGAGCTCGCCGAGTGCCTGCCCGACATCTTTGGCCGCGTGGGCACGGCGGATGCGTTACTGCTTCCGACAAGGCTTTTGGACTGCGGCGAAGAAGGTGTACTGTGCGCTCTAGTCGAACGGGTTAAGCGAAGCACGTGGGAAAACGTTGAGTCCTTGGGCTGGATGTATCAGTTCTACAATTCCGAGGTCAAAGACGCATTCTTTAAATCTAAGGCCAAGGAGACGCCGGACACCATTGGTCCGGCAACACAGCTATTTACGCCCAGCTGGATTGTGCGCTACATGGTGCAGAATTCCTTGGGGCGCTTGTGGATGCTGAACAATCCGGGAAGTCCCCTGCGCGACGACATGGAGTACTACATCGAGCCCGATACGGAGCACGAGGACTTCATTAAAATCGAGGGCCCCGAGGATATTTCGCTGTGTGATCCGGCTTGCGGATCGGGTCACATTCTCGTTTACGCTTTTGAGCTTTTGGCAAAGATGTATTTAGAGCGCGAATACCGCATGCGCGATGTCCCCGGACTCATTCTGTCCAAGAACCTTCATGGTATGGAAATTGACCCTCGCGCCGCCCAGATTGCGGGGTTGGCGCTGGCTATGTGTGCCCGAGAGATGGATAGACGTTTCTTTAACCGTGGAGTTCAGGCGGATATTGCCGTGCTCGAGCCGGTTATGCTGGAGGAGGATGACATTCCGCACGGCGCCGCGCTTGCCAAGAAGAAGGACCTCATCGATGCTCTATCGCATCTGGGCGAGGTCGGCTCGCTGCTCGCTCCAAGTGAGGGCGACCTTGCCGCACTGCGTGAGACGATCGAGCTCACCGGCACCGATGGTCTGTTTGACGGTAGTTCTAAAAACAAACTGGAATGTGCCCTTAAGACCTGCGAGATCCTCGCTCGCCGCCACGACTGCGTGGTGGCCAACCCGCCCTACATGGGAAGCTCTAGCTTCGGCTCCTTCATGTCTAAGTGGGTCAAGAAGAACTACCCCGACGTGAAGAGCGATTTGTTCTCCAGCTTTGTCGTCCGCATGTTCAATCTCGCCAAAGACCACGGCGAGTGTGGCGTCATGTCGCCCTTCGTCTGGATGTTCATCGGAAGCTACGAGAAGCTCCGCAACGAGATTATCGACAACAGAACGCTGACTTCTCTCATCCAGCTCGAGTACTCGGGTTTCGCTGGTGCGACTGTGCCCATCTGTACCTACACGTTCCACAATTCATTCATCAAGGGCTACAAGGGCGGCTATGTGCGCCTTTCGGACTTCGTTGGAGCTTCCGGTCAGGCCCCGAAGGCCCTCGAGGCGATCCGAAATCCCGACTGCGGCTGGTTCTACCGTCGCGACGCCGAGACCTTCAAACAGATCCCCGGCACTCCCATAGCCTACTGGGCTAGCGACGCGCTTCTGGATGCGTTTGAAAACGCAAAGCAACTCAGTGAGTACGGAAAACCGCGTCAAGGGCTTGCTACTGGTGAAAACGCTCGTTTCGTTCGCGAGTGGTGGGAAGTCGATGGTTGTAAGAGCGCCTACTCCTGTGGGTCTATTCAAGAGTCGATTGAAAGCGCTTGTAAATGGTTCCCCTACAACAAGGGTGGCGATTTCCGTAAATGGTACGGAAATAATAGCGCAGTTGTTAACTGGGAGAATGACGGATGGGAGATTCGTAATTACAAAGACCAGAATGGTAAATTGCTTTCCAGGCCACAGAATACAAACTGCTTCTTTAGTCCATCGATTACCTGGTCGAAGATTTCGAGTGGGTCTATTGCATTTCGCTTTAAGCCTGCTGGCCATGTGTTTGATGTGGCGGGTACAAGCGTTTTTAGCGATCAGAAATCACTCAAGTATCTTCAGGGAGCGTGCAACAGTTCTGTGATTATGCGCGTCGCGAGCATGCTTTCGCCGACACTCAATTTCGAGGTAGGCCAAATCGCAACCTACCCGATTATTCAGAACGAAGAGCAGGAGCCGTTGGTCAACAATATGGTTGACTCGTGCCGCAAACTATCAAAAACCGACTGGGACTCGTTTGAAACCTCCTGGGATTTCAAACGTAATCCTTTGGTGTAGGTGGTCGCAGTGGGACCTGTAACAATCGATGGTGCAAACTATTACTCATCTCAAGATGTCGCTGAGCTGTGGGGCGTTAAAGAGGCTACGATCAGGAGATATGCAGAGCCGAAGTCCGGCAAAATTCCTGATTGTATTAAACGTGGCAAATACTGGTATATCCCCGTAACCGCAATTCGGCCGATTACAAAACCAGTGGCGCAGGGCTTGCTGTGGGGCATCATAGGCGTAAAGAATGACCCTTCTTCCTTTTTAGATTTAAGCGGGGAAGGAATTGACAATTCTTTACTGGACACCGTTCTTAATGAGCTGCATCGGCAGAATTATTTACTCGTGGACTTTGCTATCGATGATCTTCACGAAAGACTTGTCCAAGCACGAATTACAGTCAAAGGATTTGAGTTAGTTCGTTATAGGAAGCGTTTCAAAGAGAATTCTCTCGAAGATTTTGATCCTGCCGACGCTATATCCATTGCTCTGTCTGCCGTTCAAACAGTTATGCAGTTAGCTCAATTCTTTCAGGGATGACGAAACCGACTTTATGACGAGCGGGGCGTGGGCGTGATGAGTGATAGCTGGTCGTACTCCTTACATCTTTCTCGCTTTAATAAACGGCTTCATTTGTTGTTACTTCGGCTACTCTGCCGTATCAAAATGTCGCCACTTGAGCTGAATTACGGCTCGATTAGATTGGGTGTAAACATGTCAACACTACTCGCCGATAAATACGAGGCTCGCAAGGCCGAGGTCAATGCTCGCTTTGAGCAGCTTCGCGCTAACGAGGAGGAGCTCAACCGAATCTTTGCCAAGATCTACAACATGGAGGGCGAGGTGCCCATCGAGGTCGAGGATAAGTACGTGTCGGTGGCACGCATCTTCGACACCGCCGACGAGATCCCCGAGAGCTATAAGGGCAACAAGTATGTGCGCACCAAGCGCGACGAGATCACCTCGCTCATGAGCTATGCCGTGGGCTGCATGTTCGGCCGCTATTCGCTGGACGTGGACGGTCTGGTTCTGGCCGACCAGGGTGCCACGGTCTCTGACTATCTGGCCAAGATGCCCGATCCCGAGAATGTGACCTTTATGCCAGATAGCGACAACGTGCTGCCTATCACCGATGACGAATACTTTGACGACGACATCGTGCGTTACTTTATCGACTTTGTGCGCACCGTGTATGGCGAGGAGACGCTCGAGCAGAACCTGGCCTTTATTGCCGAGGCGCTCGGCGGCAAAGGCACCTCGCGCGAGGTAATTCGCACCTACTTTTTGAAGGACTTCTTTAAGGACCACTGCCAGACCTATAAGAAGCGCCCTATTTATTGGCTGTTCGATTCGGGCAAGAAGGGCGGCTTTAGGGCGTTGGTCTACATGCATCGCTATCGCCCTGATTTGTTGGCGCTGATTCGTACGGGTTATATCCATCCTCTGCAAGAACGTTACCGCAATCGGCTGATGTGGATTGCCGACCAGATGGAGGTAAGCGACAGCCGTGATCGTGCTCGTCTTGCTAAGGAACAAAAGCGCATAAGCGACCAAGCTGCCGAGCTCGTGAGCTACGAGGAGAAGGTCCATCACCTTGCAGACCAAATGATTGAGATTGATTTGGATGACGGCGCTAAGGTTAATTACGCCAAGTTCCAGGACGTCCTCGCCAAAATCAAATAGCCGTCTGCGTGCTAGAAGTCGAAAGAGCTGCTATGGGATCATTGGTAAACAACAATCAGATCATTCGAATCGATAGCAATCTTCTGCTCGATCCAGCCATGTGCGATGCGTACATGGACGGTTCCTACCTATGCTTGACCCCCAATGAGTTCAACATCTTGTTTTGTATGGCTCAAAAACCGGGTCATGCATTTTCTCGCCAAGAGCTGTTTGTTGCGGCATTTGGCCACGATGACCCTAAGTCGCATCGAGTGCTCGATAGCCATATCAAGAACATTCGCAAGAAACTGAAAGAAGATGCCCGCAACGCTCGTTGGCTTAAGGGCGTTCACGGTTATGGCTATCGTCTCGATTTTGCTCCGGGATTTGAGCCTGAGATGAGCGTTGGTGAGGGCGGGCGTGTATTTCGTTCTGCGCATGGCGACCGTGTGCTTGTCGTTGATTCTGAGAACCGTATTGTTCTGCTCGATGGCGAGGAGCTTGCGCTTACTCCGAATGAGTATAGCGTTTTGAATGCATTTACAACCAGGCCAGGCGTCGAGGTTTCAAACGAGGAACTGTCGCAGATTTCTATGGGCATTGGCTTTGCTGAGTCGAAGAGGGCTCTTGCAACACATGTCAAAAACCTCCGCAAGAAGCTGGGGGAGGAGATAAAGAATCCTCTTTGGATCGCAACGGTGTACGGGTTTGGGTATCGGTTTTTGGGTGCCGAAGAAACTCCCGAGCCGCATGAAGAGCAAATACTAGATGACTCCCTAGTCGAGCTCTCCGAGCAGCTGCAAATGGCATTTGATACAACGTCCGGTTCCATTCTTTTATGGCATGACGTTGGCGGTGCATACGCGGATGTTGTTGAGCGGCTATTGTTGCCCGACGATGTTGTGTTGATTCGCGAGGATGTGACCGGCAAATTCGATACGATTCGAGCTATTAACGAACTCGGCTTCGATGAACGAGCGCTGTTCTATCGGTCATCACCGTGCGTTGTCGATGCGAACGATTGGTTTGCGGACGTTGAAGCGAGTGCTGAGAGCTTTGTCCCCGAGACGCAAAGTGATTCGGTCGAAGTCCGAGAAAACGTTATTGAAGATGATGAATGCGGGCCGGCCGCGGCAGCTCCGCGCGTCGCTGTGGCTGAAGACGTACATCCCCAGCCGTTCCACGGCGAGCGTGTTGATACCGGATCTGAAGGCGTCATGGCCGGTGAGCCAACTCTTCCCAAGCTTGATGAGGATTGGTACCTGCTTTCCCGGTTTGCAGAGCTGGCGGGATGCTCGCCCGACGAAACACTCAAGCTGGAATTGTTTGCCTATCAAACGGGGTTCACGCTTTACGCTGACTGCGCCTGTAGAGGCCGGGGCGTAAGCCAGACAGATTTCTACCTGTCTTTGATACACGGAGCCATCGTCGAGCACGATAGCCTGCCTCAATCCATGTTGAACTGTATGTCCTTTAAAAACATGGTCTATCGAGCCATTAGGTCGGGCGACTTGCTTGACTACGATGAGTCGAGCTGGATTACGCGCGATGGTCTTGATGAGCTTGATATTAGGGATGCCGATTTGCGCAGCTTTGCATTGGATGCCATCGAGCGTGGCGCTGAGGACGATACGCCCTACTTTACCGTGCCGTCGCTCAGGCGCTGCGCATCCGATTTGCCCTTACTCGAGTATGGTCTATCCGATGCATTTTACGAAAGCGCCCTCTTGTCGCAGGAGGACTTGCTGGGCCACGGAAACCTTGTGGGCATTAAGCTCTTTGCGCCACGCGGCCATCCCATGAAGGGCCGTGATTTTATCCAGGCGGTGGTGGCGCGCGAGATATCGATCGATATCGACGATCTTGTCGACTTGCTTTCGGAAGAGTACGGCGTAGTGGTTCCGCGTGCGCAGCTCATCCAGATAATCCGTAAGTCCGACTTGTTTTATTCAAGCGCTAGCGAGCGCGTATTTGTTAGTCATGACCAGTTTGTACTAGAAGTGGAGTAAGACAATGGAAATGGAAAAGTTCATCAACACGGGTATTGCTGAGGGCTGGGTTCGCAAAACCGACAATAGCGAGCGCAAGTTTATTGGTGGCCAGAACCAGGATTGTCCGATTTACGAGGTTCGCGTCGATAAGCTGCACTTTAATGTTCAGAACGGGCGAATTGCTACGTTCATTTCGCGCTATCAGGCGGAGCATCCCGAAGGTTTGCCCCAGGATCAAACGGAGCTCGATAACCTTATCGCTGACATGGTCGAGGCCGATAACCCCAAGCATCTTAAGACGACCATGTTGGATATTAAAAACAAGGGTCAACAACAATCTGCGATCATTCTGACCAACGGCGTTGTCATTGACGGTAACCGTCGTTTTACTTGCTTACGTAAGTTGTCTGCTGCCGAAGACACCCTTCGCATGCTGCGCTGCTGTGTGTTTCCCGATACCTATGACGAGAATGCCATTAAGGGTCTTGAGCTCGAGATTCAGCTGGGCGAGGACACCAAGCAGGAATATGATGCCATCTCTCGTCTGGTCGATATCGATAGGTGGGTCAACGAAGGGCGTATGACGGCAGAAGAATATGCCAAGCATGCCAATATGAAGCAGAGCAAAATGAAGAACTGCCTCGCTCAAATTGATATGTTGAAAGATTTCCTTGAGTTTTGTGAAGCTCCCGGGGCATTTCATATTGCTCAGGACCTTAAGCTACAAGGCCCTATCGAGTCGCTTACGAACGGGCTCGTGAAGGTCAAGGACAAGGACAAGCGAGAAGAAATTAAAAACGCAGTGTTTGTAAATTTAATGTGCCAGACATTCGGCGACGCGACGCGTGGGGTTCGTGAGTTCATCGATAATCTGATTGCTGACGACAAACTGCGCGAAGAGCAGCTGGATTATGCCGTTGAGGTTTTGGAAAGGCTTGCGGAAAAGCCCGAAGACGTGGTTGTCACTACGGAATATCTTCGAGATGCGTTTGGCTCTGACACGCGTTTGAAAGAGGGAATGAAGGCGTCTAGAAATGTAGCGCGCGCTAAGGCCGGCAATCGTAAGATCAAAAACGGACAGGTGCGCGCCGTTCGCAATGCGCTCTCGGATGTTAACGATGTTGACGTGGAAATACTGCACAAGTTAGAGCCTGAGCAGCTTGTTGATATGCAGGATGGGCTGCAGTCCCTTCTTGAGAAAGCCCAGGAAGTTCTCGATGTCGTCCAAAAAACTCTAGAAGGCTAAGCAATGCGTCTATATCAGCGAGGCGGACAAATCTATCTTGATCCCGAGCCTCTCGATGCCGACTCTCTGCGTCGCAATGCTCGCTTTAAGATGACCTGCAGGGCATACGTCAGGTGTGTCGTTAAGGGTCATTTTTTGCTCGAAGAGATCGGCAACTATACGGAGTTCGAAAAGATTGTTGGCAAGCTATCGAAGGTTGCCAGCCGTCTTGGTGTCGCGCTATCGGTGGATGAGGACCTTCAGGACGGCTTTACGCAGATTCGCGAACTTGCCGAGCAACGTTCGCGTTTGGGAAACGAGATCAAGCGCGGCGACCACAAACACGATGCCCATCTCGCAGAGTTCTCGGAGGTCGTCGATGCCGCCATGGCGCGCCCACTTAAGGATCGCCAGATGCGCGACGCGTTTTTCTTGGCAACGATGGGACGTGCAGGAAACTTCTCGGTGCCGGGGTCGGGTAAAACGGCGACCGTGCTGGGTGCATTTGCCTTTTTGGCGGCCCGCAGCATGGTCGATCGCATTATGGTCGTGTGCCCAAAAAACGCATTTGATTCCTGGGCGACGGAGTGGGGACTGTGCTTTGGTGATAAGCGGCCGCTCAGCTTGTTTACGACGCAAGACGATGCTTACCGAAAGCTTGGTAAGTCTGACCGTCGGAGCTATATTCGCGCTCGTGTGGGCGGTTGCAATTTGCTGCTTGTGAATTACGAGGCGGCTATTGGCGTTGCCGAGGAACTCAGTAAGGTCGCTGGAAATCGTACGCTTTTGGTGTTCGACGAAATCCATCGCGTTAAGCGCGTTGGCGGAAAGCAAGCTAACGCGGCTCTCGTGGTTTCCAAGAGTGCTCCCTATACGTTTGCCCTGACGGGCACGCCAATTCCTAACGGATATATCGATATTTACAATATGTTGCACATTCTGTATCCGCGGGAGTATGACAACTTTTTTGGCTTTGAGAAAAGCGAGCTCAAAAATGCCGAGGACTCGGACATTGAGCTCGTGAACAACAAGCTGCAGCCGTTTTATTGCCGTACGACCAAGGATGACCTAGGCGTCCCGAGGGCTGAGCCCGACGAGCTTATCAAGGTGTCGTCTGGCGAGCGTACGAATCTACTGCTCGGCGTTATTAAAAACCGTTACCGTCGCAACAAGCTGACCTTGATGCTGCGTGTGCTGCAGATGGAAAACGATCCGATTGACCTGCTCGAAACGCTTAATCCCGAAGACTATCGTTGGATTATCGAAGAAGACGAGGAGACCGGCGAGGTCGATGCCGTCGACTACTCCGATAAGATTGTGGGCATGATTCGATCTGCCGGGGCATCGAGCAAACGTGCTCGATGCTGCTCTCTTATTGGCGACTTGGTGGCACAGGGGCGCTCGGTTATCGTCTGGTGCATTTTCATCAAGAGCATGTCCGATCTTCAGCGCGGTCTGGCTGGTATGGGGATTGAGGCGCGTACGATTAACGGCCAGGATGACCTTGTCTGTCGTTCGGCAGACCTGGATGACTTTAGGGCTGGCAAGTTTCCCGTACTCATTACCAATCCTCATACGCTTGCCGAGTCTGTCTCGCTGCATTCGATTTGTCACGATGCCGTGTACTACGAGTACAGCTTTAATCTGGTTCATTTGCTGCAGTCCCGCGATCGAATCCACCGTTTGGGCCTGCCGCAAGATCAGCAGACAAGGTACTACTACCTTTCGGAAGATTACGACCTTGGAAAACCCGATCCATGGTCGCTTGACGAGGAAATATATACTCGCCTGCGCGAAAAAGAGAACACCATGCTCAGGTGTATTGATTCCGAAATACTCGAGACGCAGCCTACCTCTCAAGAGGATTTGGATGCTATTTTCGCCGGTTTGTTTGATGACTAGTTTTGAGAGTTTGCCATGAAGCTTGCAGATATTACATCCGAGCTGCTGCATTTGTTTGCAGGTCAGGACGCCGATTGCGGGGGCGCCATTGTTGTATGGCATGATCCGTCCGGTGAATTTGAGGATATGCTTGCAGATTTGGAGCTGCCGGGCGTCAGCGTTCTCGTTGATCGCGAGGGTGGTCGGTTTGCTATCAAGCGTAAGCTCAATGGTGACTTGGGCGGACGTAAGGTGCTTATATATCGTCGCTGCGTAGGGGAGCCGTCTGGCGATTGGCTGGCGGATGTTGAAGCGCGTTGCGTCCCGTTTGCCGCCGACTATGTTTCTGTGCAGCTACGCGAGATCGGCGCGGTTGATTCGTATGAGATGCGCGCGGCGCTTGAATCCCATAAAGCTTTTTTTGCCAAGCGCCGCAACGTTATAAAGCTCAACAAGTTGCTACATTCATCGAGAGAAGTCGCTGTTGAGACCGTCGATGAGCTTGAACTTGGCATTTTGGCTACCTGCTTGGGTGTCAGCGAGCTCGATCCCGCGGCAATCGTATCAGGCTATTTGGCACTCCTGCACGAGGGCAATGCTGATCAGGTGGTTGTCCTACTTGCTGAATATGAGATGAATGGCTATTTCTGCGAGCTCATTCGTCATTGGTGTGGTTTTGAGGGGAACGCGCTCGAGCTATCTCGTGTTCCCGAGTTGCTGGTCCACGTGTTGCTCACCGCCTGCTCACGGTCGGTGACGGGTGGATGTCTGGACGCGCTGTCGGGACGCTTCTCTTCCCAGGCTGTTCACGCCGCGTTCTGCCGCGCTTGCGTTGATCATTGGGTTCGTGGCGGTAATCGTCTATTGCTGTTGAGTATGACAACGGCGGTAGAGCGTGAGCTTGAGCTTGGAAAGATACTCGCTGACGTTGGTCTTGACTGTATTGCCGGAGCCGACGTCTTTCCCTGCATCGATGCCGCCATTCTGCGCATGCTGTTTGAGCGGGTACGTCTGTCTGTGGATGCTGCTGATGAGGTTTTGTCGGTCGTCGTCTCTCGTCGCGGATCGCTCTGGTATGAGGAACTTGCCTGCTATTATCGCGCCGTTTCGGCTGCAGCTCATATGCAGCGTTTTTATCGCGACCATGTAGAGGGTTTTGCGGGCATGGGGGCTTTGGCCCTTTGGGGTTCTTATGCCAGCGATTTCTATCGCATGGACGCTTGGTACCGTGAGCTGGTGACAGAGTTCGCCGGTGCCTTTAGAGCGGGGGAGTACGAGCTCGATGAAGACTTCCGCGCCTGCTTTGAGTCGATGGAAGCTTTGTATAAAGGCTGGTTTCTTAAGGAGCTCTCTCGCCGTTGGGCAAGCGCATCGGGCGACGCATTGGGCTTGCAGGGATATGTGAAAGGTATTCCGCGTCAGGTTGATTTTGATCTGAGCCTTGATTGGCAACTTCATCCGAACACTTCCCATATTCATCCGTACATGTACGGA
>CAUDZT010000037.1 GCA_958453935.1 uncultured Collinsella sp. | reverse complement strand
GGGCATACGCGCTGCGCTGTGTATGGCAGGAACATTAACATTCAAACAAAAAAGAACAGCGCAAAACGTAATTTCGAGCTGTGAACGGTTGCTTTTCACCCGTGAACGGTTTTTAAACCAATCTGAACATTCTCGAACACAATTAGCGGCAACCCAAACAGGTCCGCACCCTAGCGTACATCGCGCACCGTATCGCCCTCGACGAGCACACCCGGAAACAGCATGTGCTCCACACCGGGTGCAGCGCCCTCGGCGCCGGCAATCTTGTCGACCGCCCACATGCCGACGCGCTTGTTGTCAAAGCGCACCGTAGCCAGGCGACGATCGGGCACGATATCGCCCAAACTATCGTCAACACCCACCACGCTTACGTCCTGGGGCACGTGCTTCCCGCGCGACTCGAGCCCGCGAATGCAGCCGTAGGCCATGGCATCGTTGGAAGCATAAATGGCTGTGCAGTTCGGATCGTCCGCAAGCACCTGGCCGGCGGCATATCCGCTCTGTGCCGTCCAATCGCCACGGACGAGTCGCGGCGGCTCAATACCATGCGCGCGCAATGTCTCGCGCCAGCCCTCCTCGCGACGCATGCCCGAAAGCGAGCGCTCGGGACACGAGATAAAGTGCACGGTCTTGTGCCCCTGCTCCAGCAAGTACTCGACCACCTGGCGCGAGCAATCGAACTGGTCGTTATCGACTGTTGAACAGAGCGGGTGCTCCAGCATGGTAACGAGCACCGTCTGCATACCGGGCAGCGGCTCGAAGGTGCCAAAGTCCGCCGGCATGCGATTCATGATCACAACCATGCCATCCACCGGCAGCGCGCTCATGCGCGACGATGCGCTCTCGAGGGTATAGGGATGTCCATCTACTTTAGTAAGGGTGATGGCATAGCCGTGCTTGTCGGCGGCGGCGGCAAAACCCTCCATACGGTCGAGGTTGCCGGTGCCGGTAATGTTGAACATGGCGACGCCGACCGTCTTGAACTTGCCGCGGCGCAGTGACCGGCCGGCAAAGTTTGGACGGTAGCCAAGTTCGCGCATGGCGGCGCGCACGCGCTCCTTGGTCTCGAGGCGCACGCTGGGCGAATCGTGCACGGTGCGCGAGACCGTCTGTTCCGAGACGCCCGCGAGGCGCGCCACATCCTTAACGGATACCGATTTTTTAACAGCGGTCATAGGTCGATCTTTCTATGTCAACGATGCCATTGACGGCATCTTGCGCAGTCATTTTAAACGTCTTCAAGTATATCCAACGCCTCCCCCTCAATACGCTTACCACCCAAAACCTACCGTTCACCGACAATTCTGCTTCGCCGAACGGCTTTTGTCGCTCAAATGTTAACGTTGCCATTGTGCAAACACAGAGCCACCGGGCGGCTCAATCGTTTACACGCAAGGAATCGACGGTCTACAGGCACAGGGGCCACCGATTCACATCTTTTTTGTGTCGCAAAATGGCAACGTCAACATTTTGGCAACCAGACGTCAAAAGCTACCATCGTTGCTAACCCACCGACTCTTAGGAGCATTGCATGGAGCAACTCATCGCCATCATCGAAAAGGGCCAGCCCTTTTTCAACGCGATCGCCCGCAACAAGTACCTCAAGGCGATTCGCGACGGCTTTATCTCCGTCATCCCCATCATCATCTTCTCGTCCATCTTCTGCCTGGTAGCCTCGGTCCCCAACATCTGGGGTTTCTACTGGCCCGATGACATCAACAACGCCCTGTGGAAGTGCTACAACTACTCCATGGGCATCCTGGCTATCGCCTGTGCCGCCACCACGGCCAAGCACTTCGCCGATGCCCAGAACCGCGACCTGCCCAAGAACAACCAGATCAACTTTATCTCGTGCATGTGCGCGGCCATCATCGGCTTCTTGCTCCTTTCGAGCGACACCATCGCCACGGACGCCGCCAGCGGCTTCAACACCACCTACCTTGGTTCCAAGGGCCTGCTGACCGCCTTCATCGCTGCGTTTGTGACCGGCATCATCTACAAGTTCTTCATTAAGCGCAACATCACCGTCAAGATGCCCGAGCAGGTTCCGCCCAACATTTCGCAGACCTTTAAGGATATCATCCCCTTCTCCGTCTGCATCACCGTCTTTTGGGTCTTTGACATCGTCTTCCGCGCTGCCTTTGGCTTCTGCTTTGCCCAGGGCGTCATCCAGGTGTTCCAGCCCCTGTTCACCGCCGCCGACGGCTACATCGGCCTCGCTGTGATCTACGGTGCCATGAGCCTCTTCTGGTTCGTCGGCGTCCACGGCCCCTCGATCGTCGAGCCCGCCATCGCCGCCGCTCTCGTTGCCAACATGACCGACAACCTGGCTGCGTTCCAAGCTGGCCAGCACGCTTCCGCTGTCCTGACCCAGGGTGCCCAGTACTTCGTCGTCTGCATGGGCGGCACCGGCGCCACGCTCGTCCTGGTCTTTATGTTCTGCTTCCTGGCCAAGTCTCAGGAGATGCGCGCCGTCGGTAAGGCAGCCATCGTCCCCGTGTGCTTTGCCGTCAACGAGCCGCTGCTGTTCGCCGCGCCTATCGTGCTCAACCCCGTCTTCTTTGTCCCGTTTGTTTTTGCCCCGATCGCCAACATCTGGATCCTCAAGATCTTTATCGACTTCTTGGGCATGAACGGCTTTATGTACACCCTGCCCTGGACCGTCCCCGGCCCCATCGGCACCATCATGGGCTTGGGCTTCCAGCCGCTCGCCTTTGTGATGCTCGCCCTCATCCTGGTCGTCGACTTTGTCCTGTACTACCCGTTCTTCCGTGCCTATGACGCCCAGAAGTGCGCCGAGGAGGCCGAGATCTCCCAGGAGGAGCTCGCCGCCAAGAACGCCGAGAAGGCCGCCAAGCTCAACGATGCCTTCCAGGGCAAGGCTGACGCCAAGAGCGTTGCCGCCGGCGCTGCTGCCGAGGCCGTGAAGGTCGACTCCCCTGCCACTTCTGCAGCACCCGCTGCCGAGGCAACGACCGCCAGCGACCTCAACGGCAAGCGTGTGCTCGTGCTCTGCCAGGGTGGCGGAACCTCGGGCCTGCTCGCCAACGCGCTGGCCAAGGCTGCCAAGGAGCGCGGCATCAATCTTGAGACCGCTGCCGAGGCATATGGCAACCACGTGGACATGCTCCCCGACTTTGACCTGGTCGTCCTGGCCCCGCAGGCCGCAAGCTACCTGGCCGACCTGCAGAAAGACTGCGAGCGCGTGGGCAACAAATGCGTCGCCTGCCGCGGTAAGCAGTACATTGAGCTCTCCCAGAACGGCGACAAGTCTCTCGCCTTCGTCTCCGAGCAGCTTTCGAAGTAAGTAACGCTCAGGGCCAGCCGACCATCCAAGACCGGCTGGCCCTTCGATTTAGACGATTGGATCATCATGTCCGTTAATCCTGCTAGCGTCACCAATCCGCCTGCGCAGTTTCCCGAGGACTTTGTCTTTGGCGGCGCCACTGCTGCCTACCAGGTAGAGGGCGAGACCCGCACTCACGGTAAGGGCAAGGTTGCCTGGGACGACTTTCTGGAAGCCCAAGGCCGTTTCTCCCCCGATCCCGCTTCGGACTTCTACAACCAGTACCCTGTCGACTTGGAGCTGTGCGAGGAGTTCGGTATCAACGGCATTCGCCTCTCCATTGCCTGGAGCCGCATCTTCCCCAACGGCACCGGCGAAATCAACCCCGAGGGCGTCCAGTTCTACCACGATCTCTTCGCCGAGTGCCATAAGCACCATGTTGAGCCGTTCGTCACGCTGCATCACTTCGATACGCCGCTTCCCCTCTTTGAGAAGGGCGACTTCCTCAACCGCGAGACCATCGATGCCTTTGTGGACTTTGCCACCTTCTGCTTTAAGGAGTACGCCGACCAGGTGACCTACTGGTTCACCTTTAACGAGATCTGGGCCGACGCCTCCAACACCTACATCGAGGGCACCTTCCCCGGCGGCGTCAAAGCTCATCTGGCCGAGGCCTTCCAGTGCGAGCACAACATGATGCTCGCCCACGCCAAGGCAGTGCTGGCCTTCCACAACGGTGGTTTTAAGGGCAAGATCGGCGTCATTCAGTCGCTGGAGTTTAAGTACCCGCTCAACGAGAACGACCCCGCCGACATCAAGGCCGCCAACAACGAGCATGTGCTGCAAAACCAGTTCCTGCTCGACGCCACCTTCCGCGGCGACTATGCCCCCGACACCCTCGAGTGCGCCAACCGCCTGGCTGCCGTCTCCGGCGGCACCATCGAGATCCTGGACAAGGACCTCGAGATTATGCGCGAGGCCGCGCTCTACAACGACTACCTGGGTGTCAACAACTACCAGTGCCGTTTCCTCAAGGCCTACGACGGCGAGAACGACCTGCACCACAACGGCACGGGCGAGAAGGGTACCGGCCGCTGGCGCGTCAAGGGCATTGGCGAGCACGTGAACAAGCCCGGCATCCCCACCA
Organism: uncultured Collinsella sp.; assembly: GCA_958453935.1. Taxonomy (GTDB): domain Bacteria; phylum Actinomycetota; class Coriobacteriia; order Coriobacteriales; family Coriobacteriaceae; genus Collinsella. Next base: position 17,990 of record CAUDZT010000037.1, on the reverse strand, counting down.
CCGACTGGGACTGGATCATCTATCCCGAGGGCCTGTTCGATCTGCTCGTCTACATTAAGCAGCGCTACCCCAACTATAAGCAGATTTTCATTACCGAAAACGGCATGGGCTACAAGGACCCCTACAAGGACGGTTTTGTGGACGACCAGCCGCGCATCGACTACATCGAGCAGCACCTGCGCTGGCTGCTTAAGGCCATGGAGGCGGGCGTCAACGTGGGCGGCTACTTCCTGTGGAGCCTGCAGGATCAGTTCTCCTGGACCAACGGCTACAACAAGCGCTATGGCTTCTTCTACGTAGACTTTGAGACCCAAAAGCGCACGCCCAAGGCGAGCGCCTACTGGTACAAGCACGTGGCGCAGACCCGTCGTCTGGACTAGTGGCTTGCGGCGAGCGGCATTGCCCCACTCACATAACTTGTCCCCATTTCTCAGCCGGGGGCGGCACGTCACACGGCGCGCCGCCCCCGGTCTTTTTTGGGCGGACCGTGCCGCACGTTTGTCTCAATCTGTAACATCTAGCCGAGTTTTTCGGTCCTAACTGTTACAGATTGAGATGAAAGGGACTGACCAGGCCGAATTGTCTCAATCTGTAACACTAAAACCGGTTTTTGACGTCTAGCTGTTACAGATTTAGATGAACGCACAGGCCAATCCCCTCAATCTCAATCTATAACAGTTAGCCGGTTATTTCTCCCCCACCTGTTACAGATCGAGATGAATAGATTAGACCTAGCCGAAAAATCTCAACCTGTAACACGTAGCCGAGTTTTTCAGTCCTAGCTGTTACAGATCGAGACAAACAGGCCGAGCAAGCTACACCCGTAGGTCTTTCACGCTGGAGCATTCGACCAGCACGCCTGAAACAAGCGTACGGCTTCTGGAGCTCGGGGCTTCTAGGCACGCAACGACCTCGTCGGGCGCACGGACACCCAGTCCGCGGTGACGGAACTTCACCGACATATCCCGAAAACTCGATCCCCGGCTTAGCCTGCGCGCATTATCACAATAAACCCCTAACGATACACGGTCCTGCGGTTCAATGAGCCACAGGACCGCATGCCGTCGATCAGATAAAGATCGTCATATACAGAGGTAGATATATCCTATGCCCTTCAGCCCTGAGCTGTTTTGGGTGAAGAACTATCTCTTCTCCGACTCGTCGTTCGAATCGTCTGCCGAAATCGTCAAGCGAGATTGTTGAATACGATTTGGAAGATTTAACTTCAACAGGAGTGACCCGCGGTTTTCCAGCCGCGTCTTCAAAGCCGCGCGAAACAAGAAAATCAATTTCACGCGTTCTGGGCCGACTCCCCTCTGTTTTGGAAGGCTCCTGCCAGCTGTAATAAAAAAGCGAATGCCCCAGACTCTTAAGCTGCTGCGCCACGATGTTCTCGATTAGCATTCCTTTATTAATTGAAATTCTTCCAAATTGAATGTCTCTATGAACATCCATAAGGTCCGGACCATCATCAAACGCCAAGCTCACGAGCAATCCCGTGTCCGCCATATAGCATTTAAGCGAAGACGCGTCCTCGTGCAGGCGGTAACCCACGCTCGGATCACTGCATAAATAGCAACGGTTAATCAGTCGCGCATCCTCAAGCCAGATTAACGCCGACTCATATGTCTCAAAACGGGACCCCTTCTCCAAGCTGTCAAATTTGAACCGTTTATTTGCCGCAGATAATTGACCCGGAATATCGTCATAAACCGCCCGCGCACGTCTAGCGTCCGAACCTCCAAACTTGGCAATGTCCTCCCTGTACAGTGCGATAATCTGCCGTTTAACCCTGTCGCATCCTCTAAAATCATTCTCTGCCACAAAGGAGTCGACCGACTGAGGCATACCACCGACAAGCATATACTCATCAAATAATCTCATGCACGTCGCATGAACGCCGTCCGGAAGCGCGGTCCGAGATTCGCGCGCTTTACGGATCTCTTCTGCATAAAGATCTTTTCCGGTCGCCCAAAGATACTCCTCAAAATCGAGGGGCTCGAGAGGGATCCTTTCTTCCTCTGACGGTATGACAATGCTATCGACATTCTTTTTGATGGAGACAAGAGAGCCTGTCTCGATGTAATCAAATCTGCCGTCTTCTACAAGATGCTTTATGTATTCGCGCGCGATGGGAAACCGCTGCACTTCATCAAAAATGACCAGCGACTCTCTCGGTTCGAGGGCCTTACCATACTGCAGCTGAAGCATGCGTAAAAAAAGATCGACATCTTCACGATGGTTCAGAAATATATCGAGCGTGGCTTTGCTAGCAGCCGAAAAGTCAATGTACAGATAATCCTTGTATTCATTTTGCGCGAAGCACTTGACGAGCGTCGTTTTGCCAACGCGTCTTGCACCCTCAATAAGCACCGCAGTGCGCCCTTGCGAGCGTTCTTTCCACTCCTGCAGACGATCATATGCCTTCCGTTTAAACATAATCTCACCTCAGCATAATTTACGTGCTAGTTTACAAAAATACCGACCTTCAGATATATCTAATAATACAAAAATACCGAGCTTTAAATGAGCTTATAGCTACAAAAATACCGACCATTGCAATGGTTGAGACATACAGTAATACCGAGCTTTACGCATAACGGATGCTATGCCTCACCGTAAAACAGCTGCACCTCTCACAAAGGGAAACCTGCAATCTGCACGCGTACCTATTTATGCATCGTGATGACGCAAATTCTCTGCAATGGCAGGGGCAGAAGTATCACCCGCAGCACGAGCTAGCAAATGACCTGCGCGTGCTCCTCGATGGCGGCGCGATCTCCATCAGCAATACCCGGTTCGCACACCACGGCGTCTAAATTGTCCAGGCGACAGAAGGTATAGAAATCGCGCTTGCCGATCTTGCTGGAGTCGGCGATCAGATAGCGCGAGTCCGCCTTGCTAAAGGCGAGCTGCTGGATACGGCCCTCGTCCATGTTGGACGTGGATACGTCACCGTCCAAGATACCGTTGGCGCCGATAAACGCCGCATCGATGCCCAGCGCACGTAGGGTATCCTCGGCCGTCGGCCCCACAAAAGCGGCAGTGCGGCGGCGGTACATACCGCCCACGAGGCACAGCTCGCAGTCCTCGCGCTCCTCGAGCAGGTTGAACACCGAAAGCGAATTGGTCACGATACGCAGGCGAAACGCCGGCAGCATCGAGGCCATCTGCTCAACCGTGGTGCCCGTACCCAAAAAGATGGTCGAGCCTTCCTCGATAAGCTCCACAGCGCGGCGTGCGATCTGCAGCTTTTCCTCGGCATGCTTGGTGCGCTTTTCACTGTGCGAATACTCATGGCGCAACATAGCGTGGGGACGGCCCTGCGCACTGCGGGCTCCGCCGTGCACGCGCTCGATCTCGCCTAGGCTCGCAAGTTCCTCAAGGTCGCGGCGGATCGTCATGTCCGAGACATCTAACGCATCAGAAATCTCTTTTACCGAGACCGTACCCTGCTCCTCGAGCAGCTGACGAACCTTATCCTGTCGCTCTGCCTTAATCACGATGAATCCTCGCCGTTCTTTGCGCGCATATCATTCAAACAGTAACGAACAAATTGTATCAGACTCTTACGCGTCAAAAATGAACGCCCGCACAGCTCCAATCATCACTTTTTTGAGAAAAATACCCCCTGCTTTAGTGGGGTGTAGTGATAATCTCGCCTGTTCGCGCTACAGTTTGTCCGAAATACCTCGATGTTAGGAACCAAATGATCACTTCCGAGCTTTTCGGCACCGCGCCGTGCGGTACCCCCGTTCATCGTTACACCCTCAACGGGCCCGAGATCTGCGTTCGCATTATGGACTATGGCGCCACCGTGTTGGGCATCGACGTGCCTGACATCCCCGGCAACGTGCGCGATGTGGTGCTGGGCTTCGATAAGCTCGAGGATTACTTTGACAACCCCGCCTGCTTTGGCGCGACCATCGGCCCCGTGGCCAACCGCACTGCGGGTGCCACGATCACCATCGCCGGCACGGACTGGCATATGCCGGTCAACGAAGGCGCCAACAACCTGCACAGCGACCTTGAGCACGGCCTGCACAAGCGCGTGTGGGATGTTGAGCTCGACGAGGTCCACAACGCCGTGCGCATGACTACCTCGCTTGAGGACGGCGAGCTGGGTCTTCCCGGCAACCGCACCTTTACGGCCGTGTTTAACGTGACGCGCACCGGCGTCTTCCGCATCGAGTATGGCTGCGAGAGCGACCGCGCCACGTACGTGTCCATGACCAACCACACGTACTTTAACCTTGCCGGCCATAACGCCGGCATGGACTGTGAGCACTTCTTTGTTGCCAACGCTGCCCACTACCTGCCCATCAACGAGCAGAACATCCCCACCGGCGAGATTGCTCCGGTCGAGGGCACGCCGTTTGACTTCCGTGAGCTGCGCCCCGTTGCACCCGGCATGGAGGCCGACGACCCGCAGATTAAGCAGGCCCGTGGCTACGACCACTGCCTGTGCATCGATGGCTATCAGTACGGCCGTAACCTGCGCCGCGCGATGCACGTTGAGGAGATGTGGACCGGTCGCGAGATGGACTACTACACCACTGCCCCGGGCGTGCAGCTCTACACCGGCAACTGGCTGGGCGACGAGCACGCCAAGGACGACGCCAACTATGGTTGGGGCGCCGGCTTTGCCCTCGAAGCCGAGATGTACCCCGACACGCCGCACCGCCCGCTGTTCCCCCAGGGCATCGTGGGACCGGGTCATCCCTATAGCAATGTGATCGAATATCACTTTATGAGGCACTAAGCCCACAACGCGACATATCGCACAGCAACGCCCGCCGGCACCACCGCCGACGGGCGTTTTTTCATCTTTTGGCTCATTTTCGCTGTGACTGTATGAGTGACATATCAAAACTATGCCCATTTACTACGTTTAGCCCGGGATGCTCGACCATGCACCGGTTTTTGTTAAATTCGCAAGCCGTCTACCTGCGGTTTTGTTTTTCTCAAATTCGACATGCTCGGCGATAGCCGACCAAACGTAGTAAATGGGCATAGTTTTTGACAGGCGGCATCGCGCGCATCCCTCGCAAGGGCAAAATGATCCGTTTTCCTCCGTCCCCAAGGGATCAGTTGAACAGATTGCCAATGGGGTCGGGGGCGGAACTGGGGAGATAACGGATTTCTAGCTCTATGCCGAGCTTTTGCAACTCTTCGAGGGCGGCGATGTCCGTATCGTCTATGGCAACGGCAGGCGTTACAGAGCGCTTGCCCTCCCTCGCCCGCATATGGCCGATGCTGATCTTGGTTATTGGCACACCGCCCTTAACCAGCGCGAGTGCATCCGTGGGCGACGCCACCATGATGAGAATCCATTGGCGCGGCGTTGCGGTATAAATGATGTCGATGGTCCTTTGCACCGAGAAAAACCGCGTCCAAACGCCTTCTGGCGCCGCCACCCTCATGGGTGCCCATTGGCGCGAATCCGCCGCGATCTCATCGTTGACGATTAAGACAAGATTGGAACCCACGGCTTCGTTCCACAGCTCAACGTCTTGCCCGTAAATGAAACGGTCATCGATACGCGTAAGAAGAATCTTGGGTTGAGCCATGGCTGCCCCATTCTGTTTGAGACCCATACGAGCGGGACGTCAGTCACCAACTCAACAGCAAGTCAAGCGCCAAATGAACGCCGTAGACACCACGTCTCCAATATTAGTGCATTTAAAGTGAGAAAAGCCGTAAGAGCACTTGCGCGGATGTGCGATGTCCCGTATCATAGACAGCCGTTGACGCTTCAGTTGCGTCACCACATGGCCGCCAGCGTAGCTCAGTTGGTAGAGCACCGCTCTCGTAAAGCGGGGGTCACCGGTTCGAGCCCGGTCGCTGGCTCCATTGCACAAGATAGCCGCCTTCGGGCGGCTTTTTTGTTGCCGATTTTGAGTGCGTGCGCGCCAATCCAAACATCGCCACGTCAACGGCGGCCCACTCGGTGGACTTCGGGTTTAATGCTTAGGGGCGGGGATTTACCAAAGTGAAATCTTAATGAAAAGAAACCCAGCTGCAACAATTGCCATGGTGAGGGCTCAAATTGGCCATATAGATCTAAAATAGTCACAATATACAAATGTCGAGAGATATTGGCGATATAGATGAAAAGAACTAAGGGTTTTCTTTTGTTGGTAATGATGTTGCTCGGACTGTTCTGCCTGAGTGGCCCTTCTTGGGCCGAGGCTGCCTGTCCTGAAGGTGAGCCTCAGCAGTCTTATACGGGCAGCCTGCTGATAACTGCTAAGGAGGGCGATGCCGACTCTCAGTCTGGGGTAAATCCCCTTGCCACTTTTGAGGGGGACGGCGGAACGGTCAAGCTTGACCATATTGGTAGCGGGATTTTGAGGTGGCAAGTTCTTCCGGACAAAATTGCGAACGATCCCTTCTCTTTTGCTGGAACGATTTATCTATACAAGGTTGTGAGCGGAAAACAAAAATACGTCGATTGCTATCCGACAAACGAGTCTGGAATTGCATTCACCGGCATTTCGGGGCAGATTGATACACATGTACGAAAGGGAACCTAAGTGGTGCGTTGGGTTGGAGCTGCTGCAGGTCCGATATGGATTGCGGTCTTGCGCCCCGATGTCCAAATAGGTTTCTCTCTCTAGACGGGAAGTTGCTCATGGACGCCATATATGACGGAGATGACTGGGTCGATCATTATACTTGGCGCCTGGTCGGCTCGAACGACAATGGGGATGTGGTGTTTGATGGACTATGTCCAAAGCATCTCCATCCTTTTGTCTCGTCGTTAATTGAGAGTTCCGCTCGTGTTGCCCCCTACAGCTCGGCATCGCTTCATGATACGGACGTTTTGAAGACCATAAGGGAATCAATTGACGATGGCACGATGAGCGGCCCGCTGTTTTCTCGGCTTGTGGGGCTAGATGAGATTGGCTCGAAACGACTGCTTGCGGGCGAAAAAGTGGAACTCACTTATCGGTCGATGATTTCAATCCTGCGGCTAGCCGATGTTCTTCGCAAATAAATGAGGCTTCCCTATTCAAAAACAGAAAACCCCGCCAAACGTGATTTCCCTAGGGAAAACCCGTTTGGCGGGGTCCTAGCGTGATTTCCCTAGGGGAATCACGCCATCAGACGAACAGCTCAGCCGAGCAGCTCGCTACTCCTCCCAGTAGGCGTCGGCAAGCAACTTAAAGCAGATCTTCTTGACCGGCTGTGCGCCATCGCCCGGGAACTCGAGCGTGGGCATGTGGGGCTCGCCGGCAACGAACAGCGCGAATTTGTCGTCGGCAAGATCGCCGGCGATCGAAGCGTCGGAATCGACCAGATCGTAGTCGTCCTTCTCGTCAAACTCCTGGACCAGCGTCAGGCTGCCCGTAGCGACCTTGAAGGCCTCGCGACCCTCGACGTCGATCTGCAGGTCGTGATAGCGCTGATGCGTCTCATAGTGAGCCTCAGCCTCGGGACGCGTCGTGGGAGACATGACGTTCGCAAAGACCTTCTCACCCAAAATCGGATGGCTGCCGACCTCGAGCTGTGCCGGGTCGTTCTCCTCGAGCCAGTCGATCAGCACGTCGAGGCCCTTGAGCATTCCGCGGTATTCCTCGATATCGCCCAATGCACCGTAAATCATCTAAATCCCCTCTCGGATCGTTTATTTGGCAGCTACTCGGTAAATGCATTACCGACGCTGTTGCCACCCACATACGTCTCGACCAGGGTAAGGTCGGGATTGAACACGACAGCATCGGCGTCGCGCCCCGGCATAATGCTACCGCACTTGTCGTCGACTCTAACCACAAGCAAGCAACCGATGCCGGGGGCGGCGCACAGGCTCCTACAGCTCGGTCACGACAACGCCGTTGTAAACCTCGTCCCAACGATCCATAACCAAGTGGCCAGTCATGGGATCCATGGCATTGAGCTTGCCGCAGGTGTTGGCGGTACGCAGCACCGTCTCGTCATCCGCGCCAGCAGCAATCGCATGTGCGAAGCCGGCAATGGTCGAATCGCCAGAGCCCGTAGCGTTAACGGCGGGGATATCGGGGGTCTTGGCGCGGAATGCACGGCCATTATGGAAGCCCACGGAGCCGGCAGCGCCCATGGACACGACGACCCAGGGGATATCGGAGAAGCGGGCATCAGAGGCGAGCGCGGCGCGGAGCTCGTCCACATCGTCGGTGGTAAAGCTCGTGCCCAGAAGGCCGTTAATCTCGGTCAGGTTAGGCTTGACCAGCTCGGGCTTAATTTCGGACTTAAGGGCGGCCTCGAGCGAAGCACCCGAGGTATCGAGCAGCACCTTGGCGCCGGCGTTCTCGGCAATACCCGTGATCTTGGCGTAGTAGCCCGCCTCGACACCACGGGGCAGCGAACCCGAGATGGTAACGACAGCGGCCTTGCTCGCAAGCTCGGCGAACTTGGCGGTAAAGGCATCGAGCTCCTCGGGGGCAATCGTCGGGCCGCTCTCGAGTAGCTCGGTCTGGTTGCCGGCGTGGAGGATGTTAAGGCAAATGCGAGTCTCGCCCTTGATGGGTACGAAATCATTCTTAATGCCGTTGGCATCCATGAGCTCGGCCATGTAGGCGCCCATGTGGCCGCCGAGTAGACCGGTTGCCACAACGTCGTCGCCCAGCTGACCCAGTACACGGGCCACGTTGAGACCCTTGCCGCCGGCGGTCTTTTCGGGCGTCACACGGTTAACGTCGTCGATAATGAGCTCATCGAGCTGATAGCGTGTATCGACGGACGGGTTCATCGTAACGGTGAGGATCATTTTTAGCTCCTTATCTCGCAGGCTCCTTGTGCCTCGCGATACGAGTCGACAAAACGGAATTACAGAATCTCAATCGTGAACGAGCGAACGACGGTCTCCTTGGGCTTGGCGACAAGGCAGCCACGCTTATGCTCAAGCACGTCGTCCTCATCGGAGCAGGTCGAAAGGCCGCCCCAAGGCTCAACTGCCACAAAATCGCCCTCGGGCTTGCTCCATACAATGAGATACGGGAAGCCCTCAAAGCTCAGGCGGACGCCCTTGTCCTCGCCCTTCTTGGAAAGCGTGACCTGACGGCTCTCGAGCACGTCAAAGATGGTCTCCGCAAAATCGAAGAGCTCATGCGACAGAGGCAGCGTCTTTCCCACCATGGGGTTCTTGGAGCGGTTGGTCACGTCAATCAAGCCAGTCGAGGGGACGGCAGTGCAAAGCTCCGCCGCCTCGTCCTTCTCGAAGCGTAGCTCGTAGTCCGTATAGGCCTCGCCCTCGTCGAGCGGGCACCTAAAGCCGGGGTGTCCACCGATAAAGAACGGCATGTCCTCGGTGCCCTCGTTGGTCACCTCATAGGAGACACGCACGGCGGCGTCCTCGAGCGTATAGCGGGCGACGAGCCTAAACGGATACGGATAATCGCTCAGCAACGCAGCGTTATCCTCGGACGCCAGACACACAGCCAACTCGTTCTCGCCTTGGCTCAGCAGCTTCCACTCCTGCTTGCGCGCAAAGCCGTGGCGAGCGAGCTTTACATGATGCCCGGCAAACGTCATGGCACTACCATCGCGCAGGCCTCCGCAAATCGGAAAGCAGACCGGCGCCTGGCCGGACCACACGGCGGGGTCACCCTGCCACAAGTACTCGCGACCTCCGGCCTCAATCGAGGTAAACGAACCACCAGCCGTGGACACCTTAATAGAAATCGAATCGTTGGAGAGAGCGTATTCCATTGCCCATCCTTTCGAACAACTGCTTTTTGCTCGCAAGTACCCGTCTCGGCTCTGACCAATGGACAAACCCGCACGCTCATCGATGCGTCCGGTATCCCGGCCATGTAACGGGGTACCATACAGACATTGATGCAATTACAGCTGAAAGGCCTTCTTATGCGAACCATCATTCTTTATGCCTCACGCCACCACGGCAATACGAAAAAGCTCGTGGACGCCATCGTCGAGGCGCACCCCGAAATCGATACCCTCGACGTGAAAACACTCGGCAAAAACGAATATCCCAACCTGCACGAATACCATCTGATTGGTGTCGCCACGGGCATCTATTACTCCGAGATCGACAAGGACATGGCACGCGTGCTCACTAACGTGTTGCAGCCGCAGGACAAGGTGTTTGGCCTTATGACCTACGGTGGCAAAAACAAGTGGTACGGCAAGGATATCGATGGCATCTGCCGCATGAGGCAGGCCATCTTTATGGGTGTCTACGGCTGCCCCGGCTTTGATACGTGGGGGCCGTTCAAACTCACCGGCGGTGTCCAAAAGGGGCACCCGACCGCTGAGGAAATTAAGGGTGCCGTCGACTTCTTCGACAAGATCGAAGACGAGTATGGAGACATCATCGTCGAAGAGTACGCCAAGCGCGAGAAGCGCCTAGCATACGAGAAGGAGCATCCTGCAGGAGGCCTGGTGGCCGGCGTTAAGCGTACGGCAAAGAAAATCGCTAGCAAGCTGTAACTGTAAAGGTGCTTTTGAGCGTTTAACCCGTACGGCGGGTCCGAGCAGATTCGGGCCCGCCGTCTTTTTCTTTCGTTACTCGGTAAAGGCGTTGCCGACGCTCTGGCCGCCAACATACGTCTCGACGAGGGTGAGCTCATGGTCGAACACGACAAAGTCGGCGTCGCGACCCGGCATGATGCTGCCGCACTTATCCTCGATGTGCGCGGAGCGTGCCGGCACCTCGGTTGCCATGCGAATGGCGATATCGGCGCTGGCGATGCCCCAGTCGACGATGTTCTTGACGCCCTGGGCAAGCGTGAGCACCGAACCGGCAATGCTCTTGCCATCGGCGAGCCAGCACAGGTTGTCCTTCATGATGACGTCCATGCCGCCGCTGGTGTAGCTGCCCTCGGGCATGCCGCCGCAGCCCAGGCAGTCGGTGATGAGTACCGTGTGCTGCCAGCCCTTTGCCTGCAGCAGCGCCTTGATGGCGGCAGGGTTTACGTGCTTGCCGTCACAGATGATCTCGGCGTAGGTCTCGGACGTGGACATAGCAGCACCCACGACACCGGGCTCACGGTGATGCAGCCCGCGCTGGCCGTTATAGGTATGCGTAAAGCAGCTGGCACCGGCGTTGATGGCAGCGATGCACTCATCGTAGGTGGCATCGGAGTGACCGATGCTGGTCACCACACCCTTGGCGTTCAGAGCAGCCGCATAAGCAGCGGCACCGTCGCGCTCGGCCGCCATGGCGCTCTTAACGATGCGACCGCCCGCAGCCTCCTGCCACTGATCGAAGACCTCCTCGGAGGGGTCGATCAGATAAGCGGGGTTCTGCGCGCCCACGTGCTTCATGGTAAAGAAAGGGCCTTCCAGGTAGATGCCCTGAATGCGAGCACCGCAGAAGTCGGGGCCGCGACCCTCGTCCGCCTGAGCGATGGCGGCGCAGGCGTCCTTGATCTGCTCGACGCCATCGGTGAACGTCGTGGGTAGCCAGCTGGTGGTACCGCGACGGGCGAGCTCAGTCGAGCTGATATCGATACCCTCGGGGTCGTTATCGGTAGTTGAGTGGTTGTAGAAGCCATGGATGTGGGTATCGACCATACCCGGTGCGATCCACGATCCCGTGTAATCCTTAATCTCGCAAGAGGGCTCGTCGGCCTGCCAGGCGCCAAAGACGCCATCCTCGACCATAAGATAGCCGCCCAGTTGCGGGCCTGCCGGCAAGAAGAACTTGTCAGCCTTAATTGCGTACGTGCTCATATGCACTCCTTGCTTCTAAAGCAGTTGACTGTGGTGATGCTTATACCCAGCTCACGTAAAACAAAAAGCGCCCGCCCGCCGTTATGAGCGGACGGGCGCCCTTACAGGGGGACGCGATTAAGCGGTGAAGGGGTGAATCGTCACGCCCTTGACCACGCGGTTGACCGTGCCGGTGGGGCTCGGCGTATCGGGCGTGTTGCCCACGCGCACGGAGTTGAGCAGGCTGATTGCCTGGGCAAACATCACGAACGGCAGAGCAAGGTAACCCTCGGGGAGTGCCTCATAGCCCTTAAAGGTGAAGGACTCACCCTCGTAGACAGTAGCGCCATCCTGCTGAACGGCAACGGTGCGCTGAGCAATATCGTCGCCACCGATCTCGTTGAGGATGTCGATGTCGTACTGACGGGTGTAGGCGTCGTTGTTGACGAATACGAAGACGAGCGTCTTATCGTCGATGAAAGACTTAGGTCCGTGACGATAGCCCATGGAGGTGTCGTAGGAAGTAGCAACCAGACCGTGAGCGAGCTCGAGGATCTTGAGCTGGCTCTCCTGAGCAAGGCCGCCAAAGGAGCCGGAGCCCAAGTAGGTCACGCGGTTGAAGTCGCCAGCGAGGTAGTCGGCAACCTCGGACTCGCGAGCGATGACCTCCTCGCCCATCTTGGCGATGGTCTCGACCCACTCGGCCTTCTGCTCGTCGGAAGCCTCGTCAAAGATGAGAGTAGAGAGCAGGGTCATGCAGGTGTAGGAGCCGGTCATGGCGAAGCCCTTGTCGTTGGCGCGCGGAATGAGCAGCGTCAGCGCGTTGGGATCATCGGCAGACTCAACGGCGAGCTTGCCCTCGGGAGCGCAGGTGATGTTGAGGAACTTGACGTTGTGAACGAGCTCCTTGGCAACGGCAACGGCGGCAAGGCTCTCGGGGCTGTTGCCAGAGCGGGCAAAGGAAACCACGAGCGTGGGATCCTCGGCGCGCAGGAAATCGCGCGGAGCGCTCACGATGTCTGTCGTGGCGATGGGCTTAAAGTCGTAGAGATCAGTGTTGCCAGCGTGACGCAGGTACGGGGCGCAGGTATCGCCAACGTAGTCGGACGTACCGGCACCGGTGAAGACAACGGACAGACGGCCCTCGCCCATAGCACGAGCCTCGGCCAGGAAGGCCTCGATGGCCTCCTTGTTCTCGCGATAGATGTTGAGCGTATCACGCCAAAGCTCGGGCTGCTGAGCAATCTCGGCCGTGGTGATCTGGGCGCCGAGCTCGGTGAGCTCCTCGACACTCTTCTCGAACATTTCTAATACCTCTCTCTAGAAGTAATCCTCTGACGTGCAATTATACACTTCGGTTGGTTATCTGGTAGTAACCAGTTAAATACAAAGAATCATCATATGGAAACGATGCCAACACTAGTCGCTACGCTGGTGGTAAACCTTGTATTTAAACTGATCGGCACGAGCAACCGAGAGCGTATACTCCACAACCTCGTTTGACTCGTTATACGTAGTCCTAACCAAATCGAGCACAGGCGAGCCCTCGACAATTTCCAAAAGGTGGGCATCGGTGGGACGGGCTATGCTCGCATAGAACTCCTCTTCGGCCACACGTATTTTTTGTTGGAAATCTTGCTCAATCACATCGTAGAGCGGTTTACGCTCCAAGAGCGGTCGCTTTAGGGACAGAAATTGACGAACCGGTAGATAGCTGCGTTCGACCATCATGGGCATGTTGTCGGCAGAACGAAGGCGCTTGAGCTTAAAAATGCGATCACCGATACGCAATCCCATATGCTCGGCCAGATTCTTATCGGCCTCCATCTCGCAAAACTCGAGAATCGTGGTCTCGGGGTCACGACCCATCGCGCGCATCTGCTCGGTAAAGCTGTAGGACTGCATAAGATTGGTTGCCTTTGCCGAACGGTCGGTCACAAAGGTACCGCGACCGTGCTGCCGAACCACCAGTCCTAAACGCTCCAGTTCCTGCAGAGCCAGGCGTACCGTAGTGCGCGAGAGACCATAGCGCTCCGAAAGTTCGCGCTCGGAAGGAATCATGTCACCGGCGCGATATTCATGGTCAATCTTTTCGGTCAGAATATCGACCAGCTGATCGTACAGCGGTTGCTTACGCGCTCCGATCGCCATCCTATCCTCCCTTTTGCTCGAATTCGGCTAACTACCTAGGGTGTTAAGCATTATCTGTCTGCCACACCCGAATCATCAAGAAAACAAAAGCCGCGCGCTCTTTCGAGCACGCGGCTTTTAACATACACATGGCTTAAGGGGTCGGGGTGTGAGCCGCGTAGGGACACACCCCTCAAGCTAGAGCCTTACCAGATGCTCGGCCAGAGACCAAGCGGGCCAGCGCCCAGGATGCCCAGGACGAAGAGCAGCAGAATGCCCTTGGTCGGGGTCCAGCTGTGCTTAGCGAACATGTAGTAAAGCAGCAGCGTAAGCATAAGCGGGACGAGCTTCGGGACGATGGTGTTGAGGGTGTCGGCAACAGAGAAGTTGACCGGATCCTCGGTGACGGTACCGTAGGTAACGGACTCCATGCCGTTGCCCAGATCGGTGACGCCGCACTCGACAGCGTTGCCGTCGGCATCGGAAGCGGTGAGGGCGTTGCCGTCCTCATCGGTCATGGCGATGGTACCGGCCTCAGCGGTCTCGGTATCGATGCCCTCCATACCGGTGAAGTTCTCGGCCTCCTTCTCGGAGACGATCACGGTAGTAGCGGAGAGGCCACGGGTGGTGCCGTTGGGGATCTGGAGGTTGATCTGGGTGCCACCCATGGTGACGACCAGGCAACCGACGACGAAGACGCCCATGATGGAAGCGGCACGCGTGAAGGCCTGCATGTTGGCGGTCAGAGCGTCAATAGCGCTGGTGCCAAGCTTGTAGGACCAGTTCATGAGCCAGAAGCGCAGAGCGAACTGGACGACGTTGAAGATCACCAGGAAGATGATCGGCGCAGCGGCATTGCCGTTGATGGCCATGTTGGAGGTGATGCCGGCCGTGATAGGCACAAGCGTCAGCCAGAACAGGGCGTCACCGATACCACCGAGCGGGCCCATTGCGGCGACGCGGACGGCGCGGATCGTGGGGATGTCAACCTTGTTCTGCTCGAGCGAAAGCACGATGCCCATAACAAAGGTGACAAGGAACGGATGGGTGTTGAAGAACTCCAGGTTGTGGCTCATGGAAGCCGCGAGGTCGTTCTTGTTGGTGTGGATCTTCTCCAGACCGGGGATGATGGAGTAAAGCCAGCCAGCGGCCTGCATGCGCTCGTAGTTGAACGATGCCTGCAGGAAGCAGGAGCGCCAAGCCATCTTGTTGAGGGTCTTCTGGTCGAGCTGCGGAGCAGGAGTGAGATCCTCGTAGTGCTCCGGGATCACATACTCATTAGATGCCATCTTCGAAGTCACCTCCGTCAGAAACAGCTGCACCCTTCAGCTCGGTCTGCTGCTGGAAGTCCCAGAAAGCGATGCCGAAGCCGATGAGAGCGAGGATGAGCAGGGCAGGGGTTGCCAGAGAATCGTTGGCAACGGTGATGAGCGCGAGGCCAAAGCCCATGAGGAAGAAGCCCCACATATCGCGGTTCATCATAACCTTGAGCAGGACGGCGAAGCCGACGAAGCGCATCATGCCGCCTGCAGCGGAGAGACCGGTCTGCAGCCAAGTCGGGATGGCGGAAGCGATGGTCTGACCGATGGTAGCGCCAGCGATGAAGAACAGGGTGACGACGACAGCGAAGATCAGGCCGAGCAAAGCCATGGCGAAGTAGTTCAGACGCTCGATGCCCTTGGTGTCAGCGTTATGAGCCATGTTGTCCGCGGAGGACATGAGGGGCGACATAAGCGTGAAGACCAGGGTAACGCCGAGCTGACCAAGCAGAGCGAACGGAATGGCAAGACCGACTGCCGCGTTGGGCTCAAGGCCCGTAGCGATAGCGAGAATGGCTGCCATGATGCCGCCGATAACAGCGTTAGGCGGCTGAGCACCTCCGATCGGCATGTTGCCGATCGTCATGAGCTGATAAGTACCACCCACGAGAAGACCGGTGTTGAGGTCGCCAAGGATAAGACCGATGACGGCGCCGGTGACGATGGGCTGATAGAGAGACTCGAGGAAGTTAAACTGGTCGATTGCCGCGACGAACGTGACGATGAAGACCAGAGCGACCTGGAAGATCGTGTATTCCATCTTGCTCCTCCTTTCAAAATGTATGTACGCACTTTGGATTTCACGTACAGAATGTCAGGGTTTCACTCCTGACAACGTGGATCACGAGGATTACGAGAAGAGCTTGCTCGTGTCCTCAACAGGCGTGCTCGGAACGCGCCTGATCTCCAACTCCACCCCCAATTCCTGCAGCTCTTTAAACGCAGCGACATCCTCGTCGTTAACTGCGACGGAGGTGGCGACTTGGCGCTTTCCTTCCGACATGTGCATGTTGCCGATGTTTACCTTCTTTATAGGCACACCGCCCTTGACGAGCGTAAGCACGTCTTCCGGTGTTTCGGCCACGATGAAGATCTTCTGGCGCGGGCTCGCCTTGCCGATGACGTCGATGGTCTTCTGCAGGGAGAAGAAACGCGTAGCGACGCCGGTGGGAGCGGCCATCTTCATGAGGTTCTGACGCATGGTGTTGGTCGACACGTCGTCGTTGGCGACGAGGATGAGGTTGGAGCCCAAGGTGGAGTTCCACTGGGTCGCGACCTGACCATGAACCAGTCGGTTATCGATGCGGGTAAGAAGAATGTTGGGTTCTGCCATGTTGATCAGCTTCCTTTCGTTGATTGCTGACGACAGTTACTTAATCTCCTGAATCGCGTAACGCGAAACATCTACGACGGCACCGGATCGGACTTTGATCTGGACCTTTTCGCCTTCGATGCCTTTGACGGTTCCGTAGATACCGCCGGCGAAAAGAACCTCCTGACCCGGCTTGAGCTCCGTGTGCAGCTCCTTGAAGTACTTCTGCTTCTTCTTCATGTTGATTTGCGACCAGATGGTGTAAATCAAGCCCATGATGACAAGCAGGCCCAAAAGAGCGACCGAGGAACTCAGAACACTGGCTCCGAAATCGGCCATTAGATGCCGTCCTCGTCGCCGAAGATATCATCATCCTCGGCACCAGCGACGGAAGCGACCGTCTGGGCGGTGATGCCCGTCTGGCCAACGGTCACGGCCTGCTCGCCAAGCTCGGCGAGCGTGGCGTTGCCGCGGAGGAACAGAAGCTCAATAACCATGGGAAGGTTAGTTCCAGTCAGAATCTCGACGTTGTCGACATCCTGGGCAATCATCATTGCCTGGTTGAACGGGGTACCACCAAGCAGGTCGGTAAAGACGAGCACGCCATCGCACTCCTCGCGCATGGCGGTAATAGCGGCGCGGAGATCCTCACCGTAGGAAGCAGCCTGGTCGCCCTCAAAAGGAACGACGGTAAAAGCGGGCTGATCACCAGCGACCATAGCGATAGCGCTTGCGATGCCGGGTGCGAACTGTCCATGACCGGTAAGAATAAAGCCAACCATTCAAATTTCCCTTCCGAAGGTGTGTACGATCTGAGTCCGATAGTTTTCGGAAGCCAGCGGGCGGGTGCCCTTAAAGCTTCTTGGAAAGCGTTCTTTGAAGACCAGTGGTTTCTCAACTGGTAGTAACCACGTGACGTGTTGTTGTCACTATATCACCACAGAAGAGGTCGCTTTCGCTGATTCACACAGTAAAACGTTTTTGCGCCGTTCACGGCGAAAAATCGACCGTTTACCGATCGTTAACACTTCTACCTGCGGTTTTGTAATCGTTTTGAAATGCCTTGGCCAAAGATCGGAACTTTTCTTCGTGTCTAAACAACGCAGGGTGGCTAAAAATGGCGTGTAGAAAAAATGCAGGTCATTGTGAAGATTTGTGAATTGGTCTTTTTGACTTAATACCAGTTAGAACCAGTTTAGAAATTATCGGTGAACGGTAGTTTTTGACCGTTCACCGGTTATTTGCAATCGTTTACGGCCGTTTTCCAGGATGAATTGAGGATACCCGATGAAGCACTTGCACGGGCGCAAGTCCTATCCTAGTGGTTTCGGTAACAAAATGCCCGCTAGAACTTTGTCGTTCTAGCGGGCTTAATCAGGTAGATCGGTTAGCGCGCAGTAGTGCAGACAGATCTTACGCAAACAGGCCGTAGATGCTGATGTTGGCCTTGGCATAGAGGCCGTTAGCATACTCGGTCCACTTGGAGCTAGCGCTTGAGGCCTGCGAGGAATACTGCTGGTAGGCGGTGTAATAGGCGGTCATGGCCTGCTTATAGGTGGCACTTTCGGCGGTAA
>CAUDZT010000036.1 GCA_958453935.1 uncultured Collinsella sp. | reverse complement strand
CGAGACCTTCACCGTCCGCAAGATGTCCTTCGGTGTCGGTGTTGAGCGTACCTTCCCGCTTCACAGCCCCAAGATCGCCAAGCTCGAGGTCGTTCGTCATGGTCGCGTCCGTCGCGCCAAGCTGTACTACCTCCGCGACAAGGTGGGCAAGGCTGCTCGCATCCCCGAGAAGCGCTAAGAAGATCGCAGCGTCTGTCCACTCGTTTGGACACAAGGGTCACCTTCGGGTGGCCCTTCTTTTTATCTGATTTGCATGCAAGGAGGGCCTGGTATGGCCAACATGACGAGCTCGGTTTCGGCATCGCAGGTTGCCGGTGAGTTGGCGAGCGCTACGTTTGAGGAGATTCCCGCCCTCGTGGAGCATTATCGCGAGGATCCGCGCCAGCAGGTGATCAAGGCTTGCGAGCGTGCCCTCAAACGCCATGCCAAAGAGCTTGCCGAGCGCGAGCGCGTCAATGACATGTACGAGCTTATGCATGAGCTTGGCGGCGATGGGGTGATCGTTGGTGTCGACGAGGTGGGTCGCGGATCGGTGGCCGGTCCCCTGACGGTGTGCGCCGTGTGCCTTCCCATGAAGCCGCGCGTCTGGGGCATCAACGATTCCAAAAAGCTCACGCCGGCGCGCCGCGAGCTGCTCTCGGTGAAGATTGCCGAGGTGGCGACGGCGATCGGTTTTTGCCATATCGCGCCTAAGGATATCGATGATATGGGCATGGCGCGTGCCATTCGTGCCGCCGTCGCGGGCGCCGTGGCCGATACGGGACTTGAACCCGACTGTGTCCTCATGGATGGTAACCCCTTGGGCGCCGTTCCCAACGAGCGCGACGTGGTGAAGGGCGATGCCAAAATCGCCTGTATCGCCGCGGCGTCCATCATGGCTAAGGTGACGCGTGACGAGATGATGGTCGAGTACGACGCCGAGTATCCCGAGTACCATCTGGCCGAGTCGAAGGGCTATGCGAGCCCCGAGCATATCGAGGCCATTCGCAAGCATGGACTTTGTCCGCTGCACCGCGTGAGCTTTTGCGGAAACTTTCTGCAGACTGAGCGCCTTTTCTAGGTCAATTGTGGAGACAGGGACCTCTGGAGTTTTATAAACCTGCTGGTAGCGGGCCGTATGCAACACCATTGCTGCGTACGGCCCGTTTTTTGACGGCATTTGGTCAGTTTTTGGTTTGCTTCCGGTACTTACCCGCATGAAAGGTGCCCTCATCATCGGGGCAATGCAGTGTGCGGGAAAGGAGACCCCATGAGTGCCGCAAGCAAAAAGAGCAAGACGCAGCAACTCAAGGAGCGTTGGGAAAACGGCGAGCTCGACTGCGGGGCGATGACGCCCGAGTTTATCAAGGGGCTCAGTCCCCGCGAGCTGGGTATGCTGGGCGAGCTGATCACCATCGACTACTTTAACGAGCGCGGCTACTCCTTGCTTGAGCAGGGTTATCGTTGCACCGAGGGCGAGGCCGATCTGGTGCTGCTCGATGAGCTCGACGATGTCGTGGTGATGGCCGAGGTCAAGACCAGACGCGTTGCACTGGATTGCAGCACGCGGGTCTTTCCCGAGGAGGCCGTGGACGCCCAAAAGCAACGCCGCTACCGCCGCATCGCAAGTTGCTATCTTATGGAGCATTATCCGCTCAAGGCGATTCGCTTCGATGCCGTGGGCGTCACCATTCGTGGCGGGCATATCGCCGAGATCGAGCATCAGTACAACGCGTTCGATTGGCAGGTGTCGTGATGGCGTTCGAGACGTTTGCCGTTCACGCGGCCTGCATCCGTGGCGTCGAGGCGATTCACGTCACGGTCGAGGTCTCGCTTGCCGGTGGCGTTCCGGGCATCCAAATGCTCGGTATTCCGAGTATGGAGGTGATGGAGTCACGCGGTCGTATTCGCTGTGCGATGCGCTCCGCCGGGTTCGAGATCCCGCGCTCGGGCATTACGGTCAATCTGGCGCCCGGCGATATTCGCAAGACCGGTAGCGGCTTTGATCTGCCCATTGCCATTGCGGTATTGGCGGCCGATGGTCAGATTCCCAGCGACAACCTCGATCGCTGCCTTATCGCCGGCGAGCTCGGCTTGGACGGTACGGTCCTTCCTGTCAAGGGCGAGGTGGCGTTTCAGCTATTGGCGCGTGATATGGGGCTGTCCTTTATTGCTGGCAGGTCCGATCAGCATGTGCCGCTTGCGGGCGTGGATTGCGGCTTTATCGATCATCTGTCTCAGCTTGCTCATGGAATGGGCGATGCCGCGCGGCACTACTTGGATTCTGAAGTGCTCGAGGCGACCTTTGAGCCCGAGCTCGACTATGCCGACGTGCTGGGGCAGGAGGTTGCCAAACGCGGCATGGCGCTGGCGGCAGCGGGTGAGCTCGGTTTGCTTATGATCGGGTCCCCTGGATCGGGCAAGACGATGCTTGCGCGCCGTATGACCGGCATCCTGCCTGAGCTTTCCGTTGAGGATCAGCAGGAGGCACTGTGCATCCATTCGGTTTTGGGTGAGAACATTGATGGCTTGTTGGCGGGACACCGGCCCTTCCGCAGTCCCCACCACAGTATTTCGACCGCAGGCCTTATCGGCGGAGGACGCCCGGTGCATCCGGGTGAGATCAGCCTGGCTCATGGCGGCGTGCTCTTTTTGGACGAGCTTGCCGAGTTTCCCACGGGTGTGCTGCAGACGCTGCGTCAGCCCATCGAACGCGGCTATGTGAGGATTGTACGCGTCGACGGGGCCTTTACCTTCCCGTCGCGCTTTCAGCTCCTCGCTGCGAGCAATCCCTGCCCCTGCGGCTTTTTGGGCGACCGTGAGGTGCCATGCCGCTGCTCGGCATCGATGGTGGAGCGCTATCGGGCAAAGTTGCGCGGTCCTTTGGCCGACCGTATCGACATGATGATCGATGTGACCCGTCCCGACCCCCAAGTGATTATCGAGGGCGCGGAGGGTATGTCGTCGGCCGAGTTGCGTGACTACGTTGTGCGCGGTCGCGCCTTTCGTGCCTGGCGAGAGTCCCGTATGGACGATGTGGATGCCGAGGCCGAGGATGGCGAGACGCGGTCCATTGACGGCGTCGTTTCGACCTTTGAGCTCGATGATGCGGCGGAGAAGTGTGTACTCGGCCTGTCGAAGCGCACACATCTCACGGGCCGCGGTATCGTGCGCCTGGTGCGTATCGCGCGTACAATCGCCGACGTCGCCGAGAGCGAGCATGTGACGCAGGACCACGTGCTCGAGGCGGCGATGTACCAGGGAAGGAGGGACCAATGATGGCCGAGGGGACCTTTGAGCTGCATCCAGGTGATGCGTTGTATCCCGAGACCGTTTTGGAGCTTTCTGATGTACCCCAGACGCTCTATGTGCGCGGCAACCCCGAGGTGCTTTCGACGCCCGCGCTCTCCATCATCGGCGCGCGCAAGGCCTCGCCGTATGGTCTTGCCGTGGCAGAGCTTGCGGCAAAGGTGGCGGTCGAGGCGGGAGTGACGGTAGTTTCGGGCGGCGCGGTCGGTTGTGACCAGGCCTCGGGTTGGGCTGCGGTCAACGCCGGCGGCAAACACGTCGTGGTGCTGGGGACGGGCGCCGACGTGGTCTATCCGCGCTCGAGCGCGGGGCTTATTACGCGCACGCTCGATACGGGTGGCGCGGTCGTGTCGATCTCCCCGTGGGGCATGGGTCCGCGCAAGTTTGCCTTTCCGCGCCGCAATCGCGTGATCGCGGCCCTGTCGCAAGCCCTCTTTGTATCCGAGGCGGGTATGCCTTCCGGGACGTTTTCTACAGCCGAGGCTGCTATGGATTTGGGGCGAGAACTTCTCGCTGTGCCGGGGTCGATCCTATCGCCCGAGTCGCGTGGCACGAATTACCTCATTGCGAACGGTGCCTGCTGCATCATCGACGAGGAATCTATCGAGATGGCTATCTCACGCATCTACGGCACCCTGCGCTACTCGCGCCCCGATGCTCCCGGCATTGCCGACCTGGATCAAACACAGCAGACCGTGATGCATGCGCTCATCGCCTCTCCGCTCAAGGTCGACGACATCGCGGCGCTCGTCTCGCTCGATGCTGTCGGCGTACTCAAACTCTTGGGTTCGCTTGAACTCGAGGGCCTTATCGAGCGCATGATGGATGGAAGGTATGCGCCCTCCAAGTTTGCCCTTCACGCCCAGACGCCCTTCGGTCACAATGGAAAACGTGTCAATTAGAAAGGTGTTTGCAGATGCAGTTCGATCAGGTGACGGTTATCGGTGGTGGTCTGGCGGGTTCGGAGTGCGCGATTCAGCTGGCAGACCGCGGGTTTGCCGTAAAGCTGCGCGAGATGCGCCCCCAGGTGAGCTCCCCGGCCCACCATACCGATCACCTGGCAGAGCTCGTCTGTTCCAATTCGTTTAAATCGACCCGTCCGGACTCTGCGGCGGGCTTGTTAAAGGCCGAGCTTGAGCGCATGGGTTCAGTCCTGCTCGATTGCGCCCATCGCGCGGCTGTTCCCGCCGGTGGCGCCTTGGCGGTCGACCGCGTCAAGTTTTCCGAGCTTGTCGAGGCCGAGGTTGCCGCCCGTCCCAATATCGAGGTCGTGCACGGCGAGGTCACGCAGATTCCCGAGGGCCACGTGGTCATTGCCGCGGGCCCGCTGTGTTCACCGGCGCTGAGCGAAGAGGTCATGAAGCTCGTCGGTGGCGACGCCCTTGCGTTCTTCGATGCCGCGGCGCCGATCGTCGATGCCTCCACGCTCGATATGGACGTGCTGTTTTCGCAGTCGCGCTACGAGGAGCAGGGGAGCGGCGACTATCTCAACGCTCCGCTCAACAAGGAGGAGTACGAGGCCTTTATCGAGGCACTTACCACGGCCGACCGCGTGGTGCTCAAAGACTTTGAGGGCGGCGATCTGTTTCAGGCCTGCCAACCTGCCGAGGAAGTTGCGCGCACCGGCAAGGACGCCATTCGCTTTGGCGCCATGAAGCCCGTCGGCCTCACCGACCCGCGTACCGGACGTCGCCCTTGGGCGGCGATTCAGCTGCGTGCCGAGAACAAGGAGAAGACCGCCTATAACCTGGTGGGCTTCCAGACCAACCTGACCTTTGGCGAGCAGAAGCGCGTCTTCCATATGGTGCCGGGCCTGGAGAACGCTGAGTTCTTCCGCTACGGTGTCATGCACCGCAATACCTTTGTCGACGCCCCGCACGTGCTCGATGGCACCTTTGCCGTGCCTGGTACCGGCGTGCGCCTGGCCGGTCAGATCACCGGCACCGAGGGGTACATGGAAGCCGTGGCGACCGGTCTGCTCGCGGCGCTCAACACCTATGCCGAGGCTATCGGCGCCGCGGGCGTCGAGTTGCCCCGCGTGGGCGCCCTGGGCGCGCTCGTGGGCTATGCGACCGATCCTGCCACCGTGGGCTACCAGCCCATGCATGTCAACTTTGGCCTGGTGCCGCCACTCGATGATGGTAAGCGCCGCAGCAAGCGCGACCGCTACCAGGCCTATGCGGACCGTGCGCTCGAGGCCCTTGATGCCTATCTGGCCACTCGCCCCGATCTGTTTGGAGGCGACCGGTCATAGCCTTTGACCTGTACGACACCGTCGACTCGTTTATCGCCTATATCGCACGTGTCGAGGGGCTTTCTCCCAATACGGTGACGGCCTATGGCTCGAGGCTGGAGCGCTTTGCTGCCTGGTGCGAGCGCGAGGATATTGATGCTTTCGCTGCCGACGTGCGCACCATTCGTCGCTATCTTGCCGAGCTTTCGCGTGAGCAGGTGGCTCCCCGAACGCTTGCGGCGCATCTGTCGGCTATCCGATCGCTCTATCGATGGATGGCTGCCGAGGGGGTCGTGGAGGGCGATGCAGTCTCGGCGATCGCATCGCCCAAGCTGCCGCGTGACCTGCCGGGCGTCCTTACGACCAAGCAGGTCGAGGCGCTGCTCAAGACGCCTGATACCTCAACACCCGCGGGACTGCGCGATGCGGCGATGCTCGAGCTGCTCTATGCCTCAGGCGCCCGTATCTCTGAGCTCGCAGCACTCAATGTGGAGTCCATTGCGTGGTCCGAACGCACGCTGCGCCTGTGGGGCAAGGGGAGCAAAGAACGTATCGTCCCTCTGTATCGTCGTGCGCTCGAGGCGACGCGTCTCTATATTGAGGAGGGGAGGCCGGAGTTGCTCGCTCAGGCAAAGCGTCGTGACCCCGCTACCGGGCCGCATCCGCTGCTTATATCGGCGCGCGGTAATCGCATGAGTGCCGCCATGCTCAGGCGGCGGTTTCATATGCTGGCGACGCTCGCCGGCATTCCGGCCGACATCGCCCCGCATGCGATGCGCCATACCTTTGCGACCGACTTGCTCGAGGGCGGCGCGGACCTGCGCTCGGTTCAAGAGCTGCTAGGTCATGCGAGCCTGTCCACGACGCAGATCTACACGCATCTCACACCCGATCGGCTTAAGCGGGCTGTGGCTCAAGCCCATCCCCGCGGCGAATAGTGGCTGGGACGTCCCGCGCCGCGCTCAGGTGTGTGGTTTTGATTGCGGGTTGGCAGGAAGATGCATTCCTGCTATCATTCATCGGGTTGCTTCACGGCAACAGGTTTTTATCACGCACGCGCGGCTACTTCATACCGTGGTGCCCGGGCTTTGGTAGCACATGTCCGGGTTGGTTTTGGAGGATGACCCCGCGCGGAGGCAAACCACAGGAGGTTTAACATGGCTACCAAGATTAATATCCGCACCCTGCTCGAGGCCGGCTGCCACTTCGGTCACCAGACCCGTCGCTGGAACCCCAAGATGAAGCCGTTCATCTTCGGTGAGCGCAACGGCATCTACATCCTCGACCTCAAGCAGACCATCCTCGATGCCGACCAGGCCTACACCTTCGTCAAGAACGTCGCCAAGGGCGGCAACGTGCTGTTCGTCGGCACCAAGAAGCAGGCTCAGGAGGCCGTCAAGAACGCTGCTGAGCGCGCCAACATGCCTTACATCAACCAGCGTTGGCTCGGCGGCATGCTGACCAACTTCGTCACCATCCGCTCCCGCATCAACCGCATGGAGGAGCTCGAGGCCATGGTCGAGGACGGCCGCATGGCAGTGCTCCCCAAGAAGGAGCAGGCTGTTCTCGGCAAGGAGCTCACCAAGCTCCAGACCAACCTCGGTGGCGCCCGCGACATGAAGGGTCTGCCCCAGGCTCTCTTCGTCATCGACACCAAGCGCGAGGAGAACGCCATCAAGGAGGCTCAGCGCCTGAACATCCCCGTCGTCGCTCTGATCGACACCAACTCCGATCCCGACGAGGTCGAGTACGGCATCCCCTGCAACGATGACGCTATCTCTGCTGTCACCCTTATGTGCGAGCTCATGGCTGACGCCTGCCTCGCTGGCTCCGGCAAGGAGCAGGTCTCCGAGGCCGAGATGGCCGCTGAGCCCAAGGCCGAGTAAATCAGTCTTAGTTAATTCTTTTTCATCTCTTTGAAAGGAACCACAATGGCCCAGATTACCGCCGCTATGGTCAAGCAGCTCCGCGAGATGACCGACTCTCCGATGATGGAGTGCAAGAAGGCTCTCGTCGAGGCTGACGGCGACATGGACGCCGCTGTCGACGTTCTGCGTAAGAACGGCCTTGCCAAGGCTGCCAAGAAGGCTGGCCGCGAGACCAACGAGGGCGCTGTAGCCGCGTTCGTCTCCGAGGATGGCAAGACCGGCGCTCTGCTCGAGCTCTCCTGCGAGACCGACTTCGTTGGCTCCAACGCCAAGTTCACCGGCTTTGCTTCTAAGGTCGCCGAGGTTGTCGCTACCACCGAGCCTGCTGACGTCGACGCTCTGCTCGAGAAGCCGATGGGCGAGGAGACCGTTTCCTCCGAGCTCACCGAGATGATTCACATCATGGGCGAGAACATGAAGATTTCCCGCTTCGCCGCCCGCAAGGCCGAGAACGGCGCTCTCGCTTCTTACATCCACATGGGTGGTAAGATCGGCGTCCTCGTCGAGTTTGCTTTCGAGAAGGCCGAGACTGCTCAGGCTGAGTCCTTCAAGACCTTCGCTCACGACGTTGCCCTTCAGGTTGCCGCCGTCGCCCCGATCTGCGCTACCCGCGATCAGGTTCCGGCCGAGACCGTCGAGCACGAGAAGCAGATCTACATGGCTCAGGCTGCCGAGTCCGGCAAGCCCGAGGCTATCCAGGAGAAGATGGCTGTCGGCCGTCTGGAGAAGTTCTACAAGCAGTCCGTGCTCACCGAGCAGGAGTTCATCAAGGACAGCTCCCTCACCATCAAGAAGTACGCTGAGCAGGTCTCCAAGGAGCTTGGCGACACCATTACCGTCGTTGCCTTCGACCGTCTGGTCCGTGGCGAGTAAATAAGCTCTTGTAGCTGGTAATGAGCAGGCTGTGGGTTTTACTCACAGCCTGCTTTTTCATGGCTCCCCGTTAAGCCTTTGATATCATATTGAGAGTCTAATTAAAGGAGGATCGCTTTGTCCGACATCCGATATAAACGCGTGCTTCTTAAGCTTTCCGGCGAAGCACTGATGGGCGACGGCCAATATGGCATTGACCCCAAGGTTACCGACCATCTTGCCAAGCAGGTCAAGGAGCTGCTCGCCGTTGGCCACGAGGTCGGCGTCGTTGTCGGCGGCGGCAATATTTTCCGCGGCATGGCAGGCGCTGCCGGTGGCATGGAGCGTGCTCAGGCCGACTACATGGGCATGCTGGCAACCGTTATGAACGCGCTCGCCCTGCAGGATGCCTTCGAGCACAACGATGTTCCCTGCCGCGTGATGAGCGCTATCCAGATGAACGAGATCTGCGAGCCCTATATTCGTCGCCGCGCTATCAACCATCTGTCCAAGGGCAACGTCGTCATCTTCGCTGCCGGTTCGGGCAATCCGTACTTTACGACCGACACCGCCGCGGCTCTTCGTGCGTGCGAGATCGGCGCCGAGATTCTGATTAAAGCCACAAAGGTTGACGGCATCTACGACAAGGATCCCGTCAAGTGCGCCGATGCCGTCCGTTTTGACAAGATTACCTATCACGAGGTTCTCGTCCGCGGTCTGCAGGTTATGGATTCCACGGCTACGGCACTGTGCCAGGATAACCGTATGCCTATTTTGGTCCTCAACATCGATGGCGAGGACACCGTCAAGCGCGCGCTCGCGGGTGAGCCCGTCGGCACGCTCGTCTATCAGGAGAATTAAGCATGGCAGAGAACATCACCGCCCATATGGACAAGTCGCTCGAGTCCCTCAAGCATAACTTCTCCAAGGTCCGTACCGGTCGCGCCAACGCCAACATTCTGTCCGACATCACCGTTGATTATTACGGTGTCCCCACGCCGGTCACGCAGATTGCCGCCGTCAAGACCCCCGAGGCTCACATGCTGCTCATCGAGCCGTGGGACAAGGCGCTCATCAACGCTATCGTCAAGGCCATCGGCGCTTCCGATCTGGGCATTACCCCCAACTCCGATGGCACCGTCGTTCGTCTGCCGTTCCCGGCCCCCACTGAGGAGCGCCGTCGCGAGCTCGTCAAGGAGTGCCGCGAGTACGCCGAGCAGGCCAAGGTGTCTATCCGTAACATCCGTCGCGACTTCAACAATAAGCTCGAGCGCGATGAGGAGCTCACCGAGGACGATGTCCGTCGCGAGCAGGCCAAGGTCCAGAAGCACACCGATGAGTATGTCGCCAAGGTCGAGGAGCTTCTGAAGGAAAAAGAAGCCGAGGTCATGGAGATCTAAGGTGCAATACGACAAGCATAAACTGGTCGAGTACTTTGCCGACGCCCCTGCGGGCGTCGGTTTTTCCGACCTTGACCTCAATAACATTCCGCACCATATCTCGTGCATCATGGACGGCAACGGTCGTTGGGCCACGTCGCGCGGTCTTGCACGCACCGAGGGTCATAAGGCAGGTATCGTCTCGCTGCGCGAGATCATTACCGCCTGCGTGCGCCTGGGCGTCGACGTGCTTTCTGCCTATGCGTTTTCTACCGAAAACTGGAACCGTCCGCAGCATGAGGTCAACGTCTTGATGCATCTGTTTGCCAAGACGTTTATCGACGAGCTGCCGCTTCTGAAGCGCGAAAATGTGCGTGTTGTCTTTTTGGGCGACATTTCCGCGCTGCCCAAGAAGACCCGCGACGTTTTTGAACGCGGTCTTGCCGAGTGCGCCGATCACACCGGTATGACGCTGGCGCTTGCCGTCAACTACGGCGCGCGTGCCGAGATTACCCGCGCTGTCCGTCAGATTGCACTCGACGCTGCCGCCGGTAAGATCGATCCTGCCGCAATTGATGACGACATGGTGGCTTCCCACCTCTATACCGCCGGCCTTCCCGATCCTGAGCTTGTGATTCGCACCTCAGGTGAGCTGCGCCTTTCGAACTATCTGTTGTGGCAGGTGGCTTATTCCGAATTCTACGTCACCGATACCTATTGGCCCGACTTTGATCGTTGGGGCCTTGTCGACGCCATTTTGGCCTATCAGGGCCGTGACCGTAGGTTTGGTGGACTGAGCAAGACCGAGGAGGCTTAATCGTGTCCGATCGTCCCAAGGCATCTGCTCCCAAGACGCCTGTGCGCAAAGCTGCCACTGCGGGAGCGCCTGCAGCGAAGAGCGGCACCGGTTCGTGGCTGGCGGGCTTTATTACCCGTGCCGCCGCCGGTATCGTCTACGCCGTTGTCTTTATCCTGTGCCTGGTTTTGGGTATCGTGCCCACGGCCATCTTTGTTTCTGTCATGAGCGGTCTGTGCTGCTATGAGTTTTTCCGTATGACAAGGCTCGATGGCAAGATGGCTAACGAGCGCATGGGTATCGCTGCCGCCATACTCTTTCCGCTGTCGGCGTTGGGCGATTCGATGTTGCTGAATGCCCTGCTTTTTGCCTTGATGCTCGCTGTGGGCATTTGGTATGTCTGGTCGCCGCGTACCCGCATCTCTGATGTGGCCGTGACGCTCATGGGTCCCATCTACACTGGCTTTATGCTGTCGGCTATCGTGCTGCTGCGCGATGCCGTGCCCGGTTTTGCCGGCGCCCTGCTTTCAGTGGGCGTTTGCGCGTCCCTTTGGGTCTCCGATTCGTTTGCCTACATCGTGGGCAGCCGTATCGGCAAGCACAAGATGGTTCCCAAGATCTCTCCCAAAAAGAGCTGGGAGGGGTTTGCCGGCGGCATCTTGGGCTCGGTTTTGATTTGGCTCATCCTGTGGGCGACGCACTTCTACAAGCTCAGCCTGCCCTATGCGCTGCTGTGCGGCGTGGTCGTGTCCATTCTGGGCGTTATCGGCGACCTTATCGAGTCGCGCATCAAGCGCGGTGTGGGCGTCAAAGATTCCGGCAACCTTATCCCGGGCCACGGCGGAATGCTCGATCGTAGCGATTCGCTTATCTTCGGCTGCATCACCGCGCAGCTGTTGCTGATGATCGGAGGCGTGCTGTAATGTCCTTCCAGACGACGTATGGCCCCGATGGACGCCTTCGCGTTGCCATCCTGGGTTGTACGGGCTCTATCGGCACCCAGGCGCTCGATGTGTGCCGCCAGCATGCCGATCGCCTGCAGGTGACGGCGCTGTCCGTTAACTCCAGTACCTCCGAGCTCGTTGCCGCTGCCCGCGAGTTCTCGGTTCCGGCGGTTGCCGTGGCCGATGTCGATCATGGCGATGACGCCGTGCTGCAGGAGTTGCCCGAGGGAACGAAGCTCGGCGTTGGCGCGCAGGCGGTTTGCGAGCTCGCGCATCGCGACGATGTCGACTGCGTGCTTGTCGCTATTGTGGGCGCTGCCGGTCTCGAGGCGAGCCATGCGGCCTTGACCTCGAATAAGCGCCTTGCCCTTGCCAACAAGGAGTCCCTCGTCGTCGGTGGCGACTTGCTTATGCCGTTGGCACAACCGGGCCAGCTTATTCCGGTCGACTCTGAGCATTCCGCCATCTACCAGTGCTATCTGGGGGAGAACCCGCGCGAGGCCCACTGCATTTGGCTCACCTGCTCGGGCGGTCCGTTCTTTGGCCGCACGCGCGACGAGCTCGATCGCGTGACGCGTGCCGATGCCCTCGCGCATCCCACGTGGGCCATGGGTGCCAAGATTACCATTGACTCCGCCACCCTCATGAACAAGGGCCTGGAGCGCATTGAGGCCATGCATCTGTTTAACTGCGACCTCGATTTCATTAACGTGGTCGTGCAGCGTCAGTCCAAGATTCACTCTATGGTCGAGTTCGCCGACGGCTCCGTGATGGCGCATCTCGGTGCATCCGACATGCGTATTCCCATCCAGTTCGCGTTCTCGTATCCCGAGCGTTGGGATACTCCGGCGCCTCGTATCGATTTCCGCGAGCTGGGGCAGCTCACGTTTGATGCTGCCGACATGGATACCTTCCGCTGTCTGGCACTGGCCGAGCGTGCCGGCAAGACGGGTGGCACCATGCCGTGCGTGCTCAATGCCGCCAACGAGGTCGCCGTCGATGCCTTCCTGCACGATGGCTGCAGCTTTACCGATATCGATCGCATTGTGGAATCCTGCATGGACGCCCACGATATGCAGGTGGTCGATTCGTTTGAGCAGCTTCGCGACATCGATGCGTGGGCGCGTGAAAAGGCTGCGCAGGTGCTCGCCGCAACCCGTTCCTAACCCATAAGGATTGCTTTTTCGTTTTATGGATACTGTTCTGAGCGTTCTCTCATCGGTCTTTTGGGGCCTGCTGATGCTTTCCGTCCTCGTGTTTTTGCACGAGGGCGGCCACTTTTTGGCGGCGCGCGCCTGCGGCGTCCGTGTGACCGAGTTCTTTTTGGGTCTGCCGTGCCGCTTTGACATCCATTACACGTCGCGTCGCATTGGAACCAAGTTTGGCGTGACCCCGCTGCTGCTGGGTGGCTACGCTGCCATCTGCGGTATGGATCCGACCGATGTTTCGTGCGCCGACCGCGTGCTCGCGGCTATCTATCGTCATGGTCGCGTGACCGTGGCCGACCTTGCTGTCGAGCTCGAGCTTTCCGAGGAGGATGTGCTCGAGGCATGCGCCCTGTTGCTTGGCTGGGGCTCCATCGCGCCCTGGTATGAGGAAGGGGAGAAGCCCTCGCCGAGCTACTATCCCACCAAATATCAGACGTTGCCGCGAGACAAGGCAGGCTATACCACCTTTGATGGTCGCCGTTTCGATCGCGAACATGCGACTGCCGAGGGCGATGTGTGGGAGCTGCCGTGCGGCGAGGCCGAGTTCCTTGCGCAAGAGCGCTCGCACACCTATCTTGGCCAAGGCTTTCTCAAGCGCGCCTTTATGCTGCTCGCGGGCATTATCGTCAATATCTTGACGGGTTTTTTGCTCCTTATGAGCATCTATTCCATTGCGGGTGTCACCGTGCCGATGGATACCAACGTGATCGGTCAGGTTGACGAGGGGTCTATTGCCGCCAAGGCGGGTATCGAGGGCGGTGACGCGATCCTTTCGGTTGACGGTGTCTCATGTTCCACTTGGATGGATGTCTACGATGCCATCGGCAAGGCTGCCGGTAAGGACGATATCGCCATCGAGTACGAGCGTGACGGCAAGCAGCATTCGACCACGGTTGCGCTCAAAGAGGACGAGCGCCTAGGTGTGTATGCCTCTACGCAGGTGGTCCGTTTAGACCCCATCACGTCGGCTCGCCTGTCGTTCTCCTATGTCGTGCAGACAGCGGATGGCGTGATGCGCCTGCTCCAGCCGCAGCATACGATGGAGATTCTCGATCAGTCTTCTTCGATCGTGGGTATTAGCGTTATGTCCTCACAGGCCGCTGCTGCCGGCCCTGCCACGTTCCTTTCCTTTGCCGCCCTCATTTCGTTCTCGCTTGGCTTTATGAACCTGCTGCCCATCCCACCGCTCGATGGCGGCAAGCTGGTCATCGAGATCATTCAAAAGATTGCGGGCCGCGAGCTGTCGCTCAAAGTGCAGACAATCGTCAGCTATGTCGGCATCGCGCTCTTTGCACTGCTGTTTGTCTATATGCTTCGTTCCGACATCCTTCGATTTATTCTGTAGGGGAGTGTTTGGATTGTCTTTATCCCATCCTTTGCCTCGCGAGTTGACGCGCCCCGTGCATGTGGGCGGCGTGCAGATCGGTGGTGGCGCTCCGGTCGTGGTTCAGTCTATGACCTGCACCGATACTGCTGATGCCCAGGCAACGCTTGCGCAAGTGTGCGCGTTGGCGCAGGCTGGCTGCGATATCGTGCGCGTGAGCGTGCCTACCGAGGCTGCGCTCGAGGGCTTTCGCACGATTTGTGCCGAGTCTCCGGTGCCAATCGTCGCCGATATCCATTTTAACCATAAGCTTGCCATTGGCGCTGTCGAGGCTGGTGCCTCTAAGCTGCGCATCAACCCCGGCAATATCGGCGATTGGGCTAAGGTCGATGCCGTCATCGATGCCGCGGGTGCCGCGGGCTGCGCGATTCGCATTGGCGTGAACGCGGGCTCGCTTGAGCAAGATATTGCCGAGCGCGACGACCTCACGCAGCCCGAAAAGCTCGTGATGTCGAGCGAACGCTTTGTGCGGCACTTTGAGGACCGTGGGTTTACCAACATCGTGCTATCCGCCAAGGCCCATAGCGTACAGACGACACTTGATACCTATCGCGCCCTGTCGCGCGAGATACCGCATGTTCCGCTCCACCTGGGCGTGACGGAGGCGGGGACCAAGCTTCAGGGCACCATCAAGAGCTCTGTAGGCTTGGGTATCTTGCTTTCCGAAGGCATCGGTGACACCATGCGTGTGTCGCTCACGGCCGATCCGGTTGAGGAGCCGCCGGTCGCCTGGGGAATTCTACAGTCGCTGGGCCTGCGTCGCCGTGGTCCCGAGATTGTCTCGTGCCCCACGTGCGCCCGCTGCCAGGTTAACCTGATTCCCATCGCCGAGGAGGTCACCGAGCGGCTTAAGAACTATTCCGCGCCGCTTTCGATCGCCGTGATGGGATGTGCGGTCAACGGCCCCGGAGAGGCATCTGACGCCGACCTGGGTGTTGCCTGCGGACGTGGTCAGGGCCTGCTCTTTTCGCATGGCCAGATCATTGGTAAAGTAGCTGAGGATCAAATTGTCGACGCGCTTATGGCCGAGGTCGACAAACTTATTGAGGAGAAATAAATGACCCGAGCAATGTATATGTCTAAGCTCTATGCGCCGACGCTCAAAGAGGATCCGGCGGATGCCGAGCTAGCGAGCCACCGTCTGCTGCTTCGCGCTGGCATGATCCGCAAGGAGGCCGCCGGCCTGTATTCCTATCTGCCGCTCGCTTGGCGCTCGATCCGCAAGATCGAGAACATCGTGCGCGACGAGATGGATGCCGCCGGTGCTCAGGAGCTCATGATGCCCATCATGGTCGATGCCGAGCTGTGGCGTGAGTCCGGCCGTATCGATGCCTATGGCAAGGAGCTTGTGCGCTTTGATGACCGCCACGGCCGCGAGTTTGTGCTCGGACCCACGCACGAGGAGACCGTGACTGCCCTGGTGCGCAATGAGTTGCGTTCCTACAAGCAGCTGCCAGTGAACCTTTATCACATCCAGGATAAGTTCCGCGACGAGTTCCGTCCCCGTTTTGGCCTGATGCGCGGTCGCGAGTTCATCATGAAGGACGCCTACAGCTTCTCTGCTACGCAGGAGAGCCTGCAGGAGGAGTACGACAAGATGAAGCAGGCCTATGCCAACATTTGCGAGCGCTGCTACATCAAGGCTCTGCCCGTTGTCGCCGACTCCGGCGAGATCGGTGGCGATACCTCCGTCGAGTACATGGCTTTGGCCGACGCTGGCGAGGCTTCGCTCGTCTACTGCGACGATTGCGGCTTCGCTGCCGACGATGAGGCCGCAAGCACCAAGGTCGTTGTGACCGAGGGTCCTGGCGACGGTACGCTTACCAAGGTCGAGACTCCGGGCATGGGCACCATCGAGGCCGTTGCAAAGTTCTTCGGCTTCCCCGAGAACGGCACGCGCAAGTCTCTGGCACTCCTCGACGCCGAGGGCAAGCCCGTCGTGGCCATTGTTCCGGGCGACCACGAGCTCAACGATTGCAAGGCCGAGCATGTCTTTGGCAAGGCCTATCGCATGATGACTGATGAGGAGCTCCAGACCTACGGTCTGCACAAGGGCTTTATCGGACCGGTTAACTTGCCCGAGGGCATCCGTCTGGTGTGCGACGAGAGCCTGCGCGAGTCCAAGCAGTGGGCCTGCGGTGCCAACGAGGTCGATTATCACTTTACCGGTGCCTGCCCCGAGCGCGACTTTACCGTCGATGAGTGGGCAGATCTGGTCACCGTCGTTGCCGGCGATCCCTGCCCGCACTGCGGCAAGCCGCTCTCTGCTGCTCGCGGCATCGAGGTCTCGCAGGTCTTCCAGCTGGGTACCAAGTATTCCGAGGCCATGGGCGCCACCTTTATGGACGAGGACGGCAAGGAGAAGCCGCTTATCATGGGTTGCTACGGCGTGGGCGTGTCCCGCTCGCTTGCTGCCGTCGTGGAGCAGCACAACGACGAGCACGGTATCGTCTGGCCGGTTTCCGTTGCCCCGTACGAGGTCGCTGTGATTCCGCTCGATCCCAAGAAGGAGGAGTGCGCAACCGTCTGCGACCAAATCGTCGAGGGCTTGTGCGCCGAGGGTATCGAGGTCGTCGTCGACGACCGTGACGAGCGTCCCGGCTTTAAGTTTGCCGATAACGACCTTATGGGATTCCCGTATCAGGTGGTGCTTGGCAAGCGTGGCCTTAAGAATGGCACCGTTGAGCTCAAGGACCGTGCCACGGGCGAGCGCGAGGACGTGGCGATTGACGAGGTCGTCGCCAAGGTTGCCGAGCTTGTTAAGGCGGCCCGCCGTTAATCGACGTTTCTGCTATTAGATGTAATTGCGGGGCTGCTCCGTATCTCTCTTAGGAAGAGATGCGGAGCAGTCTATTTTGTTGCGTGAATAAACTCGATGGGTAAAGGAAAACCCCACAGCCCATATGAGCTGCGGGGTTTTCTTGTGCCTCCGATGCGAAATAAATCGCTCAGATATTACTGATAATCGACGACGTCGATCCAGTTCTTCAGGAACTCATCGTTCACGTTGCGCTTACGAGCGAGCTCGGAAGCGGCGACGATGCTCGTCCACTGACGCACGACCTGCATGGGCATGTCGGCGCGGTCGCAGTAGAGCTCCAGGTAGGCCTCGGCCTGATCCTTGCTGTTGAGGGCGAAGAGCAGGTAGGTGGTGGCAACGTCGGCAGCAGGGGAGCCCTGGGTGGCGTGTGCCCAGTCGCACACATAGAGCTGGCCGTCGTCGCCGACGATGACGTTGGAGGGGTTGAAGTCGCCGTGGCAGACCTTGAACTCCTTGGTCATGCCGTCCAGACGCTCCTGAAGGTTGTAGCGCGTGGTGGCATTGAGCTGATCAAGGCTGTCGATCATGCGGGCGAACTTGTCGCGCTGACGGTTGAGCAGCGGGGAGGTGTAGCCGTGGATCTCGATTTGGAGGTCGACGAACATCTCGAGATACTCACCAAAGCGCTGGGGCTCGGCAGTCATCTTCTCGGCAAGGGTGGTGCCCGGAACCTTCTCGGTCACGAGCGCCCAGCCGTTGGCGTTCTCGAGCTGGGAAACCTCGAGAGCCTTGGGGCTGCGGATGCCGCACTCATTGATGCGGGCAAGATTCAAAGCCTCGTTGAACACGTCGGAGACAGGCTTGGTCTCGTTAAAGACCTTGACAATCTTGTCGCCCAGGTCGTAAACGACCTTGTTGCCACGGCGGACGAGCTCGGTCTTGGAATCGGGTAGCAGCATGGTTGCATCCTTTCAACGATGCGATAGAAGCGACGGCGGGGGTGTGTGAAACACCCGTGCACCCCCGCCGTTAAAAACCGTGCTAAAACTAGCAGACGGCGTAGTCCTGAGGCTCGCGGCCGTAGTAGGCGTCCAGGTAGAGCTCCTTGATCTCGCTCATGAGCGGGTAGCGCGGGTTAGCGCCGGTGCACTGGTCGTTGAATGCCTGCTCGGTCATCTCGTCGAGGGTGTCGAGGAAGTACTGCTCGTCAACACCGTAGTCGGCGATGGTCTTCTTGACACCGATGAAGTCCTTGAGCTCCTCGAGCTTCGTGATGAAGTTCTCGAAGACCTCCTTGTCGTCCTTGCCCTCGATGCCGCAGTACTTGGCCATCTCGGCGTAGTTGTGCAGCGCGTTGGGGTAAGGATACTGGGAGAACGTGCCCATCTTGACGGGAGCCTCGGCGGCGTTGTAGCGCATAACGCGGGTCAGGATGACGGCGTTGGCGAGGCCGTGGGGCAGGTGATGGAAGGCGCCGAGCTTGTGAGCCATGGAGTGGTTGAGGCCCAGGAAGGCGTTGGCGAAGGCCATGCCGGCCATGCAGGAGGCGTTGTGCATCTCCTCGCGGGCGTGCGGGTCCTTGGCGCCGTTCGTGAAGCTGGAGGGCAGGTTCTCGAAGACGAGCTTAGCAGCGCGCTCGGAGAGGCCCTTGGTGTAGTCGGAAGCCATGATGGAGACGTAGGACTCGATGGCGTGGGTCATGACGTCGATGCCGGAGGCAGCGGTCAGGCCGCGCGGGGCGGTCATGCAGTTGTCGGCGTCGACGATAGCCATGTTGGGGAGCAGCGCGTAGTCGGCGAGCGGCCACTTGATGCCGGTCTCCTTGTCGGTGATGATGGCGAACGGCGTGCACTCGGAGCCGGTACCCGAAGAGGTCGGGACGGCGACGAAGTAGGCCTTCTTGCCCATCTCGGGGAAAGTGAAGATACGCTTGCGGATGTCCATGAAGTCCATGGCCATGTCCTCAAACTTGCACTCGGGGTGCTCGTACATCATCCACATGATCTTGCCGGCGTCCATAGCGGAGCCACCGCCGACGGCGATGATGACGTCCGGCTCAAAGAGAGCCATCTGCTTGGCGCCGCGACGTGCGCACTGCAGCGACGGATCGGGCTCGACGTCGTAGAAGCAGTCGTGGGCGATGCCCATCTCGTCGAGCTTGGCCTCGATGGCGCGGGTGTTGCCATTCTTGAAGAGGAACTGGTCGGTGACGATGAAGGCGCGCTTCTTGCCCATGACGGTACCGAGCTCGTCGAGGGCGACGGGCGTGGAACCCTTCTTGAAGTAGACCTTCTCGGGAGCGCGGAACCACAGCATGTTCTCACGGCGCTCGGCCACAGTCTTAACGTTGATCAAGTGCTTCACCCCAACGTTCTCGGAGACGGAGTTGCCGCCCCAGGAGCCGCAGCCCAGGGTCAGAGACGGCTTCATGCCAAAGTTGTACAGATCACCGATGCCGCCGTGCGAGGACGGGGTGTTGATGACGATACGGCAGGCCTTCATGACGTGCTCGAACAGACTGATCTTCTCGGCCTGGGCGGGGTGCACGTACAGAGAGGCGGTGTGGCCCGGGCCACCGGCGAGCACCAGGTGCTCGGCCTTGTCGACGGCCTCCTGGAAGTCCTTGGCGTGATACATGGCCAGGACCGGGGAGAGCTTCTCGTGGGAGAACTCTTCCTTGGCGGGGTCGGTGGAGGTGACCTCGGCGATCAGGATCTTGGTCTTGGCGGGAACCTCGATGCCGGCGAGCTCGGCGATCTTGGCGGCAGCCATGCCGGGAATGCGGTGATCGAGGGCGCCGTTCTTGAACATGGCGGCACGCAGGGCCTCCATCTCGGCACCCTGCTTGACGAAATAGCAGCCGCGCTTCTGGAACTCGGCTTTGACCTGGTCATAGATGGTGTCGATGACGGTCACGGACTGCTCGGAAGCGCAGATCATGCCGTTGTCGAAGGTCTTGGAGTGGATGATGGAGTTGACGGCGAGCAGCACGTCGGCGGTGTCGTCGATGACGACCGGGGTGTTACCGGCGCCAACGCCCAGGGCGGGCTTGCCCGAGGAGTAGGCGGCCTTGACCATGCCCGGGCCACCGGTGGCGAGGATGATGTCGACGTCGCGCATGACCATGTTGGTCAGCTCGATGGAGGGGACATCGACCCAGCCGATGATACCCTCGGGGGCGCCGGCCTTGACGGCGGCGTCAAGCACGAGCTTGGCGGCGGCGATGGTGCACTTGGCGGCAGCCGGGTGCGGGGAGATGATGATGGCGTTGCGGGTCTTCAGGCTGATCAGCGTCTTGAAGATCGCAGTGGAGGTGGGGTTGGTCGTCGGGATGACGGCGCCCACGATACCGATGGGCTCGGCGATCTTGGTGATGCCATAAGCCTCGTCGCGCTCCAGGACACCACAGGTCTTGGTGTTCTTGTAAGCGTTGTAGATGTACTCTGCGGCGTAGTGGTTCTTGATGACCTTGTCCTCAAGAACGCCGCGGCCGGTCTCCTCGATGGCCATCTTCGCCAACGGGATACGAGCCTTGTTGGCGGCCATGGCGGCCTCATAGAAGATCTTGTCGACCTGCTCCTGCGTGTACGTAGCAAAAAGCGCCTGGGCCTCTCGCATCTGAGCGAGCTTAGCCTCAAGCGCCTCTACGTTGTCCACAATTGCGGGAGTAGTGTTTTCCGGTGACTTTTTCACCATTTGTGTCTCCTTGCGATCGGAGATTTACCCTACGCCTTGCATGATAGCAAGAAATTATTCGGCGAACGGTCAGATTCCTCTAAAAGGCACACTAAAACGCTTCAATAAACTGAAGCGTTTTAACCATTTAACTAAAAGCTCAACGTCTTCTCCGGGCGAATTCCTAGTTTCCCCATGGCTATGGTGTGGAGTTTGTTCATTGTTTGTTCATTAGGTCTTAGGAAATTAATGCACATCGATCAATTCTGGCTGGTCGTGACACTAGTTTTTGGTCGTTTCTATTTCATGGCAATAAACGCGTTCTCTTGTCAGACAAAACACTGGTATTAAACTAAAACCAATGTGCCAGACAGTACATTCGGTAAGAGTGAAATATATGCCTTTGCCTCTGGGTATTTTGTCGCCCTTTACCGGTTCATGTCAGTTGAGTAGAAAGGGCGGTTTGTGAGATTGCCACGTTGCAGGCGAGCTCTCGTTTGGCTCGTCTCTTTTTTGTTCGTGTTTAATACGATTCCTACGAGCGTATTTGCTGACGTAATAGTGAATAATGACCCTCAGCAAAACACGACTTCGGAGAATCTGTCTAATGAATCTGCTGATAGTGATTCTGGGTCAAGGGGGGGCGGTCGAGGCTTCGTCTAACGACAATACGGTTTCAAGTGATGATCAAAAACCTGAATCTGATGTCTCGGATAAGCAGTCAAACGATGTGAATGTGAATGAAACATCTGATGAATCGAATTCTGATGCAGCAGAATCTGGTGTTTATCAAGTTAATGATCAATCAACATTTGAGGATGCGCTGAATAAAATCGCCTCCGATAATTTATCGGAGATCAGACTTGTCCTAAAAGGCGGCTCGTCTTTTGTGGTGCCGACCCAAGATTACGTTTCGACTTTCGGCGTTGCTAACAAGAAGATTACCGTGACGAGTGACGGTGATAATCGCGCAACCTTGCACTTCTCCAACCGTGCCATGCTTTCCGGATCTTGTACTTTTGACAACGTTGAAGTGGTTGGTTCAGGAAAATTCTATTGCAATGGTTTCGATACCGTTTTCACTCGTAACTGCGAGCTCAACCTCTCTGAAACACTTTATGGCGGTGGCTATAGGTCGACTGTCGATCACACACATGTGGTGATAGCCGCGTCTGGATATATCAATCCTGGTAGTGGCGCTGGCCTTCATGACGTCATCGGTGGTTCATATCAAGGGTCCGTCGAGCATGACACCTATCTTGAGATCAGCGGTAACCTTCGCATGGCTAGCGGTAATCACGTTAATCCCGGTTGCATGCGCGGCGATGGGTCGAGCGGCGATGGAAACGGCTTTCCTGCTGTTTATGTAGGTGGTAACGCCACGCTTGTTTACGACAATGCCAACTCCGAAGTTTCTCCTGCTATCGAAGGCACTTACGGTTGCGAGATGCGCGGCAACGTGACGCTTGATGTTCGCTCGGGTCGGGTAAATGAAATTTGCGGTCATTTTGGTGACCCTGCGCCTATTAAAGGCAACATTCATATTATTGCGGGCAGCAGTACTTATGAAAACACCGACAAAACGCTTCGTCTTAATAGCAATTGGCCAATAATTGGCGCAGGACAAATGATCCCAGATGGAGTTTATGAGGTCGATGGCGATGTCGTTATCGATGCTTACGAGAATGTTTGGGGCTGGGATAAAGGTGGATCGATACCCAATGATGTCCCTTTTATTGAAGGTTCGAAGAAAGCGAACGTTGGCGGATCTATTACCGTTAATGTCCACGGCTCCCATGTTGGCTCTATTTATGGAGCAGAGTGGAGTGCTGTAAACGGTGATATCGCCGTGAACGCTTCTGGTGTTGAGCTGAGGGATGAAGCGGGCGATTCTCATGGGTATGTTTTCTGCGAGAACGACCTGACCAATTCGTCGGATGAGGGATCGAGCGTAAAGGCTAGAGGAAAGCTATCTATCAGTCTGAATAGCGGCAGTGTTGGCTACGTTTCGTTGACTTCGAACAAGAATGTATCGATTTCTGACGGTTCCTTCATTAATATTGCTGGACGACCGGAAATAGCTACGGGCGTTACGGGTGTGTACTATGGGCTTCCCAAGGGGTCTTCTTCTCCCACAATCAATATTGCAGGGACTGTGGCTGAGATTCCTTATATTAAGTACGCATCTGCATTGAATGTTACTGATAACTCCGAAATTACGGCCGGTACGATTTCTTCTGTAAATAAGATCGCTATTACTGGTCAATCGAATACAAATGTAACGACCAAATTTGGTTGCAACAATGCTTTTAGCTATGAATTAATTGAAGACAATGGCCTTCGGGTAGATGAGGGCAGCGTTTTGATGACAGCTGGCTCTCAAGCCTACGTATATGGTTATGTCGATATCAATGGTACTTGGGAGCAACAATACAATACTGCGAAAAACTATAACGATATTTTCGTTAAGGGAACCACCTCTATTGGCAGTAAGGGCATTCTCATCGATCACGGTTCAAGTAATTTGAAAGGTGCCGTTATTAATAAGGGCAAACTTGCCTTAATGGCACCCGCATTATTCCAAGGAAATTACCGTGGCGATGACGCTGAAATTAGACTGCCAGCTGTCACTAATAACTATGATGGCACGGATGATGGCGGCGACATACCCCTTATTGTAAAAGGGGAATCGTCAGGGAAGACTACTGTTAATACGGTGGATCCGAACAATTGGCAGAATTTGAAACTGCCGTCACTCGGAGATAACTACGTACTCTCCAAAGCTAGTGGTGATGCACCTAAGCAAAGCACTTTTATTCTTGGCAACGAGGATGCGGTTGGTGAGGGCTATTACCTTAAGCGCGTCAGGGATGCCGACAGTACTGATGATTTTCACATGTGGCAGGTCGCAGCAAAGTTATCGCTGACTTTTGATGATAATGGCGCATGCGATCCTGCTTATCCTCAAAAGTTTTTGCAAGATAAGACTGCAGATAAGGACAGTTACACCTTCGCGCTGCCCAAGACCGCCCCGACCCGCAAGGGCTGGGCGTTCGACGGC
>CAUDZT010000035.1 GCA_958453935.1 uncultured Collinsella sp. | reverse complement strand
ACACTCAAATATGGATTCGAATGAATGCGCCGCTCCCGAGCGGCGTGTTTTTGTTGGAGGAGAACGCATGCGGCCCGGTGGCACTCAGACAAAGCGCGGCGCCGCGGTGCGCATGCGACGCCGACTGGGCTTGGCGCCGCGGGCGTACGCACTGCTGTCTTGCTCGCTGGTGCTGGTCATAGCTGGCGTTTCTGCCTATGGCATGACCGTGCCGTCCATGATGCAGGCACATGCCGCACGCGAACCGCGCGTGGGGCATGAGGTCAAAAGTGACCTGGGGACCACGACTGGATATGCTTGGGCAAGTGTGGTCGCGCATATTGTGTTTGGCACCGGCGACGCGGACGGCGCCGAGGCCCCGGACAACGAAGTCACGCTTGCCAATGGCAAAACCATCGTGCTCACCAACACCAAGATCATCGATCGGTTGTCCAACAATAGCGTGGCGGCAACGGTGAATAAGGTCGAGCAGCAGAAGGAGCAGGACGCCCAGCAGTCCGGAAAGCCCGGTAGCTCGGATACTTCTGGCTCCGGCTCGGATTCGTCGAGTTCGGGCGGTGGCTCTGGGTCGGGTTCCTCTGCCGGAGGGTCTGGAAACGGCGGCTCGACGGGCGGCAACACTGACAACGATGCAAACTCCGGTGGCCTTTCCGCTGCTGAGGAAGAGAGCATTCACAGCTGGCTTGTGACCAAGTACAACATGCTCGACGGCTATGTTTCTCGTGCCAATGACGTGGTCTCGACCTATAACTCTACGGGAGATCCCAGGCCGTGCGACAGCCTGGTCGGGGAGATGTTTGTCATTCGAGCCGAGTTCGGTCGTCAGACATTCTCGCCCCGGTCAAAGTGGTATCAGCAGTATGCCAATCTGTGGGGCTGTTACACCAACCTATGTCAATGGGTCGGCCATTACGGCGATGATGACGTCGCGCTCGGTAACTTCAACAATAACGTGGCGGCGCTTGCCCTATGATGACCGATCTTGCATCCACCACACCACAATCGCTCGGTCGCGATCCCATGGTCGGCCTGCGCCTGGCGCGTGTCGACGGGTTTGAGCCGGCCATTGCGCTCGGTCAGGACGAACTGCCTGCCTATCTGCGTCGTTTTACGATACTG
This sequence comes from uncultured Collinsella sp., assembly GCA_958453935.1. Lineage (GTDB taxonomy): Bacteria > Actinomycetota > Coriobacteriia > Coriobacteriales > Coriobacteriaceae > Collinsella. Next base: position 22,911 of record CAUDZT010000035.1, on the reverse strand, counting down.
TTTGCCGACGATGCCACCATGCGCCGTGGCGGTATCGGCCGCGTAACGCGCGCCGTCAACGCCCAAGGCGAGGCCGTGGCACTCAAGCAGCTCATCTTGCCAACGTGCGATGAGTTTGACGATGCCGCCGCCCATGAGGCGCTGGTCGCCAAGTTCAAAGCGGCGTTTCGCGAGGAATACGAATGCCATCGCGCCCTTTCGGGCCTTAAGGGCTTTCCCCGCCTCTATGGCTGGGGCGAGGTCGACGGTGTGCCTGCAATTGTCATGGAATGGGTCGAGGGCGAGACGCTCGCCCGCTTGCGCTCGCGCTTTGCCGTGGACGATGCCGGCCGCCTATCGCTGCTTGTGGCGGCGCGTCTGGGTCGCGACCTGTTCGATCTGCTCTGCCGTATGAGCCTGGTGGGCGAGGGCTTTGTCCATCGCGATATCTCGCCCGCTAATATTATGGTGCGTACGGCGCGTCTACCGCTTGACCGGCAGCTTGCCGAGGGCACCTTTGACCTGTGCCTGATCGACTTTGGCTCGTCGCTGGCGCTTGAGCCTGCGTCGGCCGTGGCCGGTACCGGCGGCAAGGCGTCGTTTACGGAGCGCTATGCCACGCTGCGTCGCGCGACGGTTGCCTATGCCCCGCCCGAGATGCTCACCGACGATATTCCCGACCTGCGCGCTTTGCGTATGTCGCCGGCGATCGACGTCTATGCCGCAGCAAGCACGGTTTACGAGCTCATTGCCGGCGCCGCGCCATACGAAGCCGCGCCGAGCACTTCGGGCACCTCGGGTTCGCGCAAAAAGACGCGCGACATCGCCAGCCCCTACCGTCTCAAGATGGACACGCTGCCCGACTATCCCATTGGTGCCCATGCGCCCGGTTGCGATTTGACTCAGCTGCTTCGTCGTGAGCCCGATGTGGCGCTCGCTGCGGCCGAGCAGGCCCAGCAGCTGGGGCTTGAGCCGGATTCCGAGGAGCTACGCGATGCGCTGGCGTTTGTCGATGCCCAGCTGTTCGACGTGGTGATGGCCTGTCTGTCCAGCCATCAAAAAGATCGTCCCGAGCCGGCGGCGGTCGAGGCGGCGCTCTCGGCGTTTTGTGACCACTATGCGCAAAATGTCGGTCGTTCGCTCCGCGGCGAGCCGCTCACGCCGTGCCCCATGGATGCGTCTGGCCGCGCGGTTCGTCGCGCGCTGATGGTCGGCGCGACGGTCGTCTGTGGCGTGGTTTGGGCTGTGGTCGTGGTTTCGGCCGCGCTGCTGGCGTCGGGCGCTCGCGTGACGGCGACTTTGGGATCGCTCGTGTGGTCTGGGTCGCTACCGGGTATTATTGCCGCACTGGCGTTGGCGCTGCCAGGCATAGCCGGCGTTGCCGCGGGGGCACTTGCGCGCGATCGGCGCTCGGGCTTCCTGCAGGGTGTGCTTGCGCTTTCTGCCTGCGAGGTTCCGGTGCTGGTTGTGGCTGCATGTAGCGTATTTTCCCAACGCGCCGTGATGGGCGGCCTTGTTGCCGCTCTGGTTGCAACCTATACGCTTACGTGGTTTTTGCTTGCGAAGGGCTTTGCCTTTGAACTTCCCGTTTCGGCACCGCGACGCACAAAAGCCCAGATGGCGACTCCGCTTGCCGGTGGAGCCGCAGCTGTCCGTACTTTTGGCGGACCTGTCGAAGTATCGTCCGATTCTATTTCTACGACCAAGGAGGCCTAGGTCATGGCATCTCAAGTTGAGCTCACCCCATGCGGGGCCATGTTTGACATCTTTAAGCGCGCAGCGCATCTGAGCCATATCGAGCTGTGCGGCTTGGTGCTTTCGTCCCGTCCGCTCGCCGACGGCCGCAGCCCGCAGAGCCGAGCCGCCGATCGCTCTTGGGTTTCCCGCTTTATCGTTCGCGCGCCGGTCGGCACGCTTCAGCAGCGCTACTTTGCCGAATACGGTACCTCGGCTGCGCGTATTATGTCGCAACTGGCCCTGCGCCAGCGCAATCCCATGGACTCCACGGCTGTAATCAATATGGTGTGCGGTCCTGCAGGTGAACCGATGGTACGCGCGCTCGAAGAGTGCCACCAGGACACGAATCTCTATCGCAACGCGCTCGATCGCCTGTCCCAGGCGGCGGAACTCATGCCCGCCGAGCGCGCCGAGGTCGTGCTGGTGCTGTTTGTCGCCGTCGGTTGTTCGGCGGATGTGCGGTCCTCGGTGAACTATGCCATCGACTACGCGAACGCGACCTGCGGCGGAGGCACATCCACGCCGCGTTCGCTTGGCATGTCGCTGACTGCGGGCGAACGCGAACCCGCCCCGGCGCACCCTTTGGGCTTGCTGCGCGTGCAAAACAGTTTTGTCGTGAGCGCCCCGCGCTGGATTCAGCCGAGTGAGCAGGGTGTTGAGATTGGCGCGCTGGCCACTGGTGAGGGCGATATTACCGACGTCGGCGACGATGTCTCGGCCCGCCATGCCCATATCTGGTGCGATGCTCAAAATATCTGGCACGTCGAGGACTTGTCGTCCACCAACGGAACCGTGGTGGTAAACGGGGCCACGCGCGTTTGCATTCAGGTCGAGCCCGGCCGTTCCGCCCAGCTCAATCCCGGCGACGAGCTCAAGCTCGGCGAATCCACTACCTATGCCATCCTCTTCGGTGCCCTCTAGCCGGCAGTTAAGGACGTTCCTTTTCTGCCGGCACTTGGGGACACTCCTCGGCGCGCCAGAGCCGGTCGCCTGGGGATGGAGAGGCCATTTTGGCCCTTGGCGGTCAGTCGGGGCGAAACTAGAAGATCTTTCCGATTCGCGGCTGTTCATGCTTGTAGAGCATCTAAAACAATAGGATGTTATTCTGGAATATGCCGGGTGCGTGAACTTGCCTGTCTTAGCCTTAATAAGGTATAGGGGAGTTTGGCTCAGGGGTTCCGTGTTGTTCTTCAGCGCAGTATTGTGGGACAGATTTGCTGAGATTGGCGCCTTACACCGCAGAGCGCACGGAAGGCTCTCGATTTGTGTTCTGGCCCCAGAATACAGGGCCTGATACTTACCAACTGTGGCATGGATGTAACATCTGTAGAAATCAACCCTTTTGTTGTCGACCTTTGTAAGAAAAACACTGCCATCAACTCTTTGGATGACGAAACTAGGGTGCTTGAGGGGAGCCTTTACTCCCCTCTGAGAGATGACTCATGTTTTTCGCTTGTCGTTGTGAATCCTCCGTTACTGCCGATTCCGGATGAGATTCCTTATCCCTTCGTTTGAGATGGAGGACAATCGGGTCTGGATAAAACACTTCGTATTCTTAAGGGTGGCGATACGCATTTAGAGAAAAACGGTAAATACTGCTAATAGGGGTGACGACGATGGTGCGGGGGCGACCCGCGATGCTCTCATCAATACGTCGGATACTTGGGAAATCAGGTCTAGATGCATGTATGATGATGCTGTGTGGCTATTCAATTAATCCGCGTTCCGAATGGGTGCAGGGTATAGCTGCGACATCGTATGCTTTTGACCCGGCGCGATACTCAGATATTTCTGAGGCGGTTGACGAAGTTTATACGCACTATGCCGCGCAAGGCGTTTCGGAAGTTTGCACATCTACGTTACGGGCTTAGGTTTCTTCAAGCGAGCAGGCCGGTTGCGTTATTTCGAGCGATTTTTCTAGTCTAGACGACAAAAGGCAAAGGATTTGATGGGTATAAAACGCGGACGTTTGTGGGCGGATGCTCAAATCTATTGTGGCAATCGGGCGGTTGAAAAAGATATTTCAACCGCCCGATTGCCAGGTTCGTCGGAGGAGATGTCCGATTCCGACTCTCTTGTAGGAAGAGCTTGAGATCGTATTGGCCCAAGGCAATCTTAAAGCAGTCTCATTGGCAAATCTTCGCTCCTGTTGTGTTGAGGTGTAAGGTATCAGTGATTGATGTTTTGTGGCGGGTAGATTGGGGCCTTCCTTGATTCGATGCGTTCTCTCGAGGTTCATCAGAGCAAAAGGGGCTTTCGTCTTCATTGCTATCACGGTGATTGGAACCGCTCTCTCCTATGCCATGCCATACGTGAACGGGAAATTCTTAGATTTTCTTCTCGGTAACCGCAGCGAAAGAGACGCCGTACTCTTCGCGCTCCTGGTTGCGTCAATAGGAGTTTTCTCCACCCTCTTTACTTATTTTGCAGGAACACTTTCCATTCGCATAACCACGAGACTTTCCTTTGATCTTCTCAGGGAGGCCGTCTTGCGTTTTGAAAGAGACGATTACTTGGTGAGTCGGACCATCGATCCAGCCTATACAACGCAACGGATTATTTCCGACTCTAGCGTGGTCTCATCCTTCGTTTTGGCGAATTTTATCAGTGCGCCGCTGTCCATTGTAGCCATTCCCATCGTATTGCTTATCATATGGTCAATTGATTCAACTCTCGCGGTGTTTTCCATCATTCTCCTCATCGTGTATTTCTGTGTAATTACTGGGTTGAGGAAACTTTTGTATAGGGTCACGTATGAGAAGAAAGAGGCGGACAGCGCCTTTTACGCCGCAATTGCATCGCAGCTTAATCAGATTCTCAACATTCAACTGACATCTTCGTACGGCAAGAGCGAACAAGCGCTCGACGCTGGGTTTAAGAGCTATTTTCCCAAAGTTTTGCGCTCCGGAAAGCTATCATATTCTCTGACATCGCTCGATGGTCTTTTCGCAGCGTTGTTTCAAGCGGTGATACTTGTTGTTTCCGGAGTACGAATCATTAACGGAACTATGTCAATAGGCGAGTACACTATCATCGGTACATACTTCGCGGTTCTCTTTAAGACTTTGAAAAGTATGATGTCATTGTTCAAATCCTATCAAGATGCCAAAGCATCATGGGATAGGACGGCTATCGCGACGAGAGAAAAGGAGAGATCGGGGTGGAATCGGACCGATTTAGCTAAACTCGATGAAATAAATGACATTTCGGTATCTGATTTGGAATTCTCGGTTGCCCTTCCAGACGGATCTGTCCGAGAGGTCCTCGGCGGGTTTTCTTTCAAGTTTTCCGGTCCTGGTACATATTGCATAGTTGGGGAAAACGGAAGAGGCAAGACGTCACTTCTTTACTTGATGCTCGGGCTATACTCATCGAAAGGCAAAGTAAAATACAACGGCGTGCCAATCGAAGAATGCGACTTGGATTACATACGTGCGAGAGAGATATCGTGCTGCCCACAGTCGTGCTTCGCGCCGGACGAAACGGTGAAAGAGCTGTTAGAGTATTTCGACACGCCCTTTTCTTCCTATCACCGGGGTGTAGATGGCCTACTTTCGCTGGAAAACAGCGTGAAGGAGTTGCTCGGGAAACGTTGCTCCGCGCTTTCGGGCGGTGAGCTGCGCCGAGTGTACTTATGGTCGGCGATTTCACGCAAGTCGTCAGTTTTGGTACTCGACGAGCCCACGACTGGGTTAGACGCTGTAAGCCGCGCCGAGCTTGCGGCCTATGTTAAGCGCAACAAGCAAAGCCAGCTGATCATCATTGTCTCTCACGATGACGAGATGGTCGGCGCGGTAGAAGGGGTAGTGGATTTAGGCAGCATGTACCGGGGTAAATGCTGACAAGTGTAGTGCTACCCAACTGACAGAGATAACAAAAAAGCGATGCAGATGCACGTAGCATTCAGTCGGTTCGGACTCGGTGCCTTCACGCCATCGCAACGCTTTCAGATATAGTTCTCATTCTCTTACTAAAGGAAACTTTAGTCTACGTTGTCTTGTCGAGACAGAGGTGAAGCGAAGTGTTGTCGCGACGTATCTTATTCCAGGTGGCTCAGTATCATCGTGAGAATCACACCAAAGTGTACTTACAATTCTCGTGTCCCACGGACAACATGAGCTGAGCATTGAGGTTCCACCCTTTGCTGCAACTACACGGGGTTGGACGGCAATGAATATGCCGGGCCGCATGCCACGCGCAGCGGGGGTCCATGCCCCAGTATGTTGCCTACAGCAGCCTCGATGTCCACGCACACATCATCTCTGCCTTCGTGTTCAATCCGTTTGCCGGAGAGTGCGAGGGTTACAAGGCCGTAGAATACGAGCCGAACAAATGAAATGCGGTATCGACGCATAGGATTAAACTGACGATTGCTTTGCACCGAAAATACGCCCGGAAAGCCGCTATGGGTGGCGGCCCGGGTTAAATTGAGAGGCCCGTCCGATCACTTTCATGTGACGAACGGTCGGGCTTCTTATTCCACTTGCCAATGCTCGGCTCATATTGGAAGAAAGCTACGCTAATGTTTGCGTGATACTCCTATTTTTTCCGAAGAAAGAATCGGATAATGAAGAATAACAATAAAAAAGGTGCCAGATATAAAGCAAGTACAAAGGTTAATCCAACGAGACCTTGCAATAATGGCATAACTCCTCCCAGACACGAGATTTTGGTATTTGTCCCCATCTTATTTTGAATTGGACCAAATAGTTCCTAGACACAAAAACTACTCGTCAACTGGATCGCACCAATCTGCTGGCAAAACACAGCTTGATTCTTTATCGACATAGCACCAATCCGCAACAGGGCACTCGGCGATGTCGTAAAAATTGCATATATCAACTCCAAGACAACAAGGCTCAACGGGAGTATGTTCATTTGAACCAACAGGATGGATATGCTTCATAACAGCTCCTCACCTTAATCCAATTAGAGACTACGTTTGATCAATGCCACAGTGATCTACAACGCAGATGCTGCCGCCATCCATGTCATAGTCGCAGTAATCGTATGCACCACAGCCATCTGCTTTATCATAAACAGTACAGATGTCAGTAATGCCCAAGAGGCAGTCAAAAGACATCGGCTTCACGCCTGCCTCGTCGCCACTTCCCGGATTAATCGGATGAATATGCTTCACGACTACCTCCCTTTGAGTGCAGAAAAACCTCAATATTGTGTATAACAAACCAAGATGTCTAGTTCACCATATTTCTAGAATGGTTTCGGCGAACGTAGCAATAAGCTTCGCAGACGGTAATCAGAAGAACGAACACCTCCACAATGGTGACAGCAATGCGCTGAACCGCTTATTCCGATACAGTAGCTTCTCGTTGATTTTTCTCCTGCGAAGATGAGTGGCGGGAAATAAGGTCAAAAGCCATCTCGTAGCACATTTTTCTATATTCACATGATGCAGGGTGTAGACTCTTGGGCAAGTAGCCGTGCTCGTCTGCAGCCTCCCAGCTACAGCCCCCACCACAGAAAGACCGAGCCCAACAGTCCGTACAGTCAATTCTTTTTTCGACACCCTGACTCCAGTTTTCAATATACCTAGTTTCGTCAATTCCGGTGACGATGTTGCCCATTTTGAATCGCATCATCCCGACAAACCTGTGACAGGGGTATACGTCCCCTTCGGGAGTCACGGAAATAAAACGCCTGCCAGCCCCGCATCCGACAAAGGCGATCCTGTTGCTCATAATCAAATCAACTGCAGTTTTCAATGTTCTAAACAAGGGCTTTTCCCCTTGATCAATCTGTTTGAGATATTGATCCGCCAAATCTATTAGGCCCGCCCTGATTTTGTTTAATGAGTGTTCGTCGAGTTTGATATTCTCATCGAATGAGCTCACGGGCGAGAAGTAAATCCTTCTGAAGCCCATCTCTTTAAACTGAAGATAGTCTTCAACAAGGTTACAGTTATTATTTGTTAAGGTCGCTCTTGCGCCGAAGGGGAACGACTCGGAAAAACGACGAACGTTTTTGTCGATATCGGAGAAAGAGCCGCCTCCCGTCTTGTACGGGCGCGATGCATCGTGCTTGCATCCTGTACCATCGAGACTAATCAGAACAGAAAACCCGTGCTCCTTGAAAGAATTCACAGCAGTGTCATTCAAAAGCGTTCCGTTGGTCGTAATAGAATAGGTAAAGTTTCTATTGGGGTATATTCTTTTTGAATAGTCGACCGTTTTCCATATCAGCGGCTCGTTAATCATGGGTTCCCCACCAAAAAAGACGATTGCAAGCGTTTCGTTTTCCGATGAACTTGCGACGAGGTAGTCGACCGCCTTGAAGGCTATCTCGTCTGTCATCAGCAGAGGAGACGTTCCATAATCTCCTTTACCGGCAAAACAGTAACTACAACCAAGGTTGCATGCATGTGAAACGTGGAGTTCGATGGATCTAAGTTTTCGAGGCGTGTCTTTTGTTAAGAAAGTCCGCTCAGACAATCGTTGATACTCATCAATGTCGTCTTCAAGTTCTGCTATGGTCGTTTGGTCGTAGCCTTTCGCAGCAAGTGACTTTGTTAGCAACTTCGAGTTGACCGTTCTTCCCGATGCTTCAAATATGCGAAGCGCATCTTCTGATGCTTGGTCAACCTGAAAGCAATTGCGAGTGACCTCATCGAAGCAGTAACGACGATCACTTACTGAGAAAAAATGCATACGTTCCTCAATTTCATGCTGGACTGGCACTAACCTTGTTTATTGTTACGCAGCTATAAAAAACCACCAGCGGGGATTCGGTGTGCGGCCCAATCGGACTCCCAAAAGGTTCTATTTGAGACTGGCAAGCTTTGTGTTGTTGGCACTTCGACAGCGCTCTTTATTCCAACATGGAGCCTCGCAGTTTGAGTCGACTTGCCTCTGGAAGGTCCGATCTCAACTTGATTTAGGATGAAAACAGATTACAGGCGCGCTCCTCTAGAAAGAAAGGAAACCAATCGCCGCCTTTCACCAGGAAAGTTTTTATAGCCCACCTCGAGCAAAATGAAAGATGCGAGAGCGATTGGGGAACAACGCGAATCTCCCCTTTTGGGTGGGAGCGAGCCTTCAGCCACCGGCGAACGACTCGCCCTGGTCAGAATCTGGAAGTGGTGCCGGGCCGCTTGGGCCTCCCCGGTGACTTCGTGGGGCTTACCTGCCTGACGTCGAGGAGTACATCCGCAAGATTCGTTCCCTATGCCGTTTGCTCTCACGCCCGCCTTGGTTCCAAGTCGGGCGAGCACGAGGTCGCGCCGGCGCATCCGCTGGGACTGCTGCGCGTGCAAAACGGCTACGCGGTGAGCGTCCCGCGCTGGATTCAGCCGAGTGAGGAAGGCGTCGAGATCGGCGCGCTGGCAACGGGGGAGGGCGGCATCACCGATGTGGGCGATGACGTTTCGGCTCGCCATGCCCACGTGTGGTGCGATGACCAAAATGTCTGGTACGTTGAGGACCTGTCGTCCACCAACGGAACCGTGGTGGTAAACGACGCGACGAACGTCTGCACCCAGGTCGAGCCCGGCCGCTCCGCCCAGCTCAACCCCGGTGACGAGCTCAAGCTCGGAGAATCCACAACCTACGCCATCCTCCTCGGCGCCCTCTGACTCATCTCCTAAATAAGTTGCGGTGAAATAGGGGCTGTTTAAGGCTACGGCCGGCAAAAACAGTTCCTATTTCACCGCAGCTGCCATTTGGTCCCTCGGTGACGGAAGGATCAATTTTGCCCTTGATGGTCACCCAAGGTAAACCTTTACCGCCCGCCTATATTTGCCGAAATTACACTTGACGGCGGGGTACAATAAACCCGCATGCGGATTTCCGTTGCGGGCGCTTCCCATCGCCGGGGCGTGCCCGGGAGCATCCGGCATGCGGCCTTTGCGGCGCTCGGTCATGTGCAAGACGGGTAGCTGGGCTTGTGGAGCGCGTGCAGCCCTCCTCGCCTCGGCATGCCTTCTCTCCACGCCATGTACCTGCTGCTGAGCCTGCCTGCCAGATGATTGGAAGCAACAGCGAAAATCCCATCACGCCAACATCCCGGCGATCGCCGGGGCCTGTATACCTATATGAGAGGAGAGGGGTATATGGCGCGTAAGTTTAAGTCTATGGACGGCAACGAGGCGGCCGCATATGTTTCGTATGCGTACACCGAGGTAGCGGGAATCTATCCCATTACGCCGTCCAGCCCGATGGCCGACCATGTCGACCAGTGGGCGGCCCAGGGTCGCAAGAATATCTTCGGCACCCCGGTCAAGGTCGTCGAGATGGAGTCCGAGGCAGGTGCAGCCGGTACCGTTCACGGTTCGCTGGGCGCCGGTGCTCTGACCACCACCTACACGGCTTCTCAGGGTCTGCTCCTGATGATCCCGAACATGTACAAGATCGCGGGCGAGCAGCTCCCGGGCGTCTTCCACGTCTCCGCGCGTTGCGTCGCTTCCCACGCCCTGAACATCTTTGGCGATCACTCCGACGTCATGGCCTGTCGTCAGACCGGTTTCGCCATGCTCGCCGAGGGCAACGTCCAGGAGGTCATGGACCTCTCGCCGGTGGCTCACCTTGCCGCCATCGAGGGTAAGACCCCGTTCCTTAACTTCTTCGACGGCTTCCGCACCAGCCACGAGATCCAGAAGGTCGCCATGTGGGACTACAAGGATCTGGCCGAGATGTGCGACATGGACGCCGTCCAGGCTTTCCGCGACCACGCGCTCAACCCTGAGCACCCGCACACCCGCGGCAGCCACGAGAACGGCGATATCTTCTTCCAGAACCGTGAGGCCTGCAACAAGGTCTACGACGAGCTTCCCGCCGTCGTCGAGGGCTACATGAAGAAGATCAACGAGAAGCTCGGCACCGATTACGGCCTGTTCAACTACTACGGCGCTCCCGATGCTGATCGCGTCGTCGTGTGCATGGGCTCCTTCTGCGACGTGCTCGAGGAAGTCATCGACTACCTCAACGCTCACGGCGAGAAGGTCGGCCTGGTCAAGGTTCGCCTGTTCCGCCCGTTCTCCATCAAGCACTTTGTGGACGTTCTCCCCGAGACCGTCCAGAAGATCGCCGTCATGGACCGTACCAAGGAGCCGGGTTCCATCGGCGAGCCGCTCTACCAGGACGTCGTCTCCGCTCTCTACGAGGCCGGCAAGACGGGCATCAAGGTCGTCGGCGGCCGTTATGGCCTGGGCAGCAAGGACACGCCTCCCGCGTCCGCGTTCGCTGTCTTCGAGGAGCTCAAGAAGGACGAGCCCAAGCGCGAGTTCACCATCGGCATTGTCGATGACGTGACCAACCTGAGCCTGCCCGAGGCCGAGGATGCGCCCAACACCGCAGCCCCCGGCACCATCGAGTGCAAGTTCTGGGGTCTGGGTGGCGACGGTACCGTCGGCGCCAACAAGAACTCGATCAAGATCATCGGCGACCACACCGACAAGTACGTCCAGGCCTACTTCCAGTACGACTCCAAGAAGACCGGCGGCGTCACTGTCTCGCACCTGCGCTTTGGTGATTCCCCGATCCGCTCGCCGTACTACGTGACCAAGGCCGACTTTGTCGCTTGCCACAACCCCAGCTACATCGTTAAGGGCTTCAAGATGGTCCGCGACGTCAAGCCGGGCGGAACCTTCCTGGTCAACTGCCAGTGGAGCGACGAGGAGTTCGCCGAGCACATGCCCGCCGTGGCCAAGCGCTACATCGCGAACAACAACGTCAACGTCTACCTGATCGACGCTATCGACCTGGCCGCTAAGGTCGGCATGGGCAAGCGCACCAACACGGTGCTCCAGTCCGCCTTCTTCGCGCTGGCCAAGGTCCTGCCCGCCGAGGACGCCCTGCAGTACATGAAGGACGCGGCTACCAAGTCCTACATGAAGAAGGGCCAGGCTATCGTCGACGCCAACCACAAGGCCATCGATGCCGGCGCTACCGCCTTCCGTAAGTTCGAGGTTCCGGCCGACTGGGCTACCGCCGAGGACGCCGCTCCCGTCGAGCTCTCCGAGGAGACCAAGTCCGCTATCGCCCAGCAGGTCAAGAACCTGCTCGAGCCCATCGATCGCATGGACGGCGACAGCCTGCCTGTTTCCGCCTTTGTCGATTGCGCCGACGGCCAGTTTGAGCTGGGCGCCTCCGCATACGAGAAGCGCGGCGTCGCCGTGGTCGTTCCCCACTGGGACGAGACCAAGTGCATCCAGTGCAACCAGTGCGCCTACGTGTGCCCGCATGCCACCATCCGTCCGTTTGCGATGACCGAGGACGAGGCTGCCGCCGCGCCCGAGGCTACCCGCACGCTCGACGCCATGGGCCCCAAGGCCAAGGGCATGAAGTTCACCATGGCTGTGTCCCCGCTCGACTGCATGGGTTGCACCAACTGCGTCAAGGTTTGCCCCAAGGGCGCCCTCGAGATGGTTCCCACCGAGCAGGAGATGGACCAGCAGCCCGTTTGGGACTACATGGTCGAGAACGTCTCCGAGAAGAAGGAGCTCATCGCGGCCAACGTCAAGGGCAGCCAGTTTAAGCAGCCCTACCTGGAGTTCTCCGGCTCCTGCGCCGGCTGCGCCGAGACCGCCTATGCACGTCTGGTGACCCAGGTCGCCGGCGACCGCATGTTCATTTCCAACGCCACCGGCTGCTCCTCCATTTGGGGCAACCCCGCTGCCACCGCTCCTTACTGCAAGGACAAGGACGGTCACGGCCCGGCGTGGAACAACTCCCTGTTCGAGGACAATGCCGAGCACGGCCTGGGCATGGCCGTTGGCTATGAGGCCGTTCAGCACAAGCTGATCGCCGCTACCCAGGACATCATCGCTGCCGATGGTCCGTCCGATGAGCTCAAGGCCGCCGGCCAGGCTTGGATCGACTCCGTCAACGACGCCGAGGCCTCCAAGACCGCTGCCGCTGCCTACGTTGCCGAGCTCGAGAAGTGCGGCTGCGACGCTTCCAAGGCGATCCTCGCCGACAAGGCTTACCTCACCAAGAAGTCCTTCTGGATCTTCGGCGGCGACGGCTGGGCCTACGACATCGGCTTCGGTGGCCTGGACCACGTCCTGGCTTCCGGCCACAACGTCAACGTCTTCGTCTTCGACACCGAGGTTTACTCCAACACCGGTGGTCAGGCCTCCAAGGCCTCGAACTTGGGCCAGGTCGCTCAGTTCGCCGCCGCCGGTAAGGTGACCAAGAAGAAGTCTCTGGCCGAGATTGCCATGAGCTACGGCTACGTCTACGTGGCACAGGTTGCCATGGGCGCCAACCCGGCTCAGACCCTCAAGGCCATCCACGAGGCCGAGGCCTACGACGGCCCGTCCCTCATCATCGGCTACAGCCCCTGCGAGATGCACTCCATCAAGAAGGGCGGCATGCAGAACTGCCAGGCCGAGATGAAGAAGGCTGTCGAGTGCGGTTACTGGAACCTCTTCCGCTTCAACCCCGAGGCTGCTGCCGGCAAGAAGTTCTCGCTCGATTCCAAGGAGCCCGCGGGCGGTTATCAGGAGTTCCTGATGAACGAGGCCCGTTACGCTTCGCTGACGCGTTCCTTCCCCGAGCGCGCCGAGGAGCTCTTCAAGGAGAACGAGCAGGCCGCTATGGACCGCTATGCTCACCTGTTGAAGCTCAAGACGGTGTACAACGAGGCCTAGGTCTCCCACCGCAGGATCTGAGGGCTAACCTTCGCGGACGTCCTCGGACATGAAAGAACCCCCGCTGCGCACTACGTGCGGCGGGGGTTCCTTCGTCCTGCGGAGTGTCCGCGAAGGTTGGCCCTCAGATCCTGCTACGACTACGTCCTCGGATTGTGGGGCTGAATGAAGGACGTGGCTGTGGGGGTGCCTTGTCCCGGTCGCTGTTTCGCGGCGTGGCCGCGAAACCACGCGCCACTTTGGGCATGGAGGGCTAGCTGATTGTGGCCTTCTGCTGCCCCAGTGCTGTTTCGCGCTTTGCGCGAAACATCGCAGCACTTTGGGCATAGTGGGGGAGTTGGTTGTCGCTGCCTTCTATCCCCTTGCTGTTTCGCGCCTTTGGCGCGAAAGGCGCAGTACTTTGGGCGTGGGGGCTGGCTTGCGGACTCAGATGACCTAGAGAGATATGGGTGCAAACGAGAAATCGTTGTTGGGGTCGTCCTTTTCCATAAACTCATCGAGGCAGAATGTCATATAGATTGGAACGTACAGGACCTTGCCCTCTTTGCTGAGGTTCTCATGGCTTAGCACAACGGCCTCGGGGATTTTGTACTCGCTCACGCTCATCAGACGGTCGAGGGCCGCATGGGCTCGAACCTTCTTGCCCGATTTGACCTCGATTGGGACAACGTGCCCGCGGGTGCCTTCGATCACAAAGTCAACTTCGCCGACCTCGCGTGTCTGGTAGTACCATGCATCAGTTCCAAGGGCGACAAGCTCCTGCGCGACCACGTTCTCATAGAGACCGCCGAGGTTGGGGGTTTTCATATCAAGGTAGACAGCGCGTGCCGTGCTGCCGGGATACCGTGATGCGAGCATGCCTGTATCAGACTCGTATAGTTTAAAGGCGGTCGCCTTCTCTGTCCTCTTAAGAGGACTCCGGGCCTCCGTCACCTGGGCGACCATCAAACCGACGCCCGCGTTCACCAGCCATAGGAAATCCTGCTCGTATTTTTGAAGGCGAGCTCCCTCACCCAGAGACGAAACAACAAAGCGATGAGACTCCGCCTCAAGCTGAACGGGAATTTGCTCGAAAATCGACCGAACGTTAAACGCTCGAGTCGATGCATATTTTGAGATATCGCTTTTGTACTGATCGACCAGCTGAGTTTGAAGCGCACGTGTGCTCACGAGCGAATAACCCGAATCGATATAGTTCTGTACGACCTCCGGCATGCCGCCGCAAACGATATAAGCTCTAAAGTTTTTGAGCATCGCCTCATGAATATAGTTTTCGACGGGACGCCTCTCGACAAGGCAGCTGCGGATGTCTGCAAGCACATTCTCGCTGATGCTGTTTGCCCAACAAAACTCTTCAAAATCCATTGGCCGCATAACAATGTGCTCGACATACCCCACCGGGAAAGAAGAGATCCCCTTAAACTCAGTCCCAAGCATAGACCCCGAGAAGACATAGCTAAAGCGCCCGTCCTCGACCAGCGCCTTCATGAGCGTGACGATCTGCGGATACTCCTGTATTTCATCGACAAAGATAAGCGTATCTCCCTCAACAAGCGGTGCATCCGCAAGAAGGGCCACGCGGTTGATAAAGTCAACGGCGTTCTTAGCGCCAATGAGCACATCTCTTGCCTCGGTATCGAGCAGCAAATTGGCCTCAAAATACGACGCGTAGTTGTCTTTACCAAACGCGCGAATCGCATAGCTCTTGCCAATTTGACGCGCACCGGTAACAAGCAATGCCTTATGAGAGTTATTTTTCCAGTTCAAAAGACTGTCAGTGACCTTACGGCGTAGCATTAAAACACCTCATTGACAAAAATTGGCAAATAGATTTGCCCTAATTATACAAAAAGTGTCAGATAGATTTGACCCAAATCATACAAAAATTGGCAAATAGCAAAGCTCACTTAGGCCTCAAAGCCAGCGAGCCAGCACGGTATTTTGCGAAAAGGCTGGCGGCGCCGTTGTTGAGGGTGGCCAGGTTGGCAGTGGCGCCGTTAGCGTTCTCGGCTGCTTGGGTGGGCAGGAGCGAAAGGGCATCAGCGGCGTTCATGCAATACCCGACGGTAAAGTTCTATACTGCAAACTCATAGTCGCTTGCCGCAAAGTGAAGCACGTTCGGCTATCCCTTTTGTTGGATGAAAAGCCCCGTGTTATTGCAGGGGTGCATACTTGTCTTGCAAGTGCATAGAATCTCGTATAGTGCGAGTAAATAGTTGCAGTGTCCGTTATGTGTTTAGCAAAGATATAGTTTGCATAATCCAGCCTAATCTCTGCTCTAATTAAATAAAGTCGCACGTAGATGACGTAAACATGTGTGAGCTGGGCTTCTTTACGCTGAGCGGGTAAAAACGACCGTTCACCGTTAAACTATTTTCAAAATGAATAAAATGAGCGATAAAGAGAATATAAACCTTAATAAACTCGCGTATTGCACGGACGCGGGTTATTAATGGGTTGTAGGCCTTTTACAGAAAGGATTCCAGCAATGTCTAAGCCTCTTGGCAAGCCCGATCGTATTGTCGTCGCCCTCGGCGGCAACGCCCTCGGCAACAACCCCGTCGAGCAGATCCAGGCCGTGAGCAACACCGCCCACGCTCTCCTTGGTCTTATCGAGCAGGGTAACGAGATCATCATCACCCACGGCAACGGCCCGCAGGTCGGCATGATCCAGAACGCCTTCGCCGCTGCCCACGACGCCATCGGCACCCCCGAGATGCCGCTGCCCGAGTGCGGCGCCATGTCCCAGGGCTACATTGGCTATCACCTGCAGCAGGGCATCGGCCGCGAGATGCACAAGCGCTATAAGCGTTGGCACGCCGCCACCGTCGTCACCCAGATCGAGTGCGACCCGGACGATCCCGCGTTCAAGAACCCGACCAAGCCGATCGGCCCCTTCTACACCGAGGAGCAGGCCAAGGAGTTCATGGCCGAGGATCCTTCCAAGGTCTTCGTCGAGGATTCCGGCCGCGGCTGGCGTCGCGTTGTCGCTTCCCCTGATCCCAAGAAGATCGTCGAGGCTGACTCCATCCTCAACCTGCTCGACAACGAGTTCATCGTCATCGCCTGCGGTGGCGGCGGCATCCCCGTCGTCCGCGACTACGAGAACAAGGGCTGCTACAAGGGCGTTCCCGCCGTCATCGACAAGGACCTGGGCGGCGAGCTGCTGGCCGAGGACTGCGACGCCGACGTTCTGTTCCTGCTGACCGCCGTTGAGCATGTCGCCATCAACTTTGGCAAGCCCAACCAGGAGGAGCTCGAGGACATCACCGCCGACGAGGCCGAGCGCCTGGCCGACGAGGGCCAGTTCGGCAAGGGTTCCATGGAGCCCAAGGTCCGCGCCGCCATCAAGTTTGCCCGCTCCCGCAAGGGCCGCACCTGCATCATCGGCGCCCTGGACAAGGCCGCCGAGACCATGGCCGGCCTCTCCGGTACCCGCATCCACGAGTAGCCTCTACTCTGTTGCCTCTCCCGTGGGCGCCAGGCAAGACGCCCACAAACTAGCCTCTCTTCATGAGCCCCGCAGTCCGCTCCGGCTGCGGGGCTTTTGCTATTCACCTAGTCATTGGGGACAAACCCGGCACTTGGGGACGGTCCTTTCCTGCCGGCAGCTTGGGACAGTCCTTAATAGCCATTGGGGACGTTCTTAAACGACTAGTCAAACAACAACGTTCACAACGACTACTCATTTAAGTCTGTCCCCAATGACTGCCCAATGGCTGGGAAGGCGCATCCCACACCGACGCATTGCCTTCGGGCCCTCTCCCCAGGCTCTCCATAGCTCAGCTGGACTCCCCGCAACCTGTTCCGCGTTGGCGGAACGAGCGCGACGTGGAGTGTCATTCTTTACCGCGTTAGACTAGACGCAGGGAAAGGAGGAGGACATGGATGCTCGCGTCAAGCAGCTTGTAAATATGATCGAGGACGCTCAGCCTGTCGCTGTCGCGGTGCTTGCCAAGCGTCTCGAGGTAAGCGAGCGCGCCGTGAGAAACTATATCCATCGCGCAAACGACAAGCTTGCGGGGGTTGCACGCATCGTTGGCAGCAAAGGGCAATATCGTATCGATGTTGCACATGCAGATGAGCTTGCTCGCTTGCTAGACGGTGCGGCTCTGGCCCATCCGGGCATTCCTGATACGCGCGACGGCCGTGTGTCCTTCCTTCTTAACGACCTTCTCATGCGGTCCCAGTGGGTGACGATTGAGGAGTATGCGGATTTACTCTACGTTTCGGCGCGAACTCTGTCCAATGACATGCGTCTGGTAGAGCAGAAACTCGCCCAATTTGACTTGACGCTCGAAAAGCGCCCTCGCTACGGAATCCGCGTTGCGGGCGGGGAGTCGCAACGGCGTCTGTGTCTGGCCTCACTGGTGAGGCCCGTGTTGCCCGACACCGACGATGCAGAGCTCGCCGAGCGCCTGCGGGCCATCGCCGCATGTGTGGACGATGCCCTGACTGCCTCGCCCGTCACGGTGAGCTCGCTGGCATCCCGCAATCTCATCATGCATCTTTACATCGCTCTTGGCCGCATCGAGCAGGGCTGCTATGTCCCGGCTGCAGAATCGGACGTTTTAAAGCTGGAGGGAACGCACGAATACGCTGCGGCTTTCCAGATTGCCGCAAACATCAAGGATGCCCTGGGCGTGAGCATGCCCCGAGAAGAGGTTGCCTTTATCGCAATCCATTTGCTCGGCAGGGGCACGGGCGTGCCCGAGAAGGGCTCGGCCGTTATCTCGGACGAGATGTGGGAGATCGCTTCCGAGATGGTATGTGCGGTCAACGATGAGTTTAGGTTTGACTTTAGCAGCGATCTTGAACTTCGCATGAACCTTGCTCGGCATATTGGCCCTCTGGGCTATCGCCTTGAATATCACATGCATATGGATAACCCCATGCTGCCCGATATCAAGACGAGGTTTCCGTTGGCCTATTCGATGGCGGCCGGCACCTCGCAGGTACTCGAGCGTCATTTTGGCAGCCAGCCCTCTGATGAGGAGCTCGGCTACATCGCCATGGCATTTGCCCTGGCCCTCGAGCAGCAAGCCGACCAGCCGCGTCGCAAACGCATCCTGATCGTGTGCGCCTCGGGAGCGGGAAGCGCCCGTATGCTCGAGCACCAGTACCGCAAGCAGTTTGGTATGTATATCGAGTCGATTGAGACATGCGACGTCGCCCGCGTGGGAACGCTCGACTTTTCGCACATCGACTACGTGTTCACAACGGTGCCGCTCAACGTCAAGTTGCCCGTGCCCGTCCGCGAGGCCGATTTCTTCTTGGAGACGAGCGATGTCAACGCTATCCGCAAGGTGCTGAGTGATGACGCTGCGCAATCGGACTCCCTGAGCGCTTTCTTTAGCCGTGCCCTGTTCTTCAACCGCGTTGAGGCGTCGTCGAAGCAGGCCGTTCTCCGATATCTCTCCGAGCGCGCCGTCGAGAGCGGCCGTGTCGATGCCCAGTTTGCCCAAGAGGTTGCCGAGCGCGAGAGCGCGAGTGCCACCTCGTTTGGCAATGGGGTGGCCATGCCCCATGGGATGCATCCTTTGAGCGCCGAGGCCTTTGTTACCGTGGGCCTGCTCGAACATTCCATTCTTTGGGACGAATACGGCCATGAGGTCGATATCGTCTTTATGGTGTCGTTTGCCCGGTCGGGCGGCGATGAGGCGCGGATCTTGAGTTCGCTGCTCGCTGAGATCTTTATGGACCGCCAGGGGGTCGAGCGCTTACGCGAGCGCCGGTCCTGGCATGAGCTGATGGCGCTTGTGCAAGCGCATACGGCTTAAGGCTTCTTTTGTCGAAAACCCTGCCTGCCTGCAATAAACCTCGAGGATTGCGGGTGGGAGATAGGCGTTTCGAATATTCAAGTACAAACCAAACATCACGGGAGAGGAGACCGTTATGGACGATCAGGGAACCGAGATGGTTTCGTTTCAGCTGGTCGCTGCAGCGGGAGAGGCGCGCAGCCTTGCCTTCGAAGCCCTTGAAAAGGCAAAGGCGGGGGATTTTGACGCTGCCGCCAAACTCATGAAGCAGTCAAAGGATGCGGGAATCAAGGCTCACCACATCCAAACGCAGCTGCTTTCGACCGAGGCGGCGGGCGAGCATCTGTCGGTGGATGTGTTGCTGGTCCATGCTCAGGACCACCTCATGTGCTCCATGCTTGCTCAGGAGCTCGTGCAGGAGCTGATCTGCCTGTATGAGCGCACTGCAGCCAAGAACGCCTAACGGCGTGCGGCGACTATCCAACCAATCAATGCGAAGGGAATCCCTTATGAAGATCCTTCTTGTTTGCGCAGCTGGCCTGTCTACAAGCATTCTGATGAAGAAACTCGAGAAATACGCGGAGCAAAACGGCATCGAGCTCGATATCGATGCGGTGGGTATCGGCGAGTATCAGGAGACCTGCGCCGATTATGACGTGCTGCTCTTGGGGCCGCAGGTGTCCTACCAGCTCAACACCGTCAAGCAGGGGAGCGGTAAGCCGACCGCGGTCATCCCCGCACAGGACTACGGCATGGGCAACGCCGCCAACGTGCTGGCACTCGCCCAGTCGCTGTTGGGCTAGGAGGCGACCATGGAAAAGTTCATGACCCTGCTTCAGGAAAAACTGACCCCTATTGCCAATTTCTGCGGCACCGAGCGCCACTTTGCCTCCATGCAAAAGGGCTTTATGAGCGCGATCAGCTTCATCTTGGTCTCTGCCGTCTTTATGATCATCGCCAACCCGCCGGTCACGGCCGACCTGGTGGCGCAGGGCGGGTTCTGGTCCGTCTTTGGCCCTTGGCTCGATTTTGCCACGGCCAATAAGCTTACGCTGCTCATCCCGTTCAACATGACGATGGGCATACTGTCGGTGATCGTGACGTTCGCAATCGCCTATAACCTGGCGGGCACCTACAAGATGCCCAAGCTTAACGCCGGTATGACCTCGCTGGTGATGTTCCTGATCGCCGCGGCGCCGTCGTCCTACTACCAGCTTGCTGATGAGTCCGTGCTCCAGGCGGTCCCCTGCACCTATCTGGGTGCGCAGGGCCTGTTTACCGCCATCATCGTTGCCCTGGTCTCCGTCGAGGTCACGCGCTTCTGCCAGACCAAGGGCATCACCATCAAGATGCCCGATGGCGTGCCGCCGTTTTTGTCCGAAACCTTTGGCGCCATCGTGCCTATGCTCGCCAACATCCTCATCTTCTTTGGTGGCAACCTGCTGATCCAGATGATCGATCCCACGCTGTCCATCCCCTCGGTTATCGAGAATCTGCTCGCTGCCCCGCTTTCCGTCGCAGTTGACTCTGTGCCCGGCGCACTGCTTATCTGCTTCATGACGCTGCTGTTTTGGTGCTTTGGCGTCCACGGCAACATGATCGTGATGCCCATCACCGCCCCGGTTACGCTTGCCGCCTTTGCTGCCAACGCCTCGCTCTACGCTGCTGGGCAGCCGCTTGAGTTCCACCCGGCACTCATGTCGATGGCCATCAACCTCATCGGCGGCACGGGCAATACGTTCTCTTTTGTGGCGCTCTGCGCGTTTAGGGCAAAGTCGCAGCAGCTCAAGGCATTTGGCAGGGCATCGATCGTGCCGAGCTTCTTCCGTATCTCCGAGCCCGCGATCTTCGGCGCGCCCATCATCTTCAACCCGATCCTCATGATTCCGTTTGTGCTAGGCGGCATGATCTCGGCCCTGCTGTATTGGGGTGCGGTCTCACTGGGTCTTGTCTCTAACTTCTACATCTTGGTGAGCGGCACGTTCCCCATCTTCGTTCAGGGCTTTGTCCAGTGCCTCGACCCGCGCATCTGGGTGTTTACGATCGTTTTGATCGTGGTCATGGCTGTGGTCTGGTACCCGTTCTTTAAGGTGTACGATAACCAGCTCCTGGCTCAGGAGCAGGAGAACGCCGCGGCAGCTTCTGCCGAGGATGCTGAGTAGCATGAGTTACTTTGACAGAACGTCTGCCGCCGGTATGCCCGAGGGCTTTTTGTGGGGTGGTGCCCTCGCCGCCAACCAGGCCGAAGGGGGCTGGAACGAGGGCGGCCGCGGCATGTCGCACTCCGACCTGATCCCACAGGGTTCCGACCGCTGGGATGTAATGTTTGGCAGGCAAAAGCCCGTGGACGATCCGGACAGGCTGTATCCATGCCGCTGGGGCAACGACTTCTTCCATCATTGGCACGAGGATGTCGAGCTCTTTGCCGAGATGGGCTTTAAGTGCCTGCGTCTTTCAATTTGCTGGAGCCGTATTTTTCCCACAGGGATGGAGACCGAGCCCAACGGCGAGGGCTTGGAGTTTTACCGTCAGGTATTCGAGGCGCTGCGCGAGCATGGAATCGAGCCGCTTGTGACGCTGTCGCACTACGACTATCCGTTGGCTCTGGTCGAGCGCTATGGTGGCTGGCAAAGCCGAGAGATGATCGAGCGGTATGCGCACTACGTCGAGACCGTCGGACGCGCGTACCAGGGCCTCGTGCGTTATTGGCTTACGTTCAACGAGATCAACAGCGTGGCGCTGTCCTATCTCAACGCGGGTGTCACGCTCGAGGATGAGCGTGACCGTGCAGCCGTGACCGCGGCGTTCTCGCACCATATGTTTATGGCGAGCGCTCGCGCTGTCGAGATTCTGCACAAGATCGATCCCGCAAACAAGGTGGGTTGCATGGTCGCTGCCGGTGCGACCTATCCGTACCGTTGTGCGCCCGAGGACGTATGGCTTGCGTATGAGGAGGACCGCGGCCGCTACTTCTACACAGACGTGATGGCTGCGGGCGCCTATCCTGCTTGGAAGCTGCGTGCACTCGAGAAAGAGGGTGTTCACGTGCCCTTTGAGCCGGGCGATACGGAGTATCTGGCAGAGCATACGGTCGACTTCATCTCGTTCTCGTACTATTGCTCGCGCTTGGTGTGCGCCGATGATCAGGTGATCGCCGAGAAGGCGGAGGGCAACGTGTTCCCGACGTTGCGCAATCCGTACCTCAAGGATAAAGAGACTGCCTGGAAGTGGCAGATCGATGCGCTGGGTTTGCGCGTGACGCTTGCCGGCTACCACGATCGTTACCATCTTCCGCTCTTTATCGCCGAGAACGGTGTGGGCGGACTCGATGCGCTGGAAGACGGCAAAGTCCACGATGCGTATCATATTGATTACCTGCGAAGGCATATTCTTGCGCTGCGCGATGCAATTGTCGAGGACGGTGTTGACCTGATGGGATACACGCCGTGGGGCTGTATCGATTTGGTGTCGGCCTCGACGGGGCAGATGAAGAAGCGCTATGGCTTTGTTTATGTCGATGCCGATGATACGGGCAAAGGCACGTTCGATCGCTACCGAAAGGACAGCTTCTGCTGGTATCAAAAGGTCATTGCATCAAATGGCGAGGACTTGAGTTAACCCTTGCAAGCCTGCTGCCCCCGTGGCCCGTTTCGGCCGCGGGGGCTTTTGCTATTTACCTAGTCCCCGATGAGACCCTCATTCTGTGGGTAGTCATTGGGGACGTTCTTAAAAGACTAGTCATTTAAGTCTGTCCCCAATGACTGCGGAAACCCGGCACTTGGGGACGTTCCTTTTAATATGAGCAGGACATTGTCAAGAGGCAAAATC
>CAUDZT010000034.1 GCA_958453935.1 uncultured Collinsella sp. | reverse complement strand
TGGCCATACGTGCGATTGGAAAGCGGCATTGTAAGCGATAGTGGTGCTCCGCGATAGGTTGGGGCGTATACAAAGCTGCAGAGTCCATGCTCGTCTTGCCGGAGAGTGCCTGCGATTTCGCCACAAATGAGGGTCGCAAGCTCCATCTCTGCCATTTATTTCACAACCTTACAGTCAAAGGAGAGGTCTGAAGTGTCGGAAAGGCCTTGCTCGGCTGCGATTTGGGCCAGCAAGGCACCATAGGAAGATGGCGTTCCTTGTCGAGCGGGTCGTCTGCCTACGCTTGGCTTTGGCAGGGCATTCGAGTTCGCGATAGGGAGGTCCGCTTTCGTCGTCGGATGTTCGGAGGGCGATGCGATGGAGTCGTTATCGCTTTGCGCAAAGAGACCTATGCCGAGTGCGTTAAAGACGGACAGCAACTTGTCGAGTCGAATGCCGGTGGCGTCTCCTAGCTCGAGCGATGCGAGCAGGCGCTCTGAAACACTGGCCGTTTTGGCGAGGGCGGCACGGGTGAGACCCTGAGCCTCGCGTGCCTGGCGCACGTAGATGCCAGCTTGGCGCGGTGTGGTGATGGGAAGGGTATTCACGGCGATCTCCTAACGTGCAGACTTTTGCATATCAGTATGACATGCAAAAGTCTGCACGAAAAGGCCTCATGCAAAACTTTGCATGAGGCCTTGTACTGGCGTTGAGTTTTGAGCGATTGTGTTTGGCGTTACAGCGCCAAAATCCCCAGATGCTCAAGCAAGATCTTAAGTCCGATGAGGATGAGCACGATGCCGCCCACGATGGTGGCAGGTTTTTCGTAGCGCGCGCCAAAGGTGTGGCCGATCGCTACGCCGGCGACGGAGAAGATAAACGTTGTGACGCCGATAAGCGATACAGCGGGAACGATGTCGACCGAAAGCGCGGCGAACGAGATGCCCACGGCCAGGGCGTCGATTGAAGTGGCGATGGCGAGGATCAGGTACTCGCTCAGTTCAATCTTTTCGGCATTCTTGCCGTCGCCTTCATCCTCGTCCTCGGTAAAAGCCTCCCACAGCATTTTGCCGCCGATGAAGGCCAAAAGGATAAAGGCAATCCAATGGTCGATGGGGCCGATGATGCCCATAAACTGGCTGCCAAGCGCCCATCCGATCACGGGCATGCCGGCCTGGAAGCCGCCAAAGAACAGGCCGAGCACTACGGCGACCTTAAGGTTGATCTTCTTCATGCCAAGGCCCTTGCAGATGGATACGGCAAAGGCGTCCATCGAAAGGCCAATGGCGAGCAGCACGAGCTCTACGAGTCCCATGGTTTGGCTCCCTCCTTGCGGGCGAACCCGCGTGTACTTCTGACAGGGGAGCAACAAAAAAGACCCGTGGCGTACGCGCCGCGCGTACAACCACGAGTCTCGTTCATTAAGGCAAGCCAGACCGTGTCGGCCAGTATGTTGACTTGCCGCGCCACCGGAGGCGAACCCGGTCACGCGACTACTCCCTCATTCATGTGAATCCCGATGCTACCACATGAACAGCTCATTTGGGTTGAGGCTCTCAGCGGTGTTCGCTCATTCTGTAAGCATCGGATTTCGCGAGCGCCGCGGGGACAAACCGTGAGAAACTATTTAGCGTTTATGGAGCGTATGCGATGGGAGCGATGCCTTGGATAAGAACGAGCTGCAAAAGCGTATGGAACAGGCCATCCGCCTGACGGCACCTGGCCAGCCGATCCGCACCGCCCTCGACATGATCATTGCTGGTCACCTGGGCGCTCTTATTTGCGTCGGCGACACCGAAAACGTGCTCGCTGCTGGTAACGACGGCTTCCCGCTCAACATTTCGTTTACCTCGAACCGCCTGTTCGAGCTTTCCAAGATGGACGGCGCCATCGTCATCGACGGCGACCTCACCCAGATCCTGCGCGCCAACTTCCACCTCAATCCCGATCCCTCGCTTGCCACGAGTGAGACGGGCATGCGTCACCGCACCGCCGCCCGCATGTCGGTGCTCACGGATGCCATCGTGATCTCGGTCTCGGCCCGTCGTGCCGTCGTCAACGTGTACGTTCACGGCAAGAGCTACGAGATCCAGCCCGTCACCACCATCATGAGCTCGGTCAACCAGCTCGTCGCCACGCTCCAGACTACCCGTCAGTCGCTCGACCGCTCCCTGCTGCGCCTGACGGCCCTCGAGCTCGACGACTACGTTACGCTCGCCGACATTACCGGGATTTTCTCGAGCTTCGAGATCATGCAGCAGGCAAAGACCGAACTTAAGGATTGCATTGTCAAGCTGGGCAACCAGGGCAAGCTCGTGCAGATGCAGCTCGAGCAGCTCGCCGGCTCCAGCATGGATACCGAGTACGACCTGATGATTCGCGACTATGCGAGCGATTCCTCCGAGGCCAATGCCGAAAAGATCCGCGCCAACCTGAGCCGTATGACGCCCAAGGACTTGTCCGACCCTCAGCATGTGGCGGCGGTTCTGGGTTACGACGACCTGGACGAGGACTCCGTCATGACACCGCTGGGCCTGCGCACGCTTTCGCGCGTGTCCGTCGTGCGCGACGGCGTGGCCGAGAAGATCGTCGACGAGTATGGATCGCTGCAGGAGCTCATGGACGACATCAGCGAGGATCCGGAGCGCCTAGGCGACTTTGGCGTCAACAACCCTGCCATTCTTGCGGACTCCCTGTACCGCATGAAGGGCACCAAACAGGGGAACGCATAATGGCGCCCGTATGCGCCGTGGTCGTTGCCGGCGGCAGTGGCCAGCGCTTTGGAAATCCCGGCGGCAAGCAGCTCGTTAACGTGGCGGGCCGTCCGCTCATGAGCTGGTCTATCCGCGCATTTGACCGTAGCAATAAGGTCGGCCACATCGTGGTGGTGTGTCCTTCCGAGCGCCGTGCCGAGATGCGCCGCCTGGCCATCGACCCGTTTGACTATGACACGCCCATCAGCTTTGCCGATGCCGGCGAGACCCGCCAGGATTCCACCCGTGCCGGCGTGCATGCGGCTCCGGCGGGTTTCGAATATGTCGCCATCCACGACGGCGCCCGTCCGCTCATTACGACCGAGGCCATCGATCATGCGATCGACGTGCTTGTGGGCGACCGCTCGCTCGACGGTGTCGTATGCGGTCAGCCCGCGATCGACACGCTCAAGATCGTCGACGGCGACAATATCGTCGAGACGCCGCCGCGCGAGCTCTACTGGGCCGCGCAGACACCGCAGATCTTTAGCGTCGACGCCATGAAGCGCGCCCACACCGCAGCTATCGCCGAGGGCTTTATCGGGACCGACGATTCTTCGCTGGTCGAGCGCATGGGCGGGCGCGTCCGCTGTGTCCAGAGCCCGCGCGATAACCTTAAGGTGACGGTGCCCGAGGACCTGCGTCCCGTAACCGCGATTCTGCTTGGCCGCATGGCCGAGGGAGAGGACCTTCCCCATGTTCAGTAACCTGCGCATTG
Source organism: uncultured Collinsella sp. (assembly GCA_958453935.1). Classification (GTDB taxonomy): domain Bacteria; phylum Actinomycetota; class Coriobacteriia; order Coriobacteriales; family Coriobacteriaceae; genus Collinsella. The sequence goes on along the minus strand of CAUDZT010000034.1, from coordinate 21,119 downwards.
GCCACGGCTACGACGTCCACCGTTTGGTGGAGGGGCGTCGATGTATCATCGGCGGGGTTGACATTCCCTACGAGCGCGGCCTGCTGGGCCACTCGGATGCCGATGTGCTCGCGCATGCCTTGGCCGACGCCATTCTGGGCGCCTGCCGCGGGGGAGACATCGGCAAGCTATTCCCCGACACCGATCCCGCCTACGAGGGTGCCGATTCGATGGTGCTGCTCGCCCGCGTGATGGACTATGCGCGCGAGCTGGGCTTTGAGTTTGTCGATGCCGATTGCACCATTGCCTGTCAGCAACCCAAGATCACTCCGCACCGCGATGCCATGCGCGCCAACCTTGCCCATGCCCTGGGCGTCGACGTGGAAAACGTGGGCGTCGCCGCCACCACGACCGAAAAGCTCGGTTGGGAAGGCCAAGGCGAGGGAATTGGCGCCTGGGCCGTCTGCCTGCTACAGAAAACCGTTAAGGAGTAACGAATGCGTATCTACAACAGCGCTACCCATAAAAAGGAAGAGTTTCAGCCCATCGAGTCCGGGAAGGTTCGCATGTACGTGTGCGGCCCCACGGTCTACGACAACATCCACATCGGCAATGCCCGCACGTTCATCAGCTTTGACGTGATTCGTCGCTGGCTCATCGCGAGCGGCTACGAGGTCACGTTCGCCCAGAACCTCACCGATGTCGATGACAAGATCATCAAACGCGCCAACGAGCAGGGCCGCACTGCCGCCGAGGTCGCGACGGAGTTCTCCGACAAGTTCATCGGCGTTATGCGCGCCGCCAACGTGCTCGATCCCGATGTGCGCCCCCGCGCCACCAAGGAGATCGGCCCCATGATCGCTATGATCAAGACGCTCATCGAGCAGGGCCACGCTTACGCAGCCGATAACGGCGACGTGTACTTTGCCGTGCGCAGCGATCCCAACTATGGTCAGGTCTCGGGCCGCAACATCGATGACCTTATGGTTGGCGCGCGCATCGAGGAGAACGAGGACAAGAACGATCCGCTCGACTTTGCCCTGTGGAAGGCCGCCAAGCCCGGCGAGCCCAGCTGGCCGAGCCCCTGGGGCGAGGGCCGTCCCGGTTGGCACACCGAGTGCGCCGCCATGGTGCACCGCTACCTGGGCACCCCGATCGACATTCATGGCGGCGGCTCCGACCTTGCCTTCCCGCATCACGAGAACGAGTGCGCCCAGGCCACCTGCGCCTGGCACCAGGGCTTCTCCAACACTTGGATGCACACGGGCATGCTGCTGGTAGACGGCGAGAAGATGTCCAAGTCGCTCGGCAACTTCTTTACGCTGGCCGAGGTCCTCGAGCAGCACTCCGCTGCCGCCCTGCGCCTGCTGATGCTGCAGACGAGCTATCGCTCGCCGCTTGACTTCTCCTGGGAGCGTCTGGATGGTGCCGAGAACTCGCTCACACGCATTGCCGGTACGGTCGAGAACCTGCGTTGGACTGCGAACCATGCGACGGCCGATGCCGATGCGGCTGCCGCCGAGGCGTTTGCCGCCAAGGCCGCCGAGACCCGTGCCACCTTTAAGGAGTGCATGGACGACGACTTTAACACCGCCGGTGCCATGGGTGCTGTCTTTGGCTTTGTCACCGAGTGCAACCAGTACCTGGAGCAGGCGGGCGATGCTGCCGACAAGGCCGCAGCCCTGGCTGCCGCCGATACGCTGGTCGAGCTGCTCGATACGTTTGGCGTCGAGCTTCCCGAGCCCAAGGTCGAGTTGCCGCTGGGCCTGCTGGGCGTTGCCGCCGGTTTGGTTGCCTACACTGGTGACGACGTAGATGAGGCCGCTGCCAAGATTCTCGAGGCCCGCGCCGAGGCCCGTGCCGCCAAGAACTGGGATCTGGCCGACGCCATCCGCGACCAGCTCAAGGACCTGGGCCTGACGATTGAAGATACGGCCGCGGGTACTCGTATTAAGAGTCTCTAGTATTTGTCGACCGTTCGAGGTGCGGCAGATTGCCTTGAAAGAGGAGGGCATAGACCTGGTGGTCATGCCCAACGATTGAAAGGCAAGGTGCCGTGGCTCGGACGGTCGATTCTTGTTCGTTATCTATTTAAGGAGGCCGTTTTATGGCCGACAATCGCAAACGTGCACCGCGTGGAGGCAAGCAGGCTGCTTCTGGCTCGCGTCCGATTCGCCGCAACGACCGCGCTGCCACTCCCAAGGGCCAGCGCGAGCGCTCCCAAGCCCAGGCTGCGCGTTCGCAGCGAGATCGCAACCGCGACAACGTTCAGGTTCCCAAGGGCGAGTTTATCGAAGGTCGTCGTGCTGCCGCCGAGGCACTGCGTACCGGCTTTCCCGTCAAGTGCGCGCTCATCGCCGAGGGCGGGGAGCGCGATGCCGCCTTGTCGCGCCTGGTCGACGACCTCAACGCCGCGGACGTCCGCATTAAGTATGTGCCGCGCACGCAGCTCGATGCGCTGTCGAGCCATGGCGCTCACCAGGGCATTGCGCTCGAGGTGGGCAATTTCCCCTATGCTGATGTCGCCGATATCCTCGATCGCGCGGGTGACGGACCGGCGCTCGTCGTCGTGCTCGACCATGTGACCGACGATGGCAACTTTGGTGCGATCGTGCGCTCCGCCGAGGTCGTGGGCGCGGCGGGCGTCATCATTGCCAACAAGCGCGCCGCCGGCGTGACCGTGGGCAGCTACAAGACTTCAGCCGGCGCCGTCATGCATCTGCCTATCGCGCAGGTGCCCAACATCGCCCGTGCGCTCGACGATCTTAAGGCCGCTGGCTTTTGGGTGGGCGGTGCCTCCGAGCACGCCGAAGGCAGTTGCTGGGATGCTCCCTTCGAGGGCCGCGTGGCGCTCGTCATGGGCTCCGAGGGCGACGGCATCTCGCGCCTGGTGCTCGAGAAATGCGACTTTTTGACCAAGCTTCCCCAGCGCGGCATGACCGAGAGCCTCAATGTTGCCCAGGCGACCACGGCGCTGTGCTTTGAGTGGCTGCGCCGCAACGCCGGCGAGCTCATGGGGGAGGAGTAGCGCATGTCCAAAAAGAACCGCGCCAAGTCCAAGGCCAAGCGCTTTGGCGAGGGCTCGGCCAAGCCGATTGTTTCGGCCGCGACCTATGGCGTGGGCGGCAATGCGTTTGCGCAGGCCATCGCCGACCCGGTCTCGACGGTGCACTCCAACAAGCCCGAGCTGCTGGTGGTCGACGGTTACAACGTGATCCACTGCACGCCGCGCTACGAAAAGCTCGTGTACGACCATTCCGACGATCCGTATTCCAGCGACGTTCACGATATGGCGCGCACCGCCCTCATCAACGACGTCGCCGCCTTTGCCCAGGGCCGCTACGAGGCCGTAATCGTGTTTGACGGCGCGGGCAATATCTCCAGCGAGCGCCCCAATCTGCCGGCCCGCGGCGTGCGCATCGAGTTTTCGCCGACGGGCGTCTCTGCCGATACCGTGGTGCAGAAGCTCTGCATCGAGGCACGCGAGGAAGGCCGCGCGTGCTCCGTGGTATCGAGTGACGGCACGATCCAGGCTGTCGTCATGGGCAAGGGCGTCACGCGCATCTCGAGCCGTATGCTGGTGGACGAGATCAAACAGATCGATAACGACGTTCACGAGGCAGAGGAAGCTCCGCAGATCAAGATGACTCTGGGCAGCCGCCTGAGCCCCGATGCCCTGGCCAAGCTCAAGGCCCTGCGCGGACGGTAGGGGAGTTGGCGGGGCAATGCTGCCTTGCTAACTCCATTCAGCGATGTCGATCATTCTTTCGAGGCGCCACGTTAGCGCCTCTTTTAGATAGGGTAGTCTCGCTGCTAGGGCATCGTTTTTAGACAGAATCTCGATTGCCTCGTCGACAAAGCCTTTGAGTTTGTCTCCATCGAACCAGCCCATGTCCTCGACGAGCAGCATTTGTTTGGCGGGGCTTGAATGAAACTGCGCGCTGGTAAAACTGTGCTCTCCCGCCCTAAGCTCCTCAAGAGAAATGTTGCACCAGAGCGATGAGCCCGAATCGAAGATGGGGGCTGGTCTGCAGATTAGTGAGTTGACGTTTCGCACGAGGCCGAAGTTGCGCCAATGACGATCGTAGTTGGCGATGATGTCGTCGCACACGATCATGCGGTCAAGGGCATCCTTGACGCCTGTCGCCCCGAACTCCTCGCAGTTTGCTACATATCGCTCGTAGTCGGTTAGCCGTTCATCTGCGTTTGCGTGCTGGTTTACATAGAACGCAGGAACATACTCTTCTTCATCAGTTAAGAAGACATCGCATGTGCTCAGGGCGGAAGTACCCGTGCCCTCGAGCGAGTAAGGTACATAATCGCAGGCGTTTAGGATGCGACGGTGGAGCGCGGTCGCTACCAGCTCGTTATAAGGTTCCTGGTTCAGGTGCGCTCCTGCCTTATGCAGAATTCGACGCTCGCCCTCGCACGTCCAGTACTTTTGAAGATTGCCGTCCGAGGTGTTATCGGGCTTTGCGGCAGCCGCTTTTCCCTCTGGGGCAAAGGGTGCAATGGACAGCGAGACGTCATCAAAGGCGTTATTGAAGAAGTTGATATCCTCCCAGGCGAGACCGGAACCTTGGGGCCTAATCCAATACTGGTCGGATAAGGAGAGGCCAAGATTTCGCTGTACGAGTTCATCGGGAACATCGACTGCGGCTTCTGCAAGCAGGGAGGCTAGCCCAATGCGTGCGAGCGGGATACCGCGGCCGCGCCACCAGATGCGGAAGGAGTCGAGCGATATGGGGCTATTGGGGCCAAATACCCCAATAGGGGCGTGGGCGTAATCGATGTCGGCGCCGATGTGGGTAAAGTCTTTTCGCGATGTGCTGTAGACCAGCTGGGCGACTTCGTGCGTGCGGTTCATGAGGGTGAATGCGATCTCGCTCTTACCATGGCCGCGGCGGGGACGTCCTCCCGTTTTGGTCACGGAACGGAGTCGAGTGGCGACGCTGTCTTTGTCGATGAGCCATACACCAGAAGCCTTGCGGGCGGTCAGCGCGCCGTTCTTAATGAGCTCCTGCACCCTGCGCGGAGTGATGCCGAGCAGCTCGGCGGCTTCCTTGGTAGTAAGCATCGCGAAACCCTTCGCCAGAACGAATAGTTTTATATAGCCAATTGTAATTAAAACTATTCGTTCTGGCGAATAGTTTTAAGATTGAGGGCGCACTGACAGAAATGAACGGGCCTGGTACGCGCTGTTGCTGGATTTTGCATATTTGTATAACGCCGTGCGGCCTGTTGCGCCCCGTCCGCAATTCCATTATTCTTAACTGGCTTCGCGCGAAAGCGCCAAGTGTGCCAGTGTGGCGCAACGGTAGCGCAACTGATTTGTAATCAGTGGGTTGCAGGTTCGATTCCTGTCACTGGCTCCATGAGAGTTTCGGGCTCTGTTCCTTGTGGGACAGGGCCCGTTTCTATTTAGGTGGTGCGCCATTGGGTCAGCGCCCATCCCGTTTTTGGTTTGTCTCGTCCTCCAGTTTGTCTAAATCTGTAACACCAAGACCGATATTTGGCATCTAACTGTTACAGATTGAGATGAAACTTAGGGTGTTTTAGGAATATCTTGATCTGTAACATGTAGAAGCGGAATAGGTCTCCTGCTGTTACAGATCGAGACAAGGGCAGGTACGGTCCTGGATGTCCTGCTCGAGCGTGGATTTCTGGACACGAGAGAGAAGAAAATCTCCCGACCGGAGAACGAGCGTGGATAATTAACTTGGATAGGGAGCTAAGGTAAACACCGATTGTCTATCGACGGCTTTAGAAACAACGACCCCGATTTCATTGTGGAATCGGGGTCGTTTGTGCCTCAGGAATCCGAATGGATTAATCGAGCTCCTAAGGGACTTCTTGGGTTCTTGCTAATGGTCTGCCGAGGATGTCCCCAATGCAAACAGCGGGCATTTACTCAATATAGTTGGGGTTCTTCTTGATGATCACGCGTGCAGCGATGAACGAGACGACGATGGCGATGACGGCGACAACGCACGCCAGTACGAAGTTGCCCATGGATCCATCGGGAGCGATAAAAATCAGCGCCGAAAGAAGGCCGGGGCATGCTCCCGCAACATACTCCTTCAGGACGAAGATACCTGCGGGGAGTCCCGCGCAGAGGGCGCCGATTGCCGTGCCGACAAGCAGGCGGGGACGCTCGATGAGACAGCCGTAGAACGCGGGCTCAGTTACGCCGCAGAGTGCGGTGACGGCAACCGTGGTGACCATACCCCTCTTCTCCTTGTTGCCTTTCATTGCAGTTGCCAAGGCGAGACTCGTGCCGCCAATGCAGAGGTTTGAGATGAAGCCAAAGATGATGGGCGCCCAGCCGAGCTGCGCCAAGCTCGTAACTTCGATTGCGATGTAGGCCTTATCAAGACCGAGCATGACAAAATAGGGGTTAAGGGCTGCAAGGATTGGAGTAGCGATAAATGCCACGTTATCCATGAGCCACGTGACGGCATCACTCAGCGCGTAGCCCATCATGCTGCCGGCGGGGCCGAGGATAATCAGCTCAACAGGCACGACGATAAACATGGTGAGTAGCGGCTTCAAGAACAGTTTGGTAACGTCCGGGATGATTTTCTGAAGACCGCGATCAACAAAGTACATGAACACAACGCCCAGTACGATTGGCACCACCGTGCTCGAGTAGTCATTCGTCGGGATGGGGATGCCAAGAAAGTCGAGACCCTCAGCACCGCTAATAGACGAGCTAATCATGATTGCGCCCAGCAGCGCGCCCATGATAGGCTGCATCTTCATGACAGCGGCGAGCTGGTAGCCTAGGTAAACGGGCAGGAAGCTAAATGAGGCGCTGAAGATCGCCAGCAGAACCTGAGCAGTTCCGCTATCGGTGCTCAATCCACAATAATTGACCAGGAGATTCTTAATCGAAAGAATGAGTCCGCCTACGATGAGCGCCGGGACGATGGGCATGAATACCTGTGCGGAGACATTTCCGAATTTCTCAACCAGGCTCATGGCAGTGTTGCCGCTTTTGATACCCTCTGCAAGATCCTTGGCGGTTTGGGCATCGTCGGCAACCGCGCCGCCGCCGACTTCGATTCCCGCGAAGTCGAGGAAGTCGTTGTAAGCCTCGGTGACGTTGGGGCCGATGATCACCTGAAGCTGGCCACCGCTGACTACTGCCCCGAGCGCCTGATCGGCCGATTTGGCGAGCTGGAGATCGATGATCGAGGTGTCTCGTGCGTCGATGCGAAGGCGCGTCGCACAATGAGTTACCGATGTAATGTTCTCTTTGCCGCCAACAGCCTTTAGGACTGTTTCGGACATTGCCTGATATTTCATCTCTTTCTCCTAGCCTTCCTGCTCCTGATATTTCGAGATAAGGTCTCGGTACCAATACCAGCTCTTTTTGGGGGTGCGCTCTAAATTGTTCTCGAAGTCGATATGGACAAGTCCGTATCGTTTTTCGTAGCCGTTGATCCAGCTATACAGATCCATCGTCGACCAGAGGTAGTAGCCCTCAACGCGCGCGCCGTCGCGCTTAGCCCTCATCATGTGCTCGATGAACTGGCCCAGAAGCTCGATGCGGTCATCATCGTGGATCATTCCGTCTGCGTCTGGTTGCTCATAGGCGCCATGTCCGTTTTCCGTAATAAAGATGCGGGGCGCGTCATAGCGCTCGTGGACATCCATGATGGTTGAATACATGCAACTTGGGAGTATTTCGCGGCCCCATTTATTGCGGGGAACATTGCTGTCGCGGGCGCTTTCAAACAAGGGCGCAATGCATTTTCCTTCGACTTTTTTGCTCGAACCGCCCTTATTGTTCGCCGAAACGGCAAGCTCTCCACCGTGCCAGTCGGTTACATACTCTCGGCAATACACGTTGAGTCCAATAAAATCGACTTTACCGTCTCTGAATTCTTCTACGTCATTTGGGGATCGATAGAGCGAGACGCCAAGTTTTTCAAGGATTTCGTCCATTTCTGGCGGCAGTTGACCCTGAAGCGCTGGTGCCAGAATCATGCGATTGGCGAAAAAGTCTGCGTATCGAAATACGTCATCAGGGTGCTCGGTTGCCGGGTCGAGTTCGACAACGCCGCCATCGTGGACGGCGCCGATGATGCCGTCGTAGCCCATTTGACGATATGCTCGGACTGCGAGTGCGCTTGCGCGCATCAGGTTGTATTGAAACTGCATGTACGACTGAACGTCGAGCGATCGATTGGGGGGATAGTTGCCCAACATGTTTACGCAGTAGCTGTAGAAATGCGGCTCGTTAACGGTAGCCCAGATTTTGACGCGGTCTCCAAAGCGCTCAAAGCAAATCTTGGCGTATTTGCAGAACCACTCTGCCATGTCGTTGTTCAGCCATCCGCCTTTGCAAGCAAGCGTGAATGGCAGATCGTAATGGAACAGCGTAACGTTGGGCTCTATGCCATTTTCGAGGCAGCAATCAATGACTCGATTATAAAAATCGATACCCTCTTCATTCACTTCGCCGATACCCGTGGGGATGATTCGACTCCATGAAAGAGAGAAGCGATAGGTGTTTTGTCCGCCTTCTTTCATCATGCGGATATCTTCTTCATAGCGATGGTAGAAGTCGCAAGATACATCACCGTCAACATGGTTGATGTTCTTATTGCTTGTGTGGTTAAAGAAATCCCACTCGCCGAGGCCTTTGCCGTCTTCGTTCCAGGCACCCTCGCACTGATAAGACGCCGTGGCGGAACCCCAGAGAAACGGCATGTTGTTCACGTTGCCCATGAATCCCCTTTCCATCATTCAACACGGTGGATACGTGTGACGGAATTACGATTAAGATGACGTCAACTGATTTGAATCATAGGAGAACGACCAAAGCTGTTTGATTCAATAAATGAACCATAATATCGAGGAGAGCGGAAAGAGGGATCACGTGAATATCAATGACTTCGATGTGCTCAATCGCATTAGCTCCATCATCAACAGCGAGTTTGGGTCAAACGATGCCGCCATCGCTCGATATCTCATCGCTCACATTAGGCGTTCGAGCGAAATCAATGTTGCCGCAATAACCCGCGATGCATTCGTGACCCGTTCCGCTGTTCGTCGTTTCTGCAATCGATTGGGCTACCAGTCTCTTAGCGATTTGAAAGAATCATTTACTCAATCAGTCTTTCCAAGCGACTTAAGCCATCGAGAGGAGGAATTTGGCTACGAGGAGTACAGGGCAGAGCTCGACGTTCGCATGATCGAGATGTTCGCTGAGGTTGAAAGCGGCGTGTCCGATATCGCTATTAAGCACCTTGCCGACGAAATTGATGGCCATAAAAACGTTGAAATCTGGTGCACCAATAATGTAAGCGCCAATCTCGTACGATTTCAGCAGGAAATGTTTTATGCGGGCAAGATAGTTCGCATAGTTGCTGGGGCTAACGTCGCGGAATTGAAAAACATGGGAGACGCTTCGCAGTCATTGATAATTCTCGTATCGGTCTCCGGGCTATTTGCGTCACAGGCGCGTGAGTATCTTGATTGCCGTTCGGGCAGGAAGATTCTAATTACTGCGTTTAGCAACGATGACAAATCGAGGTCTTTTGACCGTGTATATCGTCTTGGTAATGCGGGAAACGGAATTGACCGACTCGGCGTTTATTCGAAATATGCCATGACTTATTTCTTCGACTTGCTATCGTCGTGTTACTTGAGTCGCTACCCCTGCACCAAGGGGGAGCCGCTCTATGGGTCTACTTTGGCCTGGCCCGAGTAGTTGCGGCTCTATAGTTCTCCCGCTTAGTGAATGATCGTGGATAATCTGCCACTTTGGCCTTGGGGGCACGCCAATAGTGGGAGATTATCCACGCTCGATTTCAAACGGAAGAAAATCCACGCTCGAATCTGCCACGGAAGCCCGATCTCGACCTATATATAGGTGCAAATAGGCTGTTATCGAAGTTCGATCCTGAAGGTGTACTCCACTACGCCAAAGTGTTACCTTGGGAAATGTCACCTCTGTATCCAAAACCACCGTCCTTCATATCCAAACTCAATAAAACCGCAGGTCACGGCTATATAGATACGCCCGGAACCGTGTATCTAGAGGTTTTCGTTGACAGCCCCCAAGGTTGCATCGTATTATCTTTTTCGTTCGTGGGGGCGGCGGTCCAAAAGACCAAAGGACCTGCGGATACTTGAACGATTGGGAGTTTGCCCGAGTGGTTAATGGGGACGGGCTGTAAACCCGTTGGCTCTGCCTACATAGGTTCGAATCCTATAGCTCCCACCCGTCAAGTGCCTGTATAGCTCAGTCGGTAGAGCACTTCGTTGGTAACGAAGAGGTCACCAGTTCAAGTCTGGTTGCAGGCTCCATCCGGCGGTGTAGCTCAGTTGGTTAGAGCACACGGTTCATACCCGTGGCGTCACTGGTTCGAATCCAGTCACCGCTACCATAGGTAACACGGTGGCTTCTCAATAGTATGTTGAGAGGCCACTATGGTATAAAGGCAAAGTCCCGTCCGGGGACGACCTGTTTAGAGGAGGGCTTTATGGCCAAAGAGAAGTTTGAGCGCACTAAGCCGCATGTTAACATCGGCACCATTGGTCACGTCGACCACGGCAAGACCACGCTGACCGCTGCCATCACCAAGGTTCTCTCCGAGACCGAGGGCTGCAAGGCTGACTTCACTGCGTTCGAGAACATCGACAAGGCTCCCGAGGAGCGCGAGCGCGGCATTACGATCTCCGTCTCCCACGTCGAGTACGAGACCGCTTCCCGTCACTACGCTCACGTTGACTGCCCGGGCCACGCTGACTACGTCAAGAACATGATCTCCGGTGCTGCTCAGATGGACGGCGCTATCTTGGTCATCGCCGCTACCGACGGCCCCATGGCTCAGACCCGCGAGCACATCCTGCTCGCCCGTCAGGTCGGCGTTCCCTACATCGTCGTCTTCCTGAACAAGTGCGACATGGTTGACGATGACGAGCTCATCGACCTCGTCGAGATGGAGACCCGTGAGCTCCTCTCCGAGTACGATTTCCCCGGCGACGACATCCCCGTCATCCGTGGTTCCGCTCTGGGCGCTCTCGAGGGCGACGCCAAGTGGATGGACGCCATTCGCGAGCTCATGAACGCTGTCGACGAGTACATCCCGACGCCTGCTCGTAACAACGACCTCCCGTTCCTGATGGCCGTTGAGGACGTTATGACCATCTCCGGCCGTGGTACCGTTGCTACCGGCCGTGTCGAGCGCGGTGAGCTCAAGCTCAACGAGCCCGTCGAGATCGTCGGCATCAAGGATACCCAGAACACCGTTGTTACCGGTATCGAGATGTTCCGTAAGTCCATGGACTTCTGCGAGGCTGGCGACAACGTCGGTCTGCTGCTCCGTGGCATCAAGCGTGAGGACATCGAGCGCGGCCAGGTTCTCTGCAAGCCCGGTTCGGTTACCCCGCACACCAAGTTCACCGGCGAGATCTACGTTCTGACCAAGGAGGAGGGCGGCCGTCACACCCCGTTCTTCGATGGTTATCGTCCTCAGTTCTACTTCCGTACCACCGACGTTACCGGTACGGTCAAGCTCCCCGAGGGCACCGAGATGGCTATGCCTGGTGACCACATCACCATCGAGGGCGACCTCATCCACCCGATCGCCATGGAGGAGGGCCTGCGCTTCGCTATCCGCGAGGGTGGCCACACCGTCGGTTCGGGCATCGTCTCCACGATCATTGAGTAAATTAGCTCTCTGATAGTTGACTTAGAGAACCCGGCACTTATATGGGTGCCGGGTTCTTTTCTGCAATGGATATTCAGCCGTTGCTGGTGTCGAGAGGATCGATAATGGTCCTGGATGCACCGTCGATTAGATCTCGATGGCTTCATTGATGTGTTCCAAATATGAATGGATCCACCGAGAACCAATTGACTCGAGGTTTTCATTGACAGCACTTACGTGGAGCTGATAAAGTAACAACTCGTGCCCGTACGGGGCGGAAATGAAAGGTTCAGGATACATGCGTACTCTAGTTACTCTTGCGTGCACTGAGTGCAAGCGCCGCAACTATACGACCACCAAGAACAAGTCGACCATGCCTGATCGTATGGAGATCAAGAAGTATTGCCCCTGGTGCCGTCACCACACGCTGCACAAAGAGACTCGCTAGTCTCTAGTCATATACGCCAGTAGTTCAATTGGTAGAGCATCGGTCTCCAAAACCGAGTGTTGAGGGTTCGAGTCCTTCCTGGCGTGCCAGTCATTATTCCGTAAGCTCCCACTTGGGGGCTTACGGTTTACTCATGTATAAGCGCATTGCGCGGAGGTAACCCAAATGGCCAACAAGAAGAACAAGAAGAAGGCACAGCAGCAGGCGCCTGCCAACAACGCTGCCGCCAACTCCAAGGTTGAGGCCAAGAAGGCCGTTGCCAAGAAGAGCGAGAAGGCTGCGAAGTCTAAGAAGAACGAGAAGCCTGGTTTCTTCGCCCGCATCAAGAAGTATTTCGCTTCGGTGAAGTCCGAGATGAAGCGTGTCACGTGGCCCGATAAGAAGGAGCTCGTGAACTACTCGGTCGTCGTTTGCGCTTCTCTGATCGTCGTCGGCGTCGTCATCGCTCTGCTCGATGCTGGCTTTGGCGAGGCTCTTGCTCTGTTCTCTGGATTGAGGGGCTAAACCATGTCTAAGCGTTGGTACGTCGTTCACACTTACTCTGGATACGAGAACCGCGTTAAGTCCGATCTCGAGCATCGCATCGAGACCATGGGCATGCAGGACCGTATCTTTGATATCGAGATTCCTATGGAGCGCGTCACCGAGATCAAAGAGGGTGGCAAGCGCGAGACCAAGGATTCCAAGATCTTCCCGGGTTATGTCCTGGTCCGCATGGAGATGGATGACGATGCTTGGACGTGTGTTCGCAACACGCCCGGCGTCACCGGTTTCCTAGGCGGCAACGGCAAGCCCGCTCCGCTTTCCCGTGACGAGTACAACAAGATGACTCGTCGTCCCGGTAAGGGCGATTCGCCCAAGCGCACCTCGGTTGATATTCAGGTCGGCACGTCCGTCCGCGTCACCGATGGCCCGCTTACCGACTTTGATGGCAAGGTCTCCGAGGTTAACACCGAGGCCGGCAAGCTCAAGGTCACGCTGATGATCTTTGGCCGCGAGACGCCGGTCGAGCTCGACTTTAACCAGGTCGCTGTCATCGCTTAAGTTTTCGTCCGTTCGCGCGAGCGTGCTTCTTCTGTGACTGCTCATCTCAGGAGTGCTTCTAACACGTGCGTGCTTACGATATAGCAAGTACTTCACACTCGTGATTCGAAAGGAATGACCATGGCTGAGAAGAAGGTTGCCAACGTCATTAAGCTCCAGATTCCTGCTGGTGCAGCTAACCCCGCTCCTCCCGTCGGCCCCGCCCTGGGCGCTGCTGGCGTGAACATCATGCAGTTCTGCCAGGCCTTTAACGCCGAGACGCAGGACAAGAAGGGCGACATCATCCCCGTTGAGATCTCTGTCTACGAGGACAAGTCCTTCTCCTTCATCACCAAGACCCCGCCGGCGGCTCACCTCATCAAGAAGGAGCTGAACCTCAAGTCTGGTTCCGCTAAGCCCCAGGCCGACAAGGTCGGTCAGCTCTCCCAGGAGCAGCTCACCAAGATCGCCGAGATCAAGATGCCGGACCTCAATGCCAACGACATTGACGCCGCCAAGAAGATCATCGCCGGTACCGCCCGTTCCATGGGCGTCACCATCGCTGAGTAGCGATTTCTTTAGGTAATGACGGGTGCTCCCGCCGGGGCGCCCGTTAAATGTGTGCAATAGGGCACACGATACGATGTGGGAGGGCTCACGCCCGTTTAACCACAGGAGGTAATGCACATGGCTAAGCATGGTAAGAGCTATAACGCCGCTGCCGAGAAGATCGACCGCGCCACGCTCTACACCCCCCTTCAGGCTGCCAAGCTCATTAAGGAGCTCGACACCGCCAAGTTCGACGAGACCGTCGAGGCCCACTTCCGTCTGGGCATCGATACTCGTAAGGCTGACCAGAACATCCGTGGTTCCATCTCCCTGCCCCACGGCACCGGCAAGACCGTTCGTGTTGCCGTCTTCGCCGAGGGCGAGAAGGCCCGTGAGGCCGAGGCTGCCGGCGCCGACATCATCGGTTCCGACGAGCTCGTCGCCCAGATCCAGAAGGGCGAGATCAACTTCGACGCTGCTATCGCTACGCCGAACATGATGGCCAAGGTTGGCCGCATCGGTAAGATCCTTGGTCCCCGTGGCCTCATGCCGAACCCTAAGCTCGGCACCGTGACCATGGACGTCGCCAAGATGGTCTCCGAGCTCAAGGCTGGCCGCGTTGAGTACCGCGCCGACCGCTACGGCATCTGCCACGTGCCCCTGGGCAAGAAGTCCTTCACCGAGCAGCAGCTCGTCGAGAACTACGCTGCCCTGTACACCGAGATCCTGCGCGTCAAGCCCTCTTCTGCTAAGGGCAAGTACGTCAAGTCCATCTCCGTGTCTTCCACCATGGGCCCTGGCGTCAAGGTCGATCCCGCTATCCAGCGCGACTTCCTGGCTGAGTAACTAACAGTTACTGCCTGAGCAAAGCAAGCATTGCTAAAGAGACCCGGTTCTGCCTCGTGCAGGACCGGGTCTCTTGCTTTTGAGTCAACGAAACCACCACGAAGGGGACAGGCACCCTTGTGGTGGTTTTACTTGTGTTGTACTTTAGCGCGATGTAGTACTACCCGAGGCCGAAGGGAGCCCAACATGTTTAAGAACACGCAACAGCTCCTAGGCCTAGCGCTACTAGATTGGATAGCGCGCTAGGGTTGTAATCTCGCTATAACGATTTGTTGTACCCGGGTGCGCTATCGTCTGCCGCTTTCAGGCGTGATGAGCGACACGGGTATTTTTCTATCTCTAGGCCTTCTCTCTCTCCTGAAAGCCATCTGTCATAAAACGGTCAATCAGGAGGAACATATAAGCCGCAAAATCACAATCTTTGACGCCACCCTGTGCGACGGTGAGCAGTCGCCGGGCGCCAGCATGAATACCGAGGAAAAGCTCTTCATCGCCCGCCAGCTGGTGCGCATGAACGTGGACGTTATCGAGGCGGGCTTTCCCATCTCGAGTCCTGGTGACTTTCGCTCCGTACAGGAGATTGGCAAGATTGCGGGCGACCGATGCACGGTATGCGGCCTGACGCGCGCTGTCGACAGGGATATCGAAGTGGCTGCAGAGGCGCTCAAAACGGCCCAGAGGCCCCGTATCCATACAGGGCTGGGTGTGAGCACCAGTCACCTGCGCGACAAGCTCCATATGACTGAGGAAAGGGCAATTGAGTGAGCGATCCATGCCGTCAAACATGCTCGCAAGTTCGTTGACGATGTTGAGTTTTATGCCGAGGATGCCGGCCGCTCCGATCAGGAGTTTCTGGTGCGCATTATCGAGGCGGCCGTAAAGGCCGGTGCCACGGTCGTGAACATCCCCGATACGATGGGCTACAACATGCCGTGGGACTTTGGCGCCCGCATCCGTGACCTGCGCGGGCGCTGCGGGTGCGGCCGGTCAGCGTGCGGTCGACGTGATGGAGTATCGCGAGTACGAGATTGAGCGCATTGCGCGCCAGGCATTTGAGGCGGCGCGCAAACGTCGCGGCAAGGTGACGAGCGTTGATAAGCGCAACGTGCTGGAGACGAGCCGCATGTGGCGCGAGATCGTGCATCGCGTGCAAGACGAGGAGTACTCCGACGTGGAGCTTGAGGACCTGCTCGTCGACAACGCCGCCATGCAGCTCATCAGTCGACCGGCAGACTTTGACGTCGTGGTGACGGAGAACATGTTCGGCGACATCCTGTCCGATGAGGCGGCTCAGATTACCGGATCGCTCGGTATGCTTGCCTCTGCCTCGCTGGATGATGGCGTATCGCTGTTTGGGCCGAGCGCTGGCAGCGCTCCTGACATCGCGGGGCTCGGCGTGGCCAATCCGCTGGCTCAAATCTTGTCGGTGGCGATGCTGCTGACCTACGCGCTCGACATGGGCGAGCAAGCCGCGTGGATCGAGAGCGCCGTGGCGCGCGTGCTCGACGAGGGCTGGCGCACCCGTGACATCGCCGATGTCAACACCCCGGCAGATAAGATCCTCGGCACCACGACGATGGGCGACAAGGTCGTCGCCGCGCTGTAGGCGATGCCGATTCAAGCTGTCAAATATCTCAATCTGTAACATCTAAGGGGCAAAATCGTTCCTACCTGTTACAGATTGAGATTTTCGGCCGAGCATCCGTGGTCTGTCTCGATCTGTAACAGCTAACCGATTATTTGGGCCCTACCTGTTACAGATTGAGACAAACCGTTGGGACAGGTCGGACGAGTCAGCAAAACCACCACAAAGGTGCCGGTCCCCTTCGTGGTGGTTTTTAGCGCAACGAGGTGTTCCCAGCCGACCATACGGGCGGCCTTGCGCTCACGCTGCTCGATGACAGCGCATCTTTAGACGCGAAGTGCGGAACCGGGTGCATATACGAGCCGCGTAGCGTTACGAATTCATGGGAATGACCGTATCGCCAATTTGTACGCTTGCAATCTTGTCTGTGTCACAAACTTGCGAGAACGGCCAGGTCTTGTGGACATCAGTGGTGCCGTTATCCAGTTTATTTGCGAAATAGCCGCTGTGGCTGGTTGCGTCCTCAACATGACCGTCTTTGAACGTCACGATGAGGGGTATGTTGCCAACGGCATCCATAGACTCCTCCATGTTTTGAGACATCTTGCCGCTGTTGTTGTCGTGTTCGATGGAACGATCTATGTTGTAGCGGACTGAAACGCCAACGCAGGATACGGTGGCCTCTTGAATCGTCGCCTTGGTGCCGTTAAAGTTGACCGATTTGGGCGCGGGAATCGTAACGGATGTATCTTCGTAATTCAGCTGGAACTTAAGATCCCATGGGCCCGTAAGTATTTTCTTATACTCGGGAAGCTCTTTGCCAGCACGTGGCACAACGAGAGAGTTGATATGCGTGCGGACGGTCCTGCCCATAAGGCCGGGTGATTCAACGCTGAACTGTGCAAAGTATTGAATGCTGGAGTCATTGGGGTTCTTGTCAATGAGCCATGATTGGCCTTGGCCGCCATGCTCGCCATCAACGTATACGTTTCCATCGACACTTCCGGCGATAGTTCCGTTCTCGCCCGGCTCGGAAAGCTTTTTCAGGGCAGCGGGATCGTCGAACGTAAGCGTATAGGCGATGGTAACCATATCCTTGTCGCCCATGATGGCGTCGGCGGTCACGGTGACTCCGTTGTTGGAGCAGCTAGCACCGACGGGCCGGCCAATACGGTCGATGATCTCGGTTTGAGAAGCAGGTCCGTCAAAGATGTCGGAAAGCATGTCAGAAGGAAGCGGCAGGACGCCTGTTGCCATAGCCGTGCCAGCGCCTCCAATGACGATAGCGAGGACTGCCGTTACAGCGGCAATGCGAGCGACTGTTCTTACGGGATGGCGGGCGATGCGCGGCTTGCGTCGCGTGCCATTAAAGTTGCTTTGAGCGGTCGCCGCATCGCTCGAGGCGACGGACTGAGCAATCGAGTTTGCCATGTGCTGCTTCGCATTATCGGTAAACGAAATGTGCTCCAGGGCGTGGCGATAGTCATTCGAATTCGTAGTCATTGTGGTCTCCTTTCAAGGAAAGCCGAAGTGACGCACGTCCGCGGCTAAGGTGCTGGGCGGTTGCAGCTGGCGTCGCGTGAACGGCGTCTGCGATTTCCCTGATGCTCATGCCTGCGTAGTAGTGCAAAAAGATGGCGATGCGCTGTGCTTGAGGCAGGGCCGTGACAGCGGAAAGAATGGCGCAGTCGCGTTGCGCGAATTCTTGCTCGGTATGTGTTACGGGTGCGCAGAAATCGGGGAGCGAATCGAGGTCGACAACCGGGTGATTCGCGTGCGTACGGCCGATATCGCGACATGCGTTCAGTGCGACTCGGATCACCCAAGCACGTTCGTGTTCGAGCGAGTCGAACGGTTGAGTGCGTTGGAGAATCTTGATCAGCGTGTCCTGGCAGATGTCTTGAGCGTCGTCAGCGGATCCAAGGGCCGAATAGCACAATCGAAGGATGAGGTCGGAATACGTGTCGACCAAGCGCTTTGCTTCCCGCTCGATCTGATCGGCATCGCATCGGAGCGTGCTATTGCGGTTACGGCGTGCAGGCATAGTGTCACCTCCAATTGGTCGTGGTGGATATAGGGAAGGCGTCTCGCGAGGTCCCTCTACATACAACACGGTCGAGACTGCATAAGTTGACAAAAAAAGACGGCACGTGAGCGCCGTCCTTACAAAACAATGAGTGTTCTCGTTAATTACACAAGCACCGTGATGGACAGGTCGGACGAGTCAGCAAAACCACCATAAAGGTGCCTATCCCCTTCGTGGTGGTTGTTGGCAGTTACCAGGGGGTTCTGGCGGTTGAAGACTCGATTGCCTCGTGGCGCTTGAGCTCGCGGCGCATGGTTTGCGAATTGAGCCAGGCTGCCTGCCAGCCACGGATGGGGTAGCTCGCTTCGTCCAGCTCAAACTGCGTATAGCCACAGGCGTTGATGATCGTTGCCCCGCATGCGTGCTGACGTTTGCGTTGAAAGTCGCGACCATAGCATTGGTGCACATGCCCGTGCACCATGTAGTCGGGATTCCAGGATTCGAGTGCTGTGTTAAAGCATTCGAATCCTCGATGCGGCAGATCATCCAGATCGCCCACGCCGGCGGCGGGTGCATGGGTCAGTAGAATGTCGCAGCCGCCGACCATCCTCACTTTGCGGGACAGCTTGCGCACACGCCTGGCCATCTCGCGCTCGGTATACATGTTGGCACCGTCTCGATAGCGCATGGAGCCGCCAAGCCCCGCAATGCGGACGCCGCGATACACGTACACGGTGTCTTCGACACAAATACATCCGCCCGGTGCATGACGTGCATAGCGGTCGTCGTGGTTGCCGCGTACGTAGATAAGCGGTTTGTTGATGACCGTGACCAAAAACTCAAGATAGTCCGGATCCAGATCGCCAGCGGACAAAATCAGGTCGACACCCTCAAAGCGCTCCTTGCGAAAGCACTCCCATAGGCATCGCTCTTCGGTATCGGCTATGGCAAGGATCTTCATAGGGCGCGGACTTTCGGCTCATCGTCGAGTTGTGGAATGGTGCCCACCACGTTGTCGGCCAGCCAGTCCATCTCGACGATTTGCGTGCTCGGCAGTGGGGGAAAGCCCTCGATCTGCACCACGCCGTCTTGGCTATGGAGCTCGCCGCCAAATGGATTGATGGAGCCCTCGACGATGCCATTGCGGAGCAGCTGAACAAGCTTGCGCGTCTGATAGGGCAGGCCCGGAGCGTAGCGAATGTCGATGATGCCCGAGCTCATACCATACCAGTAGTTGACGGCACGAACCTGGCTGTCGTCACTGGTCTCATCCCAGGTGCCGTGCAGCAGGCTTCGCACGATAAGCTCGTAGTATCGGCCCCAGTTCCATACCGGCATGGCGATGCCGACGACCTTGCCATCGACCAGGCGGTGGAGTCCGTAGGCCGTAGGGTCTTCGAGCGACTTGGACATGTCAGCGCCGGTCATAACGCTCACGCCTTCGCGGCACATGGCCTCGGCAAGACCGCCGGCGGGCACATCGCCCCAGGTCAGGATAATTTGCGCGCGGGGGTCGAGCAGCGAGGCGCCAATCGCAAAGGCGTTGATCTCGCTAAGCGCGCCCGACGCAAAGACGGACGCGTGGTAACCAATGCGATGGTTGTCCGCCATACTGGCGGCAAGGGCGCCCAGGAGGAACTTGGCCTCGTACATCTTGCCAAAGTACGAACGGACGCTTTGGTGGGGAAGGCCGATAGAGCAGTTGAGAAACCGCACCTGGGGATACTCAACGGCTGCCCTGAGCGTGTATTCCATCAGACGGTGCGAGGTCGAGAAGATGACGTTGTCTCCATGTTTGACAGCCGTTTCCACGGCGGCGTAGAACATGTCCGGATCGTGGCAGTCCTCGAATGCCTCGGTGCGCACGATGCCGCCAAAGTGCTCGTCGAGATACTGGCGCCCCTGGTCGTGCAGGCTGTCCCAGCTCGACGTAACGCAGGGGAATTCATGGATAAAGGCGATGCGCAGGGGGTTGGCAGCCGAGTAGACGGTCTTGCCCATAAAGAAGTTGAGCACGCCGGAGGTGGACTTGGCGGGTGTCTCTTCCTCATCGACGCTCGGTGCCTCGACAAGATCGACCTTGTCCTCGTCATTTTTGCCGGCAATGATCAGCTCGCGCCAAATCTTGCACAGGCGGTTTACGACGATGTCCGTCGGCGTATCCAGCAGGCGGTCCTGGTTGTACACGTTGAGGTAGACGAGCATGGCGTCGGCGGGCGTAATGTCCAGATGGTCGCCGCCGGCGCGCAGGTAGGCGCGTTTAAAGAGTAGGAAGGTGTGGCGCAGGTAGTCGACCTTTTTCTGTGGCCACTTTTCGACAAGGTCCTGGCCGAGCATCTTGGCGAGCGTCTCGTAGCTTCCCTCGCGCGAGAACTCGATCTCGTATAGGGGGCAGACGCGCCAAAACGCGCAGAACTCGCCGTACAGGCGACTTTCGACGGAATCCCATGTGCCGGGGTAGAGGCGGGTGACCTTGGCCGAAACCGTCGGGGCGTCCAGGAATTTGAGGACGCTGACGCGCTTGTTGCCCTCCTGGACGTAGAACCGATGCATGAACTCGGTGACGATGATGGGGTCGCGATAGCCCTCGGTCACCTGGATGTCATAGAGGTTGGACCACTTGCGGGCGAACTCGGTGCTAAATGGCAACAGGGGCATAAAGTTGCACGAAAAGGCAGACTGACGGCCCTTGGTAACCGTGCCGACGACCATTTCGAGCGGAATGTCCCTTAGGCCGACGCTCTCTCGCTGACCTAAGGGGAGCTGGGCAACGAGGCTATCGAGGTCCGTAAGGTACGGGTGCTCGCTTTGGCTGATGGCGCGACGGCGTCCCTGCTCGCCGCGCTTGCGTGCTTGACGATAGGCCTCTTCCATGGTGTCTACTCCCTTAGTCGTTTAAACAACGATATGAACCATGGTACCACGATGCGAAACCACCACAATTGAACTGCATCCCATTTCTTGGACTTTGAAATTAAGGTTCGAGAAAAGGGAGGC
>CAUDZT010000033.1 GCA_958453935.1 uncultured Collinsella sp. | reverse complement strand
ACTTCTTGTCAGACTTCTTGTCGTCCTTCTTATCAGACTTATCGGTGTCCTTCTTGTCGGACTTGTTGTCCTTGGTCTCGGTCTTGGTTGACACTGTCGTCTTGGTCACCGGCTTCTGACCCGGGGCGATAGCGCCACCGGCCTGCTGGCCCTTCGTGCCGGAGCCAGAACCCGTGCCAGTGCCGGCACCAGCACCGGAACCGTTACCAGCGCCACCATTGCCGCCATTGGAGCCAGAGCCGCCATTGCCGCCAGGGTTAACAGCATTCTTGGTCCACTTGGCATACAGCGTCAGATCGGCCGTCACCGGCGCGATAAAGTCATACGCCTGCGTGCAAGCCTCATCGGTATACCAACCGCTGAAAGTATAGCCATCGCGCGTCGGATCGGCCGGCTTGACCAGCTTGCCGTCGGCCGTAGCAACGAACTTAGTGTCGCAAGCAGACCCGCCGTTGGAATTAAAGGCAACCGTCCAAGACTCGACAGCCCCCAGCTTGAACAGCGTACCCGAATCATTGATGTAGTAGAGGTTGCCAGAAGCATCGGCAATGACCGGAGAGTCGCAGTGCTGGTAATGGCCAGCCGCATCATAAATCTGCGTCGCCTCTGCATCGCCGAGCGTATAGCGATACACGCCACCACCAGCAGAGTAGTTGACGTAATCCTTGCTATCCGCGCTGTTAACGGTGAAGTACACATAGGTCTTGCCGCCCTGAACACTCACCAGCGGAGTAGCAGCAATACCGTTAAATCCGGCCGGCAGTTCTTTACCGTCAGCAGCGGTGACCATCGTGGTCTTACCGGTCTTCAGATTATAGAGAGCCAGAGCAGAGCCAGTAGCCGTCTGTCCGCCGACAATCAAGTTTTCGCCAGCCACCGCCGGTGCGCTCATGTTATTAGTAAGACCCAGGTCGACCGTCTTCTGCTCGCTTAGTACGCCCTTCGCCGAAAGCGAAATCACATGGAGCTTTCCATCGTGCGTCATCTGATAGAAGGTCGAACCATTGGACGGATCGGCGACACAGTCGGCGTTCGCGAGAGCACCGAGCTTCATAGTCGAAACGACATCGCCCGTCGTCTTATCAATGCACTTAAGCGTGCCCGCGCTCGTAGGAACAATGGTGTACTTATCCGTCAGCGCAGCACCAGTCCAATAATAGCCCTCGGAAGGGTCAATGTTCTGCCAAGAGACTTCGCCCGTGGCAATCTTGATACGCTTCAGGGAGCCGTTGCCGTAGGTCGCGTTGTAGTTCTCGTCATACGAAATATCGACCGTACCAACATAGACGTACTCGCCATCCGAAACCACGGTGCAGGAGCTCTGCGTCAAGTCCGTCAAACCTGGCGTCAGCCACTTGCAGATCAGCTTGTCCGCAGTAATCGCCTGGACCGCACCGCCGTTGAGCGGAACGATGATAAGGCCATTGGTATAGATCGGACGAGAGGTATAGCTCACCTTGGAGGCAAGCGGCGCAGAGGCAACCTTTTTACCCGTGGACGAATCGATCTTAATGAGCTCGTTCTCGGTCGCGATGTACACAAAACCGTTAGCAATGACAGGCTCGCTGCAGTTGGCATACTGCTGGCCAGACTCGGCCTTCCAATCGAAGGCCCACTTAAGACCAGCGGCCTGCGCAGGCGTCTTGGCATCCGTTACGGTCGAACCGTTGCCACTGTTGCCGTAGCCGGCCCACTCGGCATCCCAATCAGGAGTCGTCGCACTCGGGTCCACGACAATCTTGTCGGGATCGGGCATGGGCGAATCGTCGGTGGTATAGGCAAGCGTAACCTTATCGTCGCTCTTGAGCGTAATCTGATTGGCGCAGAGTAAGGAGGGCTCTCCATTGATATACAGATGCCAGTATTTATTGGTCGCACCATCATAGCCGTACGTCTTGCCTCCGAACGGCGAGTCGATGGAATTGAGGAACCAGTACTCACCGCTCTGGGAGCCGTTGTACGTAACGCCCTTTGCCTTCAGAACCGCTTCGATAAGGTCCTGGGCCGTAGAGCCTTCGGGCAGGGAAACATTGCTTGCCGAGCCCCAGCGAGTATTGTTGCCGTTGACATCGGGACCGATAACATCGACAGACCCAAGAACCTGGCCAGGAAGGGCATCGCTGTCGCCAGCATACATAAAGGTGACGGCGTCACCCTCATGGAGCTTGTAGGCACCGGCGCCAACGTCGGCGAACTTGTACTTTACGTCGGACTTGCCCTTTACGTAGAAGCGCCAATAGCTATTGGTCGCAGCATCAGAGCCACAATAGGTCTCACCATCAAGCGGCGAGGTAATGCCCCTGAGGTACCAGCCCCAAGACTCTTCTGTAGCTTTGAGTTCAAGACCAGTCTGCTCCAACAGATCCCTAGCAGTGGATCCTGCCTTGAGGCTCGTCTGGCCCGTCGAGGCCCAAACCTGCTGTTTGCCGTCCTTGTCCTTACCAAGTACCTGAACAGAAGCATGGACAGAATCGGAGGGCAGCTGGTCGCCCCAGCCACCGTAGAACCACGTAACGGTATCGCCGGCATGGATGGTGACATTGTCCGCCGTATAGTCACTCGACTTGCCGTTGATGAACAGCTGCCAACAGGTCGAATAATCGAACGGCGTACCCAGCTCAACGCCGTTGTACTTAAGGCTCAGAATGAAGGAGCCCGCAGCAACGGCGTCGATGCCATTCGCCTCGAGCGCGACCTTCGTAAGGTCAAGTGCGCTCGAGCCGGACGTCACCACATACTGCGCGTTATCGACCCAAGTCTGAGTCTTGCCCTGGGCATCGCGACCAATGACGGTCACATTAGCGGCAACCTGGTCCTTAACGACAGGGGACACGCTACCAGCCGTATAGGCAAACTCAATCTTCTGCCCCTGGGTGAGCTTGACGCTGCTCGCGCCAACCGAGGAAGACGCGCCATCGACGAACAGCTGCCAGAAGGCATAAGTCGTCGGATCGTAGGCAAGCGTGCGGCCATCGCTCGGGGATGTGATGCTTTTGAGGTAGAACCCGTATGCCGTGTTCGGATCGTAGTCCGCCTTGAAGCCCGTCTTCTCCTGCAGCTTAATAAAGGCATCCGCAGCCGTCGCGCCCTCGTCAAGCTTGAGCTGCGTAGGTGCCACCCAGGTCTGAGCCTTGCCGTCGGCATCGGTGCCGATAATCGAGAACGAGACCTCGACTTGCTTCTTGGCGACATCGCCGGTTTCTGTCGGGCTCTCCGTCTGGACGGCAGCCGCGGCGGCAGATCTTGCTTGGTCAGCGGCTACCGTCGAAGACTGCTCACTCGCGGCAGGGTTCTCCCCCGTCGCCGAGCCTTCGTCGCCAGCTGCCGCCCCTGTTGTGGCGGCACTAGCTGCGGGCGTGCTCCCAGAATCTGAAACCTCGGCGCCGCTCTGCTCGGCGGCACCGCCCGCAAGCGCTGCACCCTCGTCCGGCGTCGCAGCCTGAGCCACAGCCTCGGCAATGCCCTCGGCGCCCTCGGCCCACAGCTGAGCCGGCGTGGTGCCAAAGGCCATCGCGAAGGCCAGGAATGCCACCAGGCCGCGCTTGGCTACGCCGCGCGCAATTGCGCCTCGGCGATGCGAGACGCGCTGGCGCTCGTCCACAAACATATCCATTTGTCTCCTACTGTCTGTACTTGGAGCGTTGCCTTGAGGCTGCCCCACGTCATCGCGCATGTTGCGCTCGAGTTCCCCCATCGGGGTCCCCTTCCCTCCAGAGCCCTATGCACACCGGCGGCATACGCCGCAGCCGCATACAAGATGGGAGGCGATCCGACTTAACCTTAACGGCTCAGGCGCGCCGTCCGATCTGCGACACGAACATCCCGAGCCAAGAGGAATTACGGTTACTGGTACAGCCGGGGACTTGCACCCCGATTCTCCCAAACGCGCAGGAAAACCGCGCATTCGTGCGTCTCCGCACCACCATCTAGGCCATCGATTATTACCGTCAGTATGGTATCACGCAAAAGGGCCTCGCACGCAGGCGAAGCCCAAAGTAAAAGCTATTGTTTGCGATAGGAAAATGCGGTGACGGTCGCGGCCTCTAGTGCTTGCCGCCGTGACTGTTGAGCCAGATATTGCGGCCCAGCATAAGCGCCAGCACCAGTGCGCTGACGTAGCCCATAAAGCCAATGACCGGGATACCAAACACAACCGGCTCGATGCGCGCGTAGTACACCACCGACGAACCGATAAACAGGCCAGCAATCACAATTGCCATCGACATGCGGTCGATAATTCCGCCCAGCTGTCGCAGCGCCTTATCGCTGCTCATGATCTGCGTGTTCACCTTAAGCTGACCGCGCGTGAGCATGCGCGAAGCCAGGCCAAGATACTCGGCCGCCTCGAGCGAGCCTTTTGCCGCGCGATAGCTGCTCGCGGCAAGATCGCGTCCCATGTCGCGCACGCGCGCATAAGTGCTTTTTTCGTTTTTGATATGCGTCTGAATGATCTGGATCATGTTGACGTTGGGCATGTACTCGGTCAACAGGCCCTCGAGCGTCACCATGCCGCGGGCGAACATCGTTACCACGCTCGGCAGTTCAACGTCGTTTTTGCGCGCGAGGTTTAACAGCGAGGTCAAAAACTCGCCGATATCCAGATCCTTCAGGTCAAGGCCCGCAAAGTCAGCCACGATAAAGTCAAGATCGGACAAAAAGGCCGAATGATCGAGCTCAGCCGAGTCGCCACGCGTCACGGCGAAGCGCATGAGCGAATCCTTGAGCTTGGGCACGTCACCCTCGGCCACGGCGAAAATCATGTCCTTGACGATACCGCGATCGTGACTCGACATGCGTCCGACCATGCCCAAGTCGATAAAGTAAACGATGCCGTCCTTGAGAATAATGTTTCCCGCATGCGGGTCGGCATGGAAAAAGCCGTCATCGAGCACCTGCGTCGAGTAATCCTCGACGATTGCGGCACCGATCTTTTCCAAGTCATAGCCCTCGGCCACCAAGCGTTCAGGATCGGCGATCGAAATGCCGTCGACGTAGTCCATAACCACCACGTGCTCGGTGCACAGGTCCAGATAGGATTTAGGACACGTCACGCCATGAACGCTCCTATGGAACTCGTAGAAGTCGTTGAGGTTTTTGGCCTCGGCCAAAAAGTTGGTCTCCTCGCGAAACGAGGTCCACAGCTCCTCGACTACGCCGTGCAGGTCAACGAATTGATCGGTGTTGACGAACTTGGAAACGATACGCACCACCGAGCGGATGATATCGATGTCCTGTGCCATAACCTGCTGCGCACCGGGGCGCTGCACCTTGACGGCCACGTCCTCGCCCGTCACCAAACGAGCGCGGTGCACCTGCGCGAGCGATGCGCTACCAAGCGGATTGGGGTCGATCGCATCGAACATCTCCCCCAGGCGCAGGCCGTATTCTTCTTCCAGACAACTGAGTACGACCTCGTACGGCACCGGCTCCACGTCGGAGCGCAGACGACGCAGCTCGTCGCAAAAGCGTTGCGGCAGAATCTCGGACCGGTTGGCCAGAATCTGCCCCATCTTAACGAACATGGGGCCGAGTTCCTCGAGCAGGCGGCGCAAACGAACCGGCGTGAGGTTGTCCCACACGCGGTACTTTTTGACCAGGCGAACAATCTGCCCGATGCGCTCGCGGCGACCCGCCGGCGTGAGCTGGTATTCCTCGTCCGGCGCCATCGCGTCGGGCTCCTCTGGCACCATATCGACAGCGCGCGGCTTCTTGCGAGCGCCCGAGACGGCGGCGTCGACCTCATCGACAACCGCCGCCTCGTCACCCAAGGGATCTAGATTGTTGTAATCGGTGGTGGAATCTGCCATCTGCGCTACTACTCGGCCTCTTCGGTATCCTTCGCATCGTCGGGCTCAACGGACTCGACGGGCACCGAGGTCACGTTGTCCTCGACCGAATCGACGATGTCGCGCACATGGGCCAGGAAGGCCGTGCGCTCGGGGGCGGTCATGACGCGGACGCGGGCAAGGATGAGCTCGTCAAGCACGCGCTGGGCCGCGGTCTCGCCCTGCATGCCCAGACGCTCGGTCAGGTCGGAGATGGTGCCACCGGCCTGCTCGAACATGTCGGACACACTGCGGGCGATATCGGGGGCGCCTGCGTCCTTACGCACCTGCTCACCCTTGGTATTAAGATCGTCGAGAACCTTCTTGCTGCCCTCGACGGCAACAGCAGCGGCGCCGAAGCCCACGTTGATGGCGCCGTTAACAAGCTGATCGAGTTTCATAATCATGGTTGTCTCCAATCACAAACAACTGCATTGGCGTTCTTGTACCCAAGATTGAGCGAAAGCGACAAAGCGTTTTAGCGCTATTCGATCGACGGGAAATCCCTACCTCACGTTGTCGTTCATCGCGAAAGAGTTCTTCATGGCGCAGCTCGTGGTGTAGAGCACCTTGCCCAGTAGAGCATCGGTCTCTACGCGAACACGCTCGGCAAACTCCTCGTTGGCGCGTGCAAGCTCGGCAGACACCTCAGCCTCGGGCAGCGCGGCAACGGCGGCGTCAACGTCGTGCAACTGTTTGTGACCCATGCCGCCGACCTTTTCCTGATAGTCCTCCACGGCGCGGCCGCACTCATGGAAGCGGACGTCAGCCAGCGCGCCGATCAGGCGGTTGGCCCAGTAGAAGTTTTCGGACGTCACGCGAGCCTGCGTGTCGGCATAGTATTCGGGCATGGTCTCGACGTTGGCGTACAGCGGAACCAGCGCGTTAAACGAGTTGGAGCCAAAGGCCATCCACTGAACGGCGCGGTAGGCCGGCTGCGCATAGGGACGCAGCTGCAGCACGGCGAGCTGGCTGTTGCGGTTGATGCCGATGGGGCGATAGGCGCCGCGCGTGGCGGGCGTGCCCTTGCTGCCGTAGCAGTCGTACTCCGTGCCCTGGTAGTGGCTCGAAAGCACGTACTTGATGTCCTCGATGGTCACCTTGCGCTCGGGCACGCGGCTCCAGGGGATATCGTCGCTCTCGGGCGTGTAGTCGGCGTCGGGGCCATCCCACACATCGCTGGGGTTGAGGCAGCGCTGCATGTACCAGGCGCGCGGCGTGTTGTAAACGTGGTCGCTGTCACTGTGCGAGCCAAAGGCCTCGCGCGGGTTAAAGACCGCGGCCGGACCGTCGCCCTCGACGCCCAGCGTCAGGTCCAGATGCCACTCGGCCATCCAGGAGCGCAGGTCGGCGGAGCACATGTGGTCGGCCTGGGCGCCCTCGGCGTCATCCAGGTCAAAGCTGTCGATACCCAGCTGGTTGGGCATGGTCACATAGGCGTCATCGGGCACGCGCTTGGCAATCCAGTGGTGGCCGCCGATGGTCTCGAGCCACCAGATCTCGTCCACGTCGCTAAAGGCGATGCCGTTGTTCTCGTAGGTGCCATAACGCTCGAGCAGGTCACCCAGAATGCGTACGCCGTCGCGGGCGGACTTGGCATACGGCAGCACCAGGGTCACCATGTCCTCCTCGCCCAGACCGCCGGGCTGCGCCGGAACATAGCCGTCCTCGCCCTCGTTGCCCTTGGCGGGCACGTAGTCCACGAGCGGGTCGGCGCCGCGAACGCGCTCGTTGGTGGTGAGCGTCTCGGTTGCGGACATGCCCACATTGAGCTCGTTGAAGCCGGCCTCGGCCCAGATGCCGTGGCCCGGGACAACATCGGGGACGCTCGTGTAGCGCATGGGGTTATCGGGCAGTTCAACGGTCAGGCGACTCAGGACGCTCATGTAGGCACGCGGCTGCTCGTCGGGATGCACCACGCGCATACGCTTGGGCTCAAACACCCCGTTGGACGAGTCCTCGTTGCGGGCGACAAGCGTCGACCCGTCGTAGCTCGCATTCTTACCAACCAGAATCGTTGTGCACGGCATGCGCATCCTCCTTGAGCGAAGAAATCAAACGATAACAGTGTATCGCTTCGGCGCAGAAAGGGCGAAACCACGGCCTCGGCAGCCCTTGTGGTCAAAAAATGCCAAATATGAGTACTGTCACCAATTTAGTAACAGCAATTTTGCTACGCATGGGTGTCGGAAGTCTACATCTGTTCAAAAATTAGATGATGTAATTCCTCATAGGTCCAATAAAATAGGCTCTCTATCGATAATAAATATCGTTAGAGAGCCAAATTAGCCTAAAATATATGTGAGTATCTTGGCAACAGTACTCATATTTGGCATTTTTTGTCCACAGGGTATAGAACTAACCCCTCAAACAGCCCAAAACGCCTATTTCGATGCGCGCTCGGCCGCCTTGATCACGTGTTTGGCGAGGATCGCCGTCGTCACAGCGCCCACGCCGCCCGGCACGGGCGTGATGGCGTTAACAACCGGCTCCGCAGCATCAAAATCGACGTCCCCGACCAGCTTGCCAGCGGCCTCGTCCCAATTAATGCCAACATCGATGATCGTCTGGTCCTCGCGAATGGCATCCACGCCAATCGTGTGCGCGCGTCCAACGGCGGCAACCACAATGTCGGCAGCACGGCACTCGGCAGCAAGGTCGCGCGTATGCGTATGGCACGTCGTCACGGTCGCATTGCGCGCCGTAAGCATGGCGGCAACAGGACGCCCGATCACCAGCGAGCGCCCGACCACAGCAACCTTAGCTCCATCCAGCTCAACGCCGTAATGATCCAGCAAAGCAAGCACGGCTTCGGCTGTGCAGGGGGCAAAACCCTCGCCGCGCCCCGAAAGCGTGGTGAGCAGCGAAGCCGGCGTCATGGAGTCAACGTCTTTGGCAGGATCGAGTGCCGCGGCAACCGCGTCCTCGTCAAGGCCGGCGGGCAGCGGGCGGAACATCAGGCAGCCATGAACAGACGAATCGGTATTGATGTCCTCGATGGCCGCCAACAGCTCGTCCTGCGAAACATCGGCGGGAAGCAAAACGCGGCGAGCTTCAATGCCAACCTTCTCGCAGCGCTTGAGCGCACCGCGCTCGTAGGATAGGTCGTCCTCGCGTTCACCCACACGCACGATAGCCGACGTCGGAACAACACCCCGCTCGCGCAGGGCTGCGCAGCGAGCAGCAAGTTCCTCAGTCAACGCGCGGGCGACGGGAGCACCCTTCAGTAGCTCAGCCATGGCTATCCCCTCTTCCTTGCGGCGTCGGCGGCGCGGCGCGCCAGCGCATCGGCGCGCGGCAACCACATGTCGAGCAACTCATCACACGCCGTCTCGAGCTCCTCAGCACGAGCGCGATCCTTCATAGACGTGGTGTTCGCAAAGAGCGTCAAGCTCGCGCCCTGCATAGCAGAACGGCAGAACACGGCGCCGCACGCCACATCGGACAGCAGCTGACGCGAACCCTTGTCGGCCATGTCCTCGAGCAGCGCCAGTGCACGCCCGCAGGCATCCATAATGCGATACGGCGGCATAGCGGCCACATGCAGCGCATCCTGAATCGCGGTCGCTCGAGCCGGATCGTCACGCGGAATACCGTACGCCGCGGACACCTGCCCATAGGCACGAACGTCCTCGGCAACCAACTCGACAAGCTCCTGGGCCAGCTCATCAGCCTGGGCAAACGCGCGCGTCAGGTCATCCGCGCGATCGGCAAGCGTGGGGTTGGTCGCGCCGTAGCGCGCGACCATCCCGCACAGCGAGGCGCCCAGCGCACCCACAAAGGCGCTCGCGCTGCCGCCGCCGGGCACCGGCTCGCGCGCGGCAAGCGCCTCGGCAAACCCGCGGCAGGTCTTGTCCATCATCTCTTGGCTCATACACATGCACCTTCAAGTCATATACATCGGTCGAGCGGCAACCGCCGACCGACCGCATCGATCACATAATGGTGCTAAGTCTAGCCCATAAGCACATGGGCGTCAGCGCACCTGGCCATCGCGGATTTCTATGGCACACGATAGGCGGCAGCGACACAAACATGGGACACATGGCCCACGTTTCGAGACTCCCGGGCAGCGGCAACTGGGGCATACATATAGGTAAGGAGCCCTATGTTGGGGCAACGCTCGCCACGACACCGGACGACGAATGGAGGAATAACCGCACAGCAAACAAAGGCATCATGTGCATGCGTAACCGCCGCCCCAGCGATCCGCGGCACACGATGTCCCTGGCAGACAAGGAGGACGCCACCATGAAGAAAAAGACCCTATCGATCCTTTCCCTTTGCATCGCCCTCTTTGCCGTGTTTGCCCTTGTCGGCTGCGGCGGGAGCGCATCGGGCGGCGGCAGCGCCTCCAAGAGCGAGAGCAAGGAAAAGGTCCCCGTCGCCAAGAAGACCGACTTTATCTGGTTTAAGGTCGAGATGCCCGAGGGCGTCGGCGTAAGCGACTCCGCCGGCAAGAATGCCGACAGGGTTCAGCTCACCTTCCCCGAAGACGAGAACGCCTCGGCCGATCGCTTTATCCCCGTTTGGAAAAAAGCGCTGACGGCCGAGGAATCCCACGCCGACCAGGCGGAAAAGAAGGGGGATACGTTCCAGTGGAAGGATGGCGGGTCCGTCGAGTATAACGGCAGGACGTGGCTCGTCGGAACATACGAGGACAACAGCGGCATCTCAACCATGCTTTTTACCGACGTTGAGCCGGGAAGCGCCTACGTCCTCATCTCGAACTTCGACCAGCACAAGAAAGAAGCCGAGACACTCCTCAACTCCATCGAGTTCCCCGACGACATGAAGAAAGCAGTTGACGAGGCACGCGAAGTCGAGATTTCGAGCATCGAGATCAAGTAACGGGGCACCCGCACGTGCCTATGCGCACCCGCGCACATGCGCTCCATTAAAACAACGGGCGCCCAACCCGGGGAGGGCCGACGACATCGGCCCTCCCCTCTTTTGTGCCCGCGTATATTGCCACTTGTCGGCGCAAATCCTGCCCCCAGAATGGGACACATGGCCCACCCGAACAAGCCGCTCGCGCGTACAGTAAAGGCAGGTAATCCATGGGCGGTTACAGATCGAGGAGGACACGACCATGAAAAAGAAGGCCTTTGCGATTCTCACCCTCTGCATGAGTCTCTTTGCCGCAGTCTCCCTGGTGGGCTGCGGTGGCAGCGGCAGCGCTACCGGCAGTGGCGGTGGCGGCGGAGCAGAAAAACCAGCCATGGATATGAGGACCGACTTCATTTGGTTTAAGGTCGAGGTCCCCGAGGGCGTCGAGATCACCAACGTCGCAGGCGACACCGCCGATAGGGCCCAGTTTAAGTTCACCGAGAGCGAGCACGCCAGCGACCGCTTCATCCCCGTCTTCGACCCCGATAAGAATGCCGACGAGCTGTTCGACTACGAGGCCAAATGGAAGGCCAACTTTGAGTGGACCGAGAATGACCCCGTCAAGTACAACGGCAAGACTTGGCGCAACGCTTCCTATACACACTCGGGCGGCGTGACGACTGAGTACTTCACCGAAGCAGGCGGCGGCAGCGTCTACGTGAGCATCGACAACGTCGAGGAGCACAAGGACGCCGTCGAGACCATGATGAAGTCTCTGGAATTTGCCGACGACATCGCCAAGGCAAAGACCGAGGCCATGGACGTCAAGCTCGAGGATATCGAGATCAAGCGCTAAACGACTGGCGAGCGCAGCGGGAAACACGGGCACAGTGCAAACAAGCGACGATACCCCAGCGCTTTGCACCAAGGGAGGATCGGTTCGCCGGCCCTCCCTTTCTTATGCCGATAGCCGGCGAACGCGAGGGTGCCGGGCGGCAAAACCACCCCCAGCGCGGTAGCAGCACAAATAGACAAGCGCCCCAACGCGTCCGCCCACCGATTTATTGCGCCGCGCAGATAATTAAACCAGCATCTTTAAACATCTGGGCAGTATAGTGACCAAAACTATCGCATAACCGCACTCTGCGAATGGAGGAGTCATGGCCGAACATCATGCCATCAGTCGCCGAGCGTTTACGCTGGGCCTTGGACTTGCAGCGTTGTCGCCTCTGGCAAGTTTGCCCGAAACCGCCATGCTGGGCATTAGTCCGCGGACAGCCTTTGCGGACGGCACGGCCGAGTCAGCGGCCACCCTCGACAAGTTCGTCATTCGCCTTCGCCCCGCGGGCTATTTTCGCACCGCGAGCGTCAACGAAGACGGCAACGTCATCGGCAACGTCTGCCATCTGTTTAATGACGGCACGTCCAGCAAGCTCATCCTTGAGCACGTAGGGACCGATGCGGACGGCACAAACTGGTATGCCATCCGCACCCTGCTCAATTTCGAAGAGCACAAGAAGACGCGCTACAGCATTTGGTCGGTCGATGGCGACTCGGACAAAGATGGAAAGGTCATCCACGTATGGAGTGGCGAGTACGACCATAAGGACAGCCGCGCCTATACGTTCGACCGCCAGTTCGACGGAACTTATATTATTCGAGACCGCATATACACGAAAAACGGTATTAACTACCTGGCCATAGAATCGAAAGGCAAAGACCAAGACAACAACAAGATTTGCCAAAAGAAATATTCCATTCCGTGGGAGCTCGAGCTTGTCGGCTACAGCATGGACAAGACCAATGCCACAGTTAGCAGCATCGACTGGACCACGTATAGCAGCTACGTCGACGGACCATGTTGGATGAGCCACGTCGAAGGCAACAAGTACCTCGACGAGCTGAGCATCCCGGGCACGCACGATTCGGGAACTTGCAGCGTGGACAACGACACCGAACCCCAATCCTCGCAAGCAAAGTGCCAGCAGGACTACATCCCCACGCAGTTGCTCGAAGGCATTCGCTATTTTGATATCCGACTCGGAAAAGGCAACGACCCCGGCATCGACCATGGAAGTTGCTACCTGCTCAAAAAAGACGGGCACTTCATGCATCTCTCCGATGTCGTTGGCTACTTCAAAAAGTTTTTGAACGAAAATCCGTCAGAAGCGCTCATCATGCTTGTATCCCGAGGCAACAACGAGGCTACTGACGAGAGCCTTACGACGGCTTTCGCCAAGGTTTTGGACGACAACCCCAAACTGTTCTATACGTCGAGCCGCGTTCCCACACTGAACGAGGTGCGCGGAAAGATCGTCCTGCTGCGCCGATTTGGACTCGCCGGCGACAGCGTAAGCGGCCACACGTGGGGCCTCGACCTAACCGAATGGAACAACAAAATCGCAGCACACCCCAGCAGCTCCTCTATGTGTCTCGTCCAAAACGCGCAAGGCTTTGAAGCCGCAGGGGAAACAGGCGACAAAAAAGCCTATTGCACCAAGGTATATGCCCAGGACCATTACGAATGCACCGGAACCGACAAGATCAGCTGGGTCGATATGGCCCTGCAGGAGACGGCTAAGCTCACCCGCAACGAGGTAGATGTCGAGGACGATAACGGGGCCAAGGAGCAAGTCCTGGAGCGCTGCTGGTCTATCAACTACACCAGCTGCACGAATCACAAGCAAGGAAGCAATCCTTTTACCGCAGCGCGAGTCGTCAACGAGCATCTGTACAAGAGCCCGTACATCAATCCCAGCGGCATCGAGGATACAAAGTCAGATTACCTCAAGCACATTGGCATCATCGCATCCGACTTTGTTGATGCGGCGCTGGCCCGGAGCATCTACCAGCGCAATTACAATTACGATACGAAGCACGCGCAGTCGGCTTCGTGCTGCCTCCCGACCCGCATGCGCATGACGTACGGCGACTCGCTGAGCGATGCCTCGCTCCAGGATGGCAAGACCGTTGGCGAGGGCCATTTCCGCCTTGTCGACAGCAGCAACGTACTCAACGTGGCGGCTTCGGGCCATGCGTTTACCATCGAATATGTGGATGTCGACGCCTTGGGCAACGAGACCGTTACGGAGCTGCGGGGTCATGTGCCCATCGATATCGATCCGCGCGCGTTGACGCCCCATTTTGAGGGGCTCGAAGGCCTTAAGGCCGGCGAAGACGTGCGCGCCAAGATTGCGGCATCACTCGAGGGCAAGCTCGAAACCGATGCCTGCACGGCCCAGCTCGAGTTTGTGCACGACGCGGACGGCGCTCCGGGCGCGGCAATGGTCGAGGGCGAAACATTTGCCGCAGGAACGTACTGGGTGCGCGCGAACGGTCTTTTGGGCGACGCGGCGCAAAACTACAAGCTTGCTAATGACGGAGCCGCGAGCTTTACCGTGACGGCTTCGGGCAACGCAGGCGCTACGGACACCGGCGACGGCAACGGCACCAACGCAGGCGGCGCCGACAAGAACGACAAGGGCAACAAGCGCAAGGGCTCAGGCGAAAAGCTTGCCGGCACAGGCGACAACTCTGGCATTGCCGCCGGGCTCGCTGCCGCCGCCGTGGCGACAACGGTCGCCGGCGCGGCAATGCTTGCCAACGACCATGAAAGTGACGAAGGCGCTAGCGAATAGGCCAGCCGGCCTTTTGGGCGCATCAACTCGATGAGGGGCGCAGAACACCGTTCTGCGCCCCTATTTTTGTCATGAAGGAGTAGCAAAGTGTTGTTATCCATGCGTGTCACTCCCGCGGGGTTCGCTAAAACTGCCTCTATGGCCACATTTTAGTCACCGCAAGGCTCCCATGCGAAGGTGCCAGACAGCACAGCAATTCGTGTCCGCGCGAGGCTTTAAACTAAATGCGATAAAGATGCATTCCACAAGAGGAAAGTGGGGCGACAGTGATGGGCGAACTGGTAAACCGTGGAGAATCGGCAATCGTGCCAGAAGTTTTTTACAAGCAGGTTTCCTCGATTCTCAACGCCGCTCGCGACAAGGCCTATACCGCCGTTAACTTTGCGATGGTTGAGGCGTATTGGGAGATCGGCAAGAGCATTGTTGATGAGCAGGGCGGAGAGGAGCGCGCCAAGTATGGAGAGGCGCTGCTCAAGGCCCTCGCAATCAGACTTACCAAGGATTTTGGTAAAGGTTTTGAAGCAAGAGAGCTGCGTAAAATGCGTCAGTTCCATCTTGCATTTCCAATTCGGGACTCACTGCGTCCCGAATTGAGCTGGACACATTACCGCAGGTTAATACGCATTCCTGACCCCGAAACTCGAACATGGTACATGAACGAATGCGCCGATTCTCGCTGGAGCACGCGTCAGCTCGAACGCCAGATCAACACCATGTTCCGAGAGCGCCTACTTGCCAGCAAGGACAAGGAGGCCGTCACCAAGGAAATCCAAAAGAGCGCCCCGGCTCGTCGCCCCGAGGATATCATCCGCGACCCATACGTACTGGAGTTTTTAGGTTTCACGGACGATGCTGCGTTTCGCGAGAGCGATCTAGAGCAGGCACTCATAACGCATCTTCAGAAGTTCCTGCTGGAGCTTGGCCGTGGCTTCGCTTTCGAGGCGCGCCAAAAGCGCATCACCTTTGATGGGCGCCATTTCTATATTGACCTTGTGTTTTACAACTATCTGATGCGCTGCTTCGTGCTCATCGACCTTAAGACCGATGACCTTACGCATCAGGACCTGGGCCAGATGCAAATGTATGTGAACTACTACACACGCGAGCTCATGAACGAAGGCGACAATCCGCCCATAGGCATCGTGCTCTGCGCGGACAAAAGCGATTCGATCGTCGAGTACACGCTGCCCGAAGACAACGACCAAGTGTTTGCCGCCAAATACCTGCCGTATCTTCCAAGCAAGGAAGAGCTGGCGCGCGAGCTGAGTGCCGAGTACCGCGCCATCAACGAAGCGACTAATGGCGAAGCGCAAGGGTAGCGGCACGTTGCGACCGATACCCCCGACGGCGCTCCACATCACCCGGGATAAGAGGAGCTTTCCATGACAGACAGACCGAAAACAACACTGCGCGACTGCATCTATGGGCTTGCCGTCGGTGACGCGCTGGGCGTTCCCTACGAGTTCAGGCCCCGCGGTACGTTCGAATGCACGGACATGATCGGCTACGGCACGCATGGGCAACCCGCCGGCACCTGGAGCGACGACACATCTATGACGCTTGCTACCTGCGACTCGATTAGGGAGCTCGGGCACATCGACACCGCGGACATGCGCGACAAGTTCGTAAGCTGGATTGCCCGTGGCGAGTATACGATCGACGGCGTTTTCGATTACGGCGGTACGACCGCCCGCGCCCTGCGCACCGGCAAAGGAGGCTCCGGCGAGCGCGACAACGGCAACGGATCGCTCATGCGCATCGCTCCCCTGGCGTTCACCGATGCGACAGACGAAGAGGTCAGCAAGGTCTCCGCGATTACGCACGCCCACAGAACGTCGACCGACGCATGCATCATATTTGTCGAGCTGATGAGGGATGTGATGAACGACGTGCTCCCCTCGTGGGCGCTCCATCTGAAAGGCGTGCCTGAGCAGGAGATCAGGTCGGGTGGCTTCGTGCGCGACACGCTTAAGGCAGCCACCTGGTGTTTCGTCAACACTAACAGCTACGAAGATTGCGTGCTTGCCGCCGTCAACCTAGGCGACGACACCGACACCACCGCAGCCGTCGCCGGCGCCCTCGCCGGCACGGCATACGGTCTCAAAGCCATCCCACAGGAGTGGATCGACACTCTGCGCGGCAAAGAGCTGATTGAGAGCTGCCTGTTTTAAGGCGCCATTCAAGAAATAAGGCAGGAGGCATCATGGAGAGGAAGATCGCAAATATAGACGAGTTCCAAGTGGACGAAAACGGAATTCCGCTATTTCCAGTAGGACTGAAGGAGGAAACCAGCCTCTATGTCCTCCCCGACGGGCGTTACCTCCCCTGCGGGGTCTACAGGACCGCGGACGGCGGTTCGATCATTTATGAGCCATCCGAACTAAGCTTCTTCGGGCAGATGCTTGCTCAATTCAAAGAGAACTAGAGGCTTGATTGCCCGTTAGATCGACACTGCTCCAAGCCATGGGGCGGGTAGGATGTCTCCCGCCGCGGCCTGTGAGGTAGAATTACGACTGCCGCGGAATCCGCCTGCGGGCAACGCTCCGATCTCCGATTGGGGTGAAGCCTATGAACTTGTTTCTTGAAATCCTGCGCCTCTCGATGTATGTAACCGGCATCGTCCGGAACCTCTACTCGATCTGGCGGGAATATAAGCAGTAACGGATAGCGAAGGGAGTCATGCAAAGGGCCGGTCGCACCCGGCCCTTTAGACGATAGTACCTGCGTTGCCCGCGCTTCCAAAGTTGACCGACTGAGGAGCGGGTTCCGCGGCACATCCTGATTTTACCCAGTGGCAAGGCTCTTTTACAGCCGTTCCACCGTTTATTTACATCCGCCAATCAAGACGAGGCTACTACGCACCTTTATTACACACGATGTTTTCAGCCTGGTATAAACAAGTTCAATAATAGAATGCAAATCCAACCATCGTGTCTGATTACGAAAGGATTTTTGCCTTTTCTGCAGCAAACTCTTCCTCGGTAAGTACTCCACTCTCACGCAGTGCTGCAAGCCTCTCAAGCCTTGCAACTACATCAACCACTATCCGCCAGCGTCTCAATAGTCTGTGAAACCTGCGGATACCGCTCAAGCTCCTTCGATAGGGCATCGACTATCTCGGCAATATTCTTTGCATTTTTGCCCCCGTTTAATACGTTTGCCCTGACCTTAGATGACGACTTGACAGTAACGCCAGATCCGCCTTCAACTGGAACAACCGAAATACCGATATTTTCGCCCCAAGACCAAAGGCTCATACCAATCTCGGCTGCAACTGTTCTTGTTGTGGGCGATGCACTATCAACTTTTACTTTAGGCAGCTTTTCCATAGCTGCCTTCAAGGCATTAAACGTGTCGTCAGGAGAATACGGTACCTGAAGCTGAAGCTGCTGATCCGCAAAACCCATAATCTGGCCTCCGCTTCTTACAAGATTAAGGCTATCGGCAATGGTAGCACGTTCCCAGCAGTCTTAAATTCGTCTCATGACCTTGCGATGCAGCCCGACGCCCCGGCTCCGCTTCCCTACTTCCCAAAGATCGCAGCGAACAATCCCTTGCGCTTGGGTTTTTCTTCTCGGTAGGAACCCTCGGCAGCCGCTGCCACCTGACGTGGCTGCTCGTCGCCTCCACGGCGCACAATTTGGTACAGGAATGGCGATTTGATGTATTTGACCTCGACGGGCGTGGCGTGAACGGTGCTTTCGCCGGACAGATGCAGGCTCGGATTGAGCGGCGCCACAATATGCGTCTCGCACTTGTCGCTAAACACCACCGCCGCCGCACGGCCCGTCTGGCCGTTCACGGCAATGCGCACCTGCTCGCCATTACGTCCATCCGACGCGGGACGATCGACAAAGTAGACCGGCACCATAACCAGGCCGTCCTTGTGCTTGCGGGCCTTGCGCGCCCAGGTGCGGATGCTCTTTTTATTGAGCCCCAGGAAAGTCTCGGCATCGTTGCCGACAATGTCGAGCGCCAGCTTGTCAATGACCACCTGGTCCTTGGTGGACGCGTCGACGGAGACAACGCGGAAGTCGCCTTCCTGCATGGCCGGGTCGAACGACCCAACCTTGGCAAAGTCCCATGGCTCCAGAATGCCCATAAGGCGAACGTCCAGGTAGTTTGCCCTGGGATATGCCCAGTCGAGCACCTCGTAGTACACCAGGGTCTCCCTGCTCAGGCCCTTGCCCGGGAAGGACGCCATCATGCGTAGGTCCGCGAGCGCCATGGGGAAGTAGAAGAGCATCATGTCGTTTTGAATCGCGTCTTCCACATCGTGACCGGCAAAGGCGTCTGGATATCGGCGCACCAGCTGCAGCGCGTTGGCACGTGCCTGCTGCGGCGAGATTTCGCAGGGAATACCCTGCTCCGGCACATACTCCGCACCCACGCCCATGGTCAGACGTTTACTAAACGTACCGGGCTTGAGCAGGTCGGCAATGCCGATCTTGTTGCCGCAGGACGGGCACTCAAACACACGCTGCGTTGACTCGCCCTCAAAGGACGCTCCGCAGAAGGGGCAAGGAATGCTCACATGCGTGGCCTCTTGGAACTCCTGCGCCGTGCCGCGATCCTCCCACAGCAGATGTTCCAGGACCGACTGATTGCGCCAGTGCAAATTGAAGAAATACCAGTCCGGGTCCTCCGGGCGCTCGAGTTGCGACACATGCGTGAGCTTGAGCAGTCCATCCACCACCGT
This sequence comes from uncultured Collinsella sp., assembly GCA_958453935.1. GTDB lineage: Bacteria > Actinomycetota > Coriobacteriia > Coriobacteriales > Coriobacteriaceae > Collinsella. Next base: position 7,045 of record CAUDZT010000033.1, on the reverse strand, counting down.
CAACGGCGTATGGCGAATGCCCAAAGCGCTCTTGGGCTCTCCGGCGTCCGCCTGCCACGGAATGACCGCGCCGCAATAGGCGCACTCAAAGCTGCGCTTAGCCTGGTGCGAGTACATAGGGCCGCCGCAGTTTTGACATTTAATGGCAAACATCTCGTCCATGGAAACGTCCTCCTTTGCACAGGGGCTGTCGACATTAAGTATGTCGAGCAAACTGGCACATGCCCATACCCATGTGGCCCAAAATGGACCACCCAGGCAGACGAGAAGGCTCGCTCGTTAGCACAGGCAGACCATTGCTGCATTTTCTGAGCATCGGTGCACAGCGCCTCCGCGCGAGCTACACTATCCCCTTAAACATGATTGTGAGGACGACCGCTATGCTATTTGTAAATCGGCTGGTACATACGCTTGTTCCCGGCAGCGAGGGCGAGCCGGTCGATGCATCTTGCCGCACCAACGCGGGCTTTGCCGCAAGTCTCATCTGCATTGGCCTCAACATCACCCTGTGCCTGGCCAAGGGCATCGCGGGCCTGCTCGCAGGCTCCGTCTCTCTCATCGCCGATGCCTTCAACAACCTCTCCGATGCCTCGAGCAACATCGTGAGCCTGCTCGGGTTCCGCCTTGCCAGCCGCCCGGCAGACGAAGACCACCCCTATGGCCACGGCCGCTACGAGTACCTCGCCGGCTTGTTTGTCGCCGTCCTGGTTTGCGCCGTCGGCATCAACCTGATCCTCGAGTCGGTCACCAAGATCATCAAGCCCTCCCCCACCGCCTACACGCTGATCTCCCTAGCCGCTCTCGTCTTGTCCATGCTCGTCAAATTCTGGATGGCCGCATTCAACCACGCGCTGGGCAACCGTATCGATTCCGAAACACTCATCGCCACGGCGCAGGACTCCAAAAACGACGTCATCACCTCGGGCTCGGTCTTAGCGGCGGCGCTTATTTCGCAGACGACCGGCTTTGACCTCGACGGCTGGGCGGGCCTGGGCGTGGGCATCTTCATCTGCATCAGCGGCATGGGCCTAGTGCGCGACGCCATCAGCCCGTTGCTGGGGCAAGCGCCCGACCCCAAGCTCGTCCAGGCAATCCGCGACAAGATCATGTCCTATCCGCAGGTCTTGGGCACACACGACCTGATGGTGCACGACTACGGTCCTGGTCGTCAGTTTGCCAGCGCCCACGTGGAGATGCCCGGCGAGGGCGACGCATTTGAGCACCACGAGATCCTGGACACCATCGAGCACGACATCAAGCGCCAGATGGGCATTGGCATCACGCTGCACTGCGACCCCATCGCCACCACCGGCGACGACCTGCGCGGCTGGGTCAAGCGCGGCATCATGCAGATCGACCCTGCGCTCTCCATCCACGACCTGCACGAGCACGACGGGTTCGTTTCGTTTGACCTGGTGCGTCCCGACGGCTTTGACATATCCGACGAGGAGCTGCTGGAGCTCGTCACGCGCATCGCGCACGAGCGCCGGCCCAACGTCTCGTGCGTCGTTACGTTTGACTCAGGCTTTAGCTCGCCCGACCGTCCGGCCGAGCAGCTGTAGCCCGCTTAACAGCTAGTTTCCCTGCGCGCCCGAAATGCCGTTTTGCAGGGCATCCCAGGCGTTCGTTGCCATATCGCCCAGGCTCTGCGCGGTATCGCCGAGATTCTGAGCCGTGTCACCCAGCTCTTGGGCCTTATCTCCAAGCTCCTGTGCCTTGTTGCTCAGGTCCTCCAGCGTATTAGAGCTCGAGCTGTCGGTACCGCTTTGGCCGTCGGGCGAGTTGCCCGAGCTATTCTTGTGCGTGAGTTGAATTTCGAGGTTGCCGCTGTCGTTATAGTAAGCAGAAGTAACGACCCAGTTGGCATCGATGACGGGCGTTGAGCCATCATCAGTCAGGACCACGGCATTCGAAAGATTGGCGCCGCGCGACTTGAGAAGTTTCTTGGCGTTGGACCAGTACTGCCCCGGGATATCGCTCAGATCGACGGTGCTAGACGAGGCGGACTCGGTTTGCTCGGCAGCGGTATCAGCCGTTGAACTCCCTCGCTTGTTGAGCATGCCCGACACAATGGCAAACACAACCGACAGCGCAAAGAAGATCGCCAGCACGATGAGGATCTTCTTGATCACGCTCGACGAACGCGACGGCTTCTTCTCCTCGTCCTCGCCATATTGCGGAATCGACTTGGGGTACTCGCGATACGGCTCGCGCGACTCGTAGCGAGACTGCGCCGTGCGAGGCATATACGTCGTCTGCTGAGGCTGCGGAATGGGATTTTGCGGCAGGTCATCATAGGGATTCGGTGTCGAGGCGGCATAAGAATCCTGCGGCGCGTAATCAAACGGGTCCGGAGCTGCGTTGCCATAGGGGCCTTGCGAAGATGCAGCGTAAGAATCCTGCGCCGAGTCGCCATAGCCCATAACCCGGGTGGGCTCGGCAGAAGGCTGTGTCGCGGCGGGGTCGGTATAACCGGGGTTGGGAACAACGCGGGTCGCATCGGCGCTATCGCCAGCCTGCGTGGAACCGTAGCCGCCCATCACGGTTGTCTTGTCCTGATCCATGCAACGATTCCTTTCCGTCGCCCGTAAGCATCAAGTTATCCATGCATTCTACCCGCGCAAAAGCCCGTGACGGACAGAGCCCGTCCATATCTACAAGACAAGCGCGGCTAGAAAACAAAAGCCCCGCCGTGCCTTGTGAGCACGGCGGGGCGGGCAAGCAGCTATGGGCAACAAGCTTAGAACAGGCCGGTGATGTTGCCGTCGTTGTCGACGTCGATGTTCTCAGCCGCGGGGACCTTGGGCAGGCCCGGCATGGTCAGAACACTGCCGGTCAACGCGACCACAAAGTGGGCGCCGGCAGAAACCTTGAGCTCACGCACGGTGATGCGGAAGTTCTCGGGAGCGCCCAGGGCCTTGGCGTTGTCGCTAAAGCTGTACTGCGTCTTGGCGACGCACACCGGCAGGTTGCCAAAGCCGTTCTCGCGCAGCTCGGCGAGCTGGCGCTTGGCGGCCGGCGTAAAGACAACGCCGTCGGCGCGGTAGACCTTGGTGGCAACGGCCTCGAGGGCATCAGCGACATCAGCGCCGTCCTCGTAGGCAAACTTGAGCTCACTCGGCTGTTCAACCAAGCGCATGACCTCATCGGCCAGCTCGAGTGCGCCCTCGCCGCCCTTGGCCCAGACCTCGGACAGCTTCACATTGACGCCCAGCTTCTGGCACTCGGACTCGATGAGCTCGAGCTCGGCCTCGGTGTCCGTCGGAAAGCGGTTGATGGCGACTACGCAGGGCAGACCATAAACGTTCTGGATGTTGTCGACGTGACGCAGCAGGTTGGGCATGCCGGCCTTGAGTGCCTCGAGGTTCTCCTCGTTGAGGTCGGCCTTGGCGACGCCACCGTTGTACTTCAGCGCACGAGCGGTCGCGACGACCACGACGGCGCTGGGGCGAACGCCCGTCATGCGGCACTTGATGTCGAGGAACTTCTCGGCACCCAGATCGGCACCGAAGCCGGCCTCGGTAATGGCGACATCGCCAAAGCGCATCGCCATACGCGTGGCCATGATAGAGTTGCAGCCGTGGGCGATGTTGGCGAAGGGGCCGCCGTGGACAAACGCGGGCGTGCCCTCGAGCGTTTGCACCAGGTTGGGCTTGAGCGCGTCCTTAAGCAACGCGGCCATGGCACCCTGGGCCTTAAGGTCGCGGGCACGGACGGGCTCGCCGGCAAAGCTGTAGCCGACGACGATCTCGCCCAGGCGCTCCTTGAGGTCGCTGATACTCGTAGACAGGCACAGGATTGCCATGACCTCGGAGGCGACGGTGATATCGAAGCCGTCCTCGCGCGGCACGCCCTGGGCCTTACCGCCAATACCGTCGATGACGTGGCGCAGCTGACGGTCGTTCATATCGACGACGCGCTTCCAAGTGATGCGTTTAACGTCGATGCCAAGCTGGTTGCCCTGCTGGATGTGGTTATCAAGCATGGCGGCCAGCAGGTTGTTGGCAGCACCGATGGCATGGAAGTCGCCGGTAAAGTGCAGGTTGATATCCTCCATGGGGATCACCTGAGCCCAGCCGCCGCCGGCAGCACCGCCCTTAACACCAAAGACGGGGCCGAGCGAAGGCTCGCGCAGGGCCACGGCGCTCTTGACACCGCGACGGCGCAGGCCATCGGCCAGACCGATGGTCGTAGTGGTCTTACCCTCGCCGGCGGGCGTGGGGTTGATAGCGGTCACGAGGACGAGCTTGGCCTGGTGATCAGTCGGCTCGTTGAGCAGTGAATAGTCGACCTTAGCCTTGTCGAAGCCGTACGGAATAAGGTGCTTAACGTCGACGCCGGCGTTCTTGGCCACCTCGGTAATAGGCAGCGGCGTGACAGAACGTGCGATTTCGATGTCAGTAGGCATGGGCGGTCCTTTCGTTACCGAATGAGAAAAAGACCAATTCAGCATAGCACGGGCGCGCAATAGTAAAACACCCATAACCGATGAACGGCGATATGTTTACCCGATGCCCAGCGATAGCCCAACAGCCCGCCAAAACAAAGCGCCCTAAACGGTAGGTTCAATCCCCAGGTGCTCAAAGGTGCGAAGGGTTGCCTGACGGCCCTGCGGCGTACGAATCATCAACCCGCACTGCAGCAGATACGGCTCATAGACATCCTCGAGCGTGCCCGGGTCCTCGCCCACCGCGCTGGCAAGGGTCGTAAGTCCCACGGCACGACCGGAGAACGTCTTAGCGAGCGTCTCCAAAATGCGAATATCCATCCAGTCCAAACCGAGCTCATCGATCTCGAAGAACTCGAGCGCCTGGCGACAGATATCGAGCTCGATGGGGCCGTTGCCGCGCACCTGTGCGTAATCGCGCACGCGCTTGAGCAGGCGGTTGGCAAGACGTGGCGTGCCGCGCGAACGCGAGCCGATCTCGAGTGCACTGGGATGGTCGATCGTCACGCCCAGAATAGTCGCCGAGCGCGTAACAATCTGTGCGAGTTCCTCGACCGTGTAGTAATCCAGGCGATATGAAATGCCAAAGCGGTCGCGCAACGGGCCGGTCAACATGCCTGAGCGGGTCGTTGCCGCCACCAGCGTAAACTTGGGAATATCCAGGCGAATCGAGCGCGCCGCCGGACCCTTGCCAATCACGATATCGAGGGCAAAGTCCTCCATCGCGGGGTACAGTACCTCCTCGACCGAACGGTTGAGGCGGTGGATCTCGTCGATAAACAGCACATCACCCGGCTGCAAGTTAGTAAGGATGGCCGCCAGGTCGCCCGTGCGCGCGATGGCAGGGCCACTCGTGGTCTTGATCTGAGCGCCCAGCTCGTTGGCGATAACGGTGGCCAGCGTGGTCTTGCCCAGGCCCGGAGGACCCGAGAAAATCACGTGGTCGAGCGTCTCGCCACGGCTCTGCGCCGCTTCGATCAACACGCGCAGGCTCTGCTTGATATGCTCCTGGCCGCAGTAATCGTCCAGGCGCTGGGGGCGCAAAGTGCGATCGACATCGAGGTCCTCGGCCGTCAGCTCCGAGCCCACCATGCGCTCGCCGTGCGCCATGGATGCCGCCGGCGAGTTGCCGGGCGTCGCCCACAGGTCCTGAGAGTCATCGGCTTCCCACATCACGCATCCATTCCGAGTCGCTTAAGCGCCGCGCCGAGCAGATCCTCGACACGCATATCCTGCCCATCATACCCGCTCAGAGCGACATCGGTCTCCTGCGGGCTAAAGCCCATGGAAAGGAGCGCCGCACGGGCGTCATCGATCGCCGAGGGAGCGGCGGCGGGGACCGGCATCGCAACCTGCCCCGGGATCACGTCGACCGGCACAAAGCCCTTATCCTTGGCAAAGGTGCTCTTGAGCTCCAAGATGAGGCGCTGGGCGGTCTTTTTACCCACACCGGGTACCTTGGCCATGCCCTTGTCGTCCTCGGCCATCACCAGCGAATACAGCTGCCCCACGGTATAGGTGGAAAGCACGGCGAGCGCCAAGCGCGGGCCAACGCCCGAGACAGACACGAGCCGATCGAACATCGTGCGCTCATCCTTAGAGGAAAAACCGAAAAGTGTCATGGCGTCCTCGCGCACCTGCATACGCGTGTAGAGGCGGACCTCGCCGCCGGGCGTCGGCAACGTGGCCGCAGTGCTGCCCGAGATGCCGAGCTCAAAGCCAACGCCCGACACATCGACGACAGCAGAGCTCATCGTGGCCTCGACAAGCGTTCCGTGGAGCTGGGAGATCATCAGTATCCGGTTCCTCTCTGTTGATAGAACTCGCCGCCGGTAAGCGCCCGGGTACGGCTGAGGTTAACGTGGCAGATGGCGCAGGCCAGGGCATCGGCGGCATGGTCGGGATGCGGGTCGTGATCGAGCTGCGTGAGCGTGCGCACCATGTAGGCGACCTGCCGCTTATCTGCGGCACCGGTACCCACCACAGCCTGCTTGATCTGCATAGGCGTGTACTCGCCGATCTCGAGCGCGCACTCCGAAAGCGCCACGAGCGCGGCACCGCGGGCATGTGCCGTGGGGATTGCCGAGCGGACATTAGCGCCAAAGTAGATGCTCTCGATGGCAGCGGTATCGGGTCGATAACGCTCCACGACACCCTTGAGGTCGCGGGCGATATGCGACAGGCGCACCGCGAGCGGACTGCCTGCGCTGGTCTCGATGCAGCCATAGGCACGGCAGCGAACCTCGCCACGCCGCTCCTCGATAATCCCCCAACCCGTATGAGCCAAACCGGGGTCAATGCCCAAGATAACCAAACCAACCTCCCCTCGCCACAAGCGCAGCGCAAGACAAGGCCCCGCGCATCATTCACGAACGTCTGTTCTAGAATAACACAACGGGGGCAAAGTGCTTAAAGCAAGATAGATTCGGCAGAAGCAATGTGTGTAAGAGAATCTCTCCCGCAATGTTTCCGTCTGCCCTAGTTCTGGCTAAAGAACGGGAACTGTCGGGGATCAACCGACGGATGCGGCATCGGGCCACCCTGGGGCCCACCCTGCGGACCACCCTGGCAGCCCCTCATCGTATCGATGGCGTCCTG
>CAUDZT010000032.1 GCA_958453935.1 uncultured Collinsella sp. | reverse complement strand
CGCGCACGGACACGATATCCGCGGCGATGGTGGCGCGGCGGCTCACGTGCAGCTCGCCGGACAGGGCGTCGCTCACGACCTGCAGAATGTCGCGCTCCTCGGGGCTCGCAGCAGTTAAAAAACCCAGGTGACCATAGGAAAGACCAAGGATAGGAATCTCGCGATGGTTGAGAATGCGGGCAGCGCGCAGCAGCGTACCGTCGCCGCCGAGCGTAATGACCAGATCGGAGCCGTCAATATCAGGCGTGCTTTGAATCTTCGATCGCTGGTCGGCAGCCCATGCGACCTCATAGCCCTGGCGCGTCAGCCAAAGCTCGAGCATCAGGCCGCTCTCGACCGCCTCTTGCTTGTAGTAATTGGGAACCAGAAAGACCTTCATAGCGTTGCAGCTTTCTCGCTCAAAACCGATACCTGGGATTGCGGCTCATCGTCGGCGCGCTCCCCGGGGACAAACCTTGTGCCGTACAAGAAAAACTCAACGTTGCCCTTAGCGCCATGGATGGGCGACACGCACACGTCAAGCGGGAACAGGCCCTTGACGGCAAAAAGCTCAATCGCCGCCACGAGCGTATCGCGGCGGACGGCGGGGTCGGTCACGATACCGCCGTCGCCCACCAGCGCAGCCGGCGCCTCAAACTGGGGCTTTACGAGCGTGCAGAACGAACCCGAAGGCTTCAGGCACGCCAGCACGGCGTCGATTATATTCGCGATGCTGGTAAACGAGACATCGCACACAGCCAGGTCGATGGCGCCGGCATAACCAAGCTCAGGCAGCTGCGTCACGTTTGTGCGCTCATGCAGCGTCACGCGATCGTCCTGACGCAGCGACCAATCAAACTGGGCACGGCCCACGTCCACCGAGACAACGGTCGCAGCTCCGCGCTTGAGCAGGCAATCGGTAAAGCCGCCGGTAGAGCAGCCAACATCCAGACAGGCAAGGCCCGTCGGATTGATACCAAACGCATCAAGCGCGCCTTCGAGCTTAAGACCACCGCGGCCAACATAGGGAATGCGCCCCTTCACGTGCAGCGGCAGGCCCGGGATCACCTTAAGGCCCGGCGAAGTCAAACGCTCACCGCCACTCGAGACCAAGCCGGCCATAAGAGTGCGAAGGGCATCCGCGCGATCGGCGCAGATGCCCTGTGAAATCAGTTCGTCATCGAGACGCACGCGTTTCATGAATGCCATCAACCATTCGTATCCGGAGATGCGGCCTAGCTATCCTGGGATTCGTTTGCCGCATCCTCATCGTATTCCTGCTCGAGCTTATCGGCCTCACGCGGCGTCAGCTCAAACTTGTCGACCATATCGACCGCGCGGGAGCCCAGCTCAATCGCTTCGTCAAACAGATCGAGTGAACGCTCCAAGGACGTATCCTTGGAGCGAACGGTAGCGATGATCTGGTCCAGACGGTCCGAAATCTCGTCAAAGTTGCGGACAGAACCCCCTGGCATGGCTACTCCTCGACGGAGTCGGCCTCGACGGCCTCAGCAGCGTCCACACCCTCGGCCAGCACACCAGCCTCAGCCTGGGCAACCGCAACTTTAGCGGCAGCCTCGGCAGCCTGGGCCTCCTCGCGAGCGCGATCCTCGGCGAGCAGCTCTTGGTACAGGTCCTCGCCCGGCAGCTCCTCGCTGCGAGCGATCTTGCCCAGCACGCCGTTGACGAACGACGCGGACTGGTCGGTGCCGTAGGCCTTGGCAAGCTCGACGGCCTCGTTGATCACGATGGCGTCCGAGACCTCCTCGTCGGTGAGGAAACGCATCTCATAGACGGCGATACGCAGCAGATTGCGGTCGGCGCCGGGCATGCGCATAAGATCCCAGTTCTTGGCAACGGAGCGCAGAGCGCAGTCGATGCGGTCGATATGCTCGTAAGCACCGCGGCACAGCTCCAGCGCATAGGGGTCGAGGGGACCCTTCGAGATCAGGAAATCGCCCTCGAGGACGCGCTCGAGCGGGCTGTCCGTGGCCTCGGCCTGGAACAGCAGCTGCAGCGCCTGACTGCGGGCAAGCGTACGCCCGCGATAAACCTTAAGGCTCAAAGGTTACTCCTTGGGGAAAACGAGGCCGTCGATGCAAACGTCAACGCGCTCGACCTCGACGCCCACCTGGGCATCGATGGCGGTGACCACGGCGGCGCGAACGGCCTCGGCGAGTTTCTTGAACGGATAGCCAAAGAACACCACGACGCGCACGGTGAGTGCAAGCTTGTCGCCGATGACCTCGGCCTCGACCGCCGGCTCGGAAGCCGGGGCCTTAGACGAAAGCATCATGGAGACAAGGTTGGTGGCAAGGTCCTTGACGCCAACGGAGGCGATGCCCTCGACATCGGACACGGCGCGCGAGACGATGGCGGTCAGAACATCGGGCGAAATGCCGATGCCGTCAATCTTGATTTCCTGGGGCATGAGTCCTCCTAGAAGAGTTGGTTGCTAGACGCGGGAGACGAACTTGCCGTCGCGGGTGTCAACCTTGATGACCTCGCCCTCGTTGAGGTACATGGGGACCTGGATGACAGCGCCGGTGTCGATCGTGGCCGGCTTGGTGGAACCCTGGACGGTGTCGCCCTTAAAGCCCGGGTCGGTCTGGACGATGGTGGTCTCGATGAACATCGGCGGAGTCACGCCCATGAGCTCATCGTCGGCGAAGAGCAGCTGGCAGATGTCGTTCTCGCGCAGCCACTTGGAGTTCTCGCCCACCATGTCCTCGGGAACGGGAACCTGCTCATAGGATTCGTTGTCCATGAAGATGTAGTCGGTGCCATCGTTGTAGAGGTACTGGAACTCACGGGTGGTGAGCATGACGCTCTCGAACTTGGTGCCGGCGTTGCAGGTGTTCTCGACGACGCGGCCGCTCTTGATGTCGCGGGTCTTGTAGCGCACAAACGCGCCGCCCTTACCCGGCTTGACATGCTGGAACTCGACGATGGTGTAGACCTTGTCCTTAATGCGGAGACCGAGGCCGTTCTTGAAGTCGGCGGTAGAAATGGTAGGCATAGCGACCTTTCTTGTTATGGGCAGAACGCACAAGCGTCCAAATTACATACGAGCGAAATTATACACTTGCAGACGGCGCCTGCAGCGAGCGCATAAAAAGAGAACGCGGGGCGTCCGAATTGCTCCGGAGGCCCCGCCCCAAACTATCTACCGAAGTAGACTAGCAATCGATGACGTGAAGGTCATGCGGCGTCTTGGTGAAGGGCTCGTAGCCGTTCTCGGTGACCACGCCGTAGTCCTCCAGGCGCACGCCGCCCACGCCGGGCAGGTAGACGCCGGGCTCCATGGTGATAACCGAGCCGACCTCGATGATATTCTTGCTGCGGTTGAAGTTGGGCAGCTCGTGGATGTCAATGCCCACGCCGTGGCCCAGACCATGGTTGTAGTAATCGCCATAGCCGGCATCGCCAATGATCTTCTTGGAAAGCTTGAAAATGTCGTTGCCCTCGACGCCCGGATGGATGGCGGCGACGCACTCCTCGTGCGCACGGCGCACGAGCGCGTACAAGTCGAGCTGCTCCTGCGTGGGCTCGCCCATCACGACGGTACGAGTCATGTCGGAGCGGTAGTCGCAATAGCCCGCGCCATAATCCATGAGAACGAAGTCGCCCTTCTCGATCACGCGGTCGCTCGGGACGGCATGCGGGTTGGCGGTGTTGGGGCCGCTCGCCACGATGGAGCCGAAGGCCAGGCTGTCGGCGCCGTTGGCGAACATAAAGTTCTCGAGCTCGTTGCGAACCTGCTTCTCGGTCATACCGGGCTTAATATAGCCGAGCATGTGCTGGAAGGCGGCGTCGGTAATCGACTGCGCATGGCGCATGAGCTCGATCTCCTCGGCGTCCTTGATGGCGCGCATCTTGCGAATGTCGTCATGCATCAGCGGCAGCATGCAGGCGACGGAACGATCCTCAAGGCCACGCTGGATACCCTGGTAGAAGTTGATCTGCATGTCGTCCTCGACAGCGCAGACACGGCACTTGTTAGCCGCGATCTTGCCGGCGACCCAACCGGGGATGGTGCCCTCGTCCATGTCGTAGACCCAGGGGCTGCCGGCGGACGTGTTCTCCTCAAAGCTGTTGAGATAGCGTGAGTCGGTATGGAACAGGCACTGGTCGGCCGTAATAAATGCAGCGTGCGGGAACTCGAAGGTGTAGTCGAAGACGCCCTTCACGCCCGTGAGCCAACGAAGGTTGGCCTCGTCGCGCACGACGATAGCGTCGTAGCCGCGCTCAGCCATCAGGGCACGAACACGCTCGATACGACCGGCAGGACCGGCAGCAAACTCAGACATGCAGATTCCTTTCTTATTGTCCTCATAAAAGCGGGACGGGCCTCGATCGAAAGATGGAATCGCGCGCGATTCGCAACCGATTGGAAACCCGCCCCTCAACATGATACGAAAGACGATGTATGTCAATAAATCCTAGAGAAGTTCTTTGCGAGAAGCCAAGTATGCGTGAGCATGGCGGTCGAGAACCTCGTCCTCAACGCTCGTTAGACGAATGGCGCCGAGCGCCGCGGGCAGCGGCAACATGCTGCGGTTCGAGCGAACAAACTGCTGCCTGCGGAACTCCTCGATATATGCGGCAGGCTCCAGATCGAAGGCAAGCTCCTCGATACCAAAGTCCTCCAGGCAGTCATCGACCTCAAAGACGTAATCGATATCGAAGTCGCAGGCATCATGTGCTAGGCGCGCCTCAAAGCGCATGCCCTCGGACAGCAGCTGGTAGGCAGGAACCTGCACCGCGGCTTTGCCCAGGCAGACGCGCAGAGTACGCTCCCCTGTCTTGCCAAAATCGAGCGCATGGCGGGCGCTCGGGTTCGTGGCCATCAGTACGTCCTTACGGGCAGTCTGAGACCACTGAACGGCATTGACGAGCGCGACCTCCTCGCCCGCGAGAATCTCGGGAATGGTCTCGGTAAACTGATTCCAGCGGGACTTGCTGCTCGAAAGCATGGTGCCAACAAGTACCGCATAGCCGAGCTTGAGGTCCTCGGGGTCCGCCGCGCGTACAAGGTCGAGGTCACACACGACCAAGCCCGGCTCGGGACGGAACGCGATAGCGGGAAGCGCATGCGCCGACGAGGCGACAAGCGGCTTCATGGTCGTCGCGACCGTGAGCATGGCGTCGAACGTCGTCGGCAGCAAGGCGCACTCGGTGCGACCGCACCACTGATTGGCGCACCAGCAAACAACCGAGCAGGTCGCCGTGTCGCCGACAGCGACAACGAGATCATCGCAGGTAATGCCGTTAGCCGACAGCGCGCCAAAGACGGTATCGGCATCGACCAGCGTAGCACCGGCAGGCGAAACCTCGAGGACGAGCGGCGACACGGCAAAACCGGCGTCAACAAGTGCATGCTCGACAACCTCGCCAAAACGCTCGGATGTGGCGTCGTTCCAAACCACCATCGCACGCTTAGGCTTGCCCACAGCCGAGGCAAACATGCGCGACAGCTCCTCGAACGCCCCCAATCCGACGCGGACATCGACACTGCGGTTTTGGAAATTGATAAGTTGACGGCGAATCATAGCAGTCCACGCTCCAAAAGCATCTCGGCACAAAGGTAGGAAACGTCCTCGAAGGACTTGTTGCGAATATCAAGGGTAATATCGGCCGCCTGGCGATACAGCGGACGGCGATGCTCAAACAAGCGCGCAGCGTGCTCGGGCGAGCGGAAATCGGGCCGGGTATCGGAGCGACGAATCTGGCGCAACGAGTCCTCAAAGTCGCCTTCGAGGTACACGCATGTACCCATCTCGTGCATCAGCTCAATGTTCACCGACGTCTCGACGATGCCGCCCCCGCACGATACCAGCAGGCTGCGCTCGCTTTGAAGCGAACGGAGTGCCGAGGTCTCGAGCTCGCGAAAACGATCCTCGCCCTCGGTCTCAAATATCTCGGTCACCGACTTGCCGCATCGACGCACAACCAAGCGATCGGTATCGATGAATCGACGCTTGAACATAGTGCCCACATTGCGCGCAAGCGTCGACTTGCCCGCGCCCAAAAAGCCGATAAAGAAGATATGGTCGCAGCCGTGTTTGATGTGCTGAGACATGGCGAAACCTATTCCTCGCAGGGAAGGTCGCGCAGGGCCCGGCGCTCAAAGATACGGAAGATCTGCGTGTACCACAGGTCCTGGGTTGCCTGCGGCTTGACCAGAATAGTGTCAACGCCGGCAAAATTACCGCTCCACACGTCCGTGTACAGCTGATCGCCGATCAGCACCGCCTCGTCTGCCGTGGCGCCGAGGCGCTTAAGACCCGCCTTCAAGGCAAACGGGGCGGGCTTCATGGCGTGGCTAATGGCCTCGAGTCCCAGCTCGCGTGCAGAGCTCATGACCTGGTCGCGATGCCAGTTGTTGGACACCATGCACAGCTTAAAGCCTTTGGCGCGGGCGGCGTCGAGCCAAGCGGAAACCGCAGTGGGAACCTGCTCGGTGTCGCGCGGCACCAGAGTGTTATCGCGATCGAGCAGAATGGCGCGTTTGCCGTCGGCCCACAGGGTATCAAGGTCGATGCGATCGACCGAGGCAACGTATCGTTTGGGGCTAAAAATCCTCATGCTAATTCCAAGACTGTTGATGCTCTTCGTAGGTTTGCGAGAAGTACTCCTCGTCCTGCGTAATGTAGAAATACAGGTCATCGGAGTCGGTCGGCTCAAGCGTGGCCTTGAGTGCCTCGAGCGACGGAGAGCAGATGGGCGTGGGTGGCAGGCCCTCGTGCTTATAGGTGTTATACGGGCTATCGCTCTGCAGGTCGTCGGCGGTAACCTCGCCACCGGTGACATACATCATGGTCGCATCGCTGTTGAGATAGCGCAGACCGTCGAGCTTGCCTGCAAGGCGGTTGTAGAAGACCGAGGCCACGTGCGCACGTTGATCGGCGTTGAGGCCCTCGCGCTCAACGATAGAGGCCAAGTTAACGATGTCGTAGTCGGACATCTCCACACCGTAGCGCTCCTTGATCTTGGCTTCGCAGCTCGCAAAGTCAAGCGACTTGTACTCAGTCTTAAACTGATCGAGCATGGCGCGAATCACGTCATCGGCCGTCGGCGAATCACCCAACGAATAGGTCTTGGGGAACAAGAAACCCTCGAGCGAGTCGTTGGCGGCGCCCTTAAGGAAGCTATAGTCGTCCACGTAGTTGGAGGCCTTGGCCTGGTTGAGGAAGTCTTCCTTAGAGATGCTGTCGTAGGCCTGGGCCACGCGGTCGGCGACTTGATCGACTGTCAGACCCTCAGGGATAGTCAGCGCATTGGAGCCCGCGTTGGGGCCTTCCATGAGCTGCTGAACAACCTTGGTCGCATCCATGAGTGTGGTGAACGAGTAGGTGCCAGGCTTAAGCGACATATCGGCGTTAAGCTTTTTCACCGCCGCGTAGTAATCCTTGGGATTTTCGACGATATGGTTCTCGGAGAGAATCGAGGCGATCGTATCGCCCGAAGCACCGTCGGGAATGGTCACCGTAACTTGCTGGCCAGCAGCGACTTTCGCATCCTCACCGGCAAAGAAGCCCTTAACGGCAGGTACGACAAAGAAAGCGATAGTAGCAAGCGCGATTACGGCCACCACAACGCCGATGATCATAGGAACCGGAGAACTCTTCTTTTGAGCACCGCGACGAGCATGCGTGTTGTAGCTCGAGCGAGTCGCCGGAGCAACGCCATGCGAACCGCGAGCGTGATGCGAATGCGATTGGGGGGCCTGCGTTCGCTGGGTAGGTGCCTGTTGCTTAAAGCGAGCACCGCCTGCAGGCTGAGCCGAACGAGCAGTGGGCTGCTGAGCCGCGTGAGAAGCCGGATACTGAACCGAACGAGCAGAAGGCTGCTGACCCGTCCGTTGAACAGGTTGGGCCGAACGAGAGGAGGACTGCACCGGGCGCGCGGCAGACTGAGCTGCGCGCTGGGTCGGCTGTGCCGGACGCTGGCCAGGCTGGGCAGGGCGCGACGCCGACTGACGTGTACAATTCGGCTGGCGCGGATCGGGAGCGCTAGGCATGCGAAACCTCCTCGTTTTTACGATCAAGCCACGTCTGCAAAAACAGGCTGGCGGCAATCATGTCAATCTTGCCCCTCATCTGCTTTTCGTTGAGGCCCTGCTCGCGCAGGATACGCTTTGCCTCTTGCGAGGACAGGCGCTCGTCCTCAAACTCCAACGGAAGATCGAGCTCGTCGGCAATCTTTTGCGCAACAGCGGCAACGCGCTCGGCCTGGGGACCGGGCTCACCGGCCATGGTCAGGGGACGCCCACTTACCAGGATATCGGGCTCATAGTCCTCGACCAGGTAGCGGAACGTCTTGGCCATACCGGTGACCTCTGCAGCCGGGAGCACCTTGACAGGCATCGCCATCTTGCCATCACGGCTCGAGACGGCGATGCCGATCCTGGTCTCCCCTATGTCCAGCGCAAGCGCGACCACAGCGACTACCTAGATTCTTAGGCGCCGAGCGCGGTCTTAGCGGCCGCGAGGGCATCGGCGATGCCGGCGGCATTCTTGCCACCGGCCTGGGCCATGTTGGGACGGCCGCCACCGCGACCGTCGACCAGGCCCGCGATCTGCTTGATCACGTTACCGGCGTGGAAACCGGCCTTGACGGCGTCATCGGAGCCGGCGGCGAGCAGGGCCGGGGTGCCCTTCTCGGTCACGCTGGCGACGACGCAGGCGACAGGACCGGCGACCTTCTGGTGCACGGTATCCCAGACGTTGCGCAGGTCGGCAGCCTCAAGGCCCTGGAGCTCAGCGACGACGAGCTTGTAGCCGTCGAGCTCGACGGCGCCCTCGATGGCGCTGGAGATAGCGTCGGAGGAGCCACCGGCCAGCGCCTTCTTGAGCTTGTTGGAAGTCTCGCGCAGCTCGGCCTGCAGGTTCTCCACGCGGGCGGGAACCTCATCCACGCGGCACTTGAGCGCAGCAGCGGCGGCGTCGACGAGCGCCAGACGGTCGGCCATGTAGTCGAGAGCACCCTTAGAGGTCACGGCCTCAATACGGCGGACGTTGGAGCCCGTAGAGGACTCGGAAATGATCTTGAACAGGCCGATCTCGGCGGTGTTGGCAGCGTGCGTGCCACCGCAGAGTTCGCGGGAGAACGGCTGGTCCTCGGCGCCCACGGAGACAACGCGGACGACGTCGCCATACTTCTCACCAAACAGGGCGACAGCACCGGCGGACTTGGCCTCGTCAATGCCCATGACGCGGGTCAAGACCGGCTTGGAGGCGAAGATCTGCTGGTTGACCAGGTCCTCGACAGCCTTGAGCTGCTCGGAGGACAGGGCCTCGAAGTGCGTGAAGTCAAAGCGCAGGTGCTCAGGCGTCACCAGCGAGCCGGCCTGGGAGACATGCTCGCCCAGGACCTGCTTAAGCGCGGCGTCGAGCAGGTGCGTGGCGGTGTGGTTGCGGCGCAGGAAGCCACGGCGCTCGGCGTCAAGCGTGGCGGTCACAGCGGCACCGACAGTCAGCGTGCCATCGACAACGTGCGCGACGTGGGCATACAGACCGTTGTGGTTCTTGGTGTCGGCAACGGTCAGAACAACGCCCTCGGCGGAAAGCTTGCCGGCATCGCCTTGCTGGCCACCCATCTCGGCATAGAACGGGGTGCGGTCGAGAACGACCTCGACGTCCTCGCCGGCGGCAGCGGACTCGACGGACTCGCCGTTGCGCACGATGGCAACAACCTTGGCGCCTACGATCGCATCGTTGTCATAGCCGTCGAACTCAGTCGCGGCGACCTTGTCGGAAAGTTCGACCCACACGTCGTTGAAGCTGCCCCAGGCGTCGCCCTTGGCATTGGCGCGGGCGCGGGCCTTCTGGTCCTCCATGCAGGCGGTGAAGCCGTCCATGTCGACGTCGTGGCCAGCGGTGCCGGCGATCTCGACGGTCAGGTCGATGGGGAAACCAAAGGTGTCGTGCAGCTTAAAGGCAACATCGCCCGGAAGCACAGCGCCCTCGGCAAGCGCTGCCAGGGCCTCATCCAGGTAGACGCGACCGTTGTCGAGCGTCGTGGAGAAGCGCTCCTCCTCGGAGGCGACGATACCCTTGACGAGCGCGACGTTCTTGAGCAGCTCGGGATAGGCATCGCCCATCTGAGCGTTGACCTCGTCGATAAACTTGGTCAGGAAGGCGCCCTCGATACCCAGCAGGCGACCGTGGAACACGGCACGGCGGAGCAGGCGTCGAAGGACGTACTCGCGACCCTCGTTACCGGGCAGGATGCCGTCCGAGATCATAAAGTCGACGGCACGAGAGTGATCCGCGATGATACGCAGCGAGCGGCTGGCACCGGAGTAATCGTCGGCGTCATAGGTCTTGCCGCTGATCTCCTCGCCCAGCTTGATGAGGTGCTGCATCAGATCGCCGTCGTAATTGGCGGTCTTGTGCTGCATGATGGCGGCCATGCGCTCTAGGCCCATGCCCGTATCGAGGTTGCGGTGCGGCAGCTCTGGCATGGAGCCGTCCTCCTGGCGGTCGTACTGGGTAAAGACGAGATTCCAGAACTCCAGGAAGCGGTCGCAGTCGCAGCCGGGCTTGCAGTCGGGGCTGCCGCAGCCAACCTCCTCGCCCATGTCAAAGTAAATCTCAGAGCACGGACCGCAGGGGCCGGTGGGGCCAGCGGCCCAGAAGTTGTCGTCCTCGCCCAGGCGGGAGATATGATCCTCGGCAACGCCCAGGGAGCGCCACACATCGTGGGTCTCGTCGTCCTCGGTAAAGACAGTAAAGTACAGGCGGTCGAGAGGCAGCTTGAACTCCTTGGTAATGAGCTCAAAGGCCCAAGCGCAGGCCTGCTGCTTGGAGACGCCACCAAAGGAGAAGTCGCCGAGCATCTCAAAGAAGGACAGGTGACGGCCGTCCTCGCCGATGCAATCGATGTCGTTGGTGCGGACGCACTTCTGGCAAGAGATTGCGCCGATCTCCTTCATGGTCTTCTTGCCCTGGTAATACTCCTTAAACTGGTTCATGCCGGCGTTGGCAAGCAGCAGCGAAGGATCGTCGGGGACGAGGGACGAAGAAGGATAGAGCTTAAGACCGCGCTCCTCAAAGAAGTTGAGGAACTTGGAGCGGATCTCGGCCGTAGTCATTGACGGGTAGTCAGCACTCATAGAGGGGATCTCCTCGGTTTCACATCGAAACAGTTCAAACGTAACGATATTACCATCCCACCGCGCCTGTGCAAAAAAGAGGGCCGCCAAACAGCGACCCTCCAGCGAAAGTGCACGTTATTTAGGTCTGTCAAATACTTTGAAAAAAATGATTTCGGTATAATTGCATATAAGAATCGTCCGGAAGGAGCGATCGATGAATAGCAAACGGTTTGCCGTGAATGCACTAACCTCAGTAGCCCTTTTAGCAATCTTCGCTTACTCGAGCTGGTATGTGAACCAGCCGAGATTTGGCTACGCATTGTACGCAGTAACATCTGGCGATAAAGCGTATTACACCCTAAGCGCAATTGACGCCATCTTTTTCTATGTGGCTGGCCCCTTATCAATCGCTTTGATCGCGTTTATTGTTATTTACAACATCAAGAAACGCTAACAGAGCCTATTTGGAATCCGAATCGTCCATGGAGCCGTCGATGCCGGTTTTGGTGTCGTCGTCAGAGCCTGTGTCGTCGTCCTTGGCAAAGGGGTTCTTAAAGAAACCCGTCGCGTCGGGCTGCAGGCCTGAGAGCTTAATCCAGGGATTATCGAGCTCGGGCTTGGGCATTGCCTGGGCCTCGGGAGCGGTCTCGTTGCCGATGAGTTCGGACTCGTAGATGAACGTATCGTCGCCAAGCGCGTCGTAGGCGGCGACCGGGTTGCCCTCGGTATCGCGATACGGCGTGCCCTTAAACACGGCGCCATCGTATGCCACGAGCTGACGGCCGGTCTCGTTCTCAAAGTAGTAGACGAAAATGCCCTTGAGGGCTGCGCACAGCGGAATGGCAATGATCATGCCAATAGGACCCATGAGTGCCGAGCCAATAACGAGCGCCGTGAGGCTCATGATGGGATGCACCTGCACCGAGCTCTGCATGACCTTAGGCGAAATTACGTTATCGGTGACGTTTTGAGCGACCATCGTCACGATGAGCGTCCATAACGCCAACATGGGGCTGAACATGAAACCGAGCACTGTGGCGATTGCTGCGCTCACCCAGGGACCGACGACCGGAACCAAATGCATGATGCCGGTAAAGATGGCCATGAGCGCCGCATACGGATGGCCGATGATCATAAAACCGATAAAGGCGAGGAAACCACCGCAGATGGACGTCACGACCATACCGCGCATGTAGCCGCCGACAGAGCGAGAAAGGATGGCGACCATAAAGCGGTACGAGGTCTCCTTCTCCTGACCGATGATGGTGCAAATCTCGTGGTGCATGCGAGGGTAGTCGCAGGCCATCCAGTACGCAAGCACCAGACCAAGGAAGATCACGAACAACTGCGAGGCTGTATTGGTGATGAGCGGGAACACACCGCGGCCAAGCTCGGCAGCGATCTGAGACACATACTTCGATGCCACGGCAACCAGCGACGAAAGATTATCGTCCAGATACTCCTTGAGCGGCGTGTTGTTGAGCGTCTTGGCATGCGAGAGCATCTCGTTGAGATCACCACCCGCAACACGAAGCTGCTCGGGCAGGCGGCTCAGGACTTCCATGATTTGACCGAGCAAAATAGGCGATAGGATGCAGACGACGCCGACGAGCACGGCAACAACCACAATGAGTGCGATGAGCGAACCGAGGCCACGTCCGACGCCGTGATGCTCGAGCCAGTTGGTGATCGGAGACATCACAAAAGCGATGATGGAACCGACAGCGAGAAACTCGATGACCGGTGCCAGGATGCCCATAAGGTTAAAGATTACGGCAGCGATGACAATGCAGCCGACGACGCCCCAAATGCGCAGCGTCAGAATGCGGGTATCGCGAAGCGTGCGGTCGATTTGTTGGGGGTGCTCACTCATGAACGAATCATCACTCCGTCGGGGTCGATCTTATCTTGAATCTTCTTAAGGGTACGGCGCAGCAGGCGCGAGACCTGCACCTGCGAGATGCCCAGCTTCTTGGCGATCTCGATCTGGGTCATGCCCTTTACGAAGCGCAACTCGATAACCTCGCGCTCGCGAGGCGAGAAATCGCGGATGGCTTCCTCGATTACCAGGCGGTCATCGGTAAAGTCGAGCTCATTGTCCTCGTCGGCATAGCGGTCAAGAATCGAAGGCGCATCGTCGGAATCGGACGCGCCAGGAGCCTCGATGGGCACCGAGGTGTAGGCCGAGGACGATTCCATGGCTTCGAGCACCTCGTCGACAGTCACGTCGAGGTATTCGGCGATTTCCTCAACCTTGGGCGAACGCTGTAGCTCGTTGGTGAGCTTATCGGTAGCCTGGTTGACCTTGGCCGAGAGCTCCTGCAAACGTCGGGGCACGCGCACGCTCCAGCCCTTGTCGCGGAAGTGGCGCTTAATCTCGCCCAGGATGGTGGGCGTGGCAAACGTCGTGAACTCAAGTCCGCGTTCAGGGTCAAAGCGGTCGATAGCCTTGAGCAAGCCCAGATAGCCGACCTGCAAAAGGTCATCGAGCGGCTCACCGCGGTTTTTAAATTTGTTGGCAAGAAACCTTACCAGGTTCATATGGGACATGACGAGCTGCTCGCGAGCATCCGGATCACCGGTCTCCTTATAACGACGAAACAGCTCGCGGGTTTTCTCCTTGTCCCAAGCGGTCTTGCCGCTCCGGGAGCGTTCGGTCATATTAGATATCCGCCTTGAGGTCGAGGGAAAGCGTTAGGGGCGCTGTAGTCTTTTCGTAAGAGTCACACACACTCGCCAAAATGAGCTCGGCATACACGGCAGCCTGGTCATCCTCATCGACAGTCGCCTGGTCGCCAAAGGTAAAGGTCATGCCCACATGCGATTCGTCGACATCGAATTTGATCGAGATATCGTCGGAATCAACAGCCGTGCAGCCAAAGATGAAGGCTTCTTCGGCAGCCATACGAATGTCCTCGATGCGATCAACGGACATAGAGCACAGGGCGCCGACGTTGGCGGCCGTCATGCGCACCAAGCGCGCGAGACGCGGATCACCGGCAACGCTCAGCGTAATGGGGCAGGTTGCTTCGCTACTCATCGCAGGACTCCTCGGAGGTCTCGGCAGGCGTATAAGTGTAATACTGAGCAGGCTTAGCAGCGGGCTTCTGAACATCATCGTCGTCAGCAGCGGCATCGTCATCGCCGATCAGAACGCGCTCGGTAGGCTGCTCGGCCTCGGCGGCGGCAGCGGCTAGCTTACGATCGGCGTCGGCTGCAGGAGCCTTCACCTTATTGAAGAGCTTCTGCACGGCGCCGGCCGCAGAATCTGTCACGCTCGATACGGCATTACTGGCCTCGGCCATACTGCCCGTGACCTCGGAGATGTCGCGAACGACCGCCTCAACCTCAACGAGGTTGGACGTCAGGGCGTCAACGGCAGTCTTGCTCGACTTGAGGAGCGGCTCCATCTGGGCAAGTGCCGGCGTAAGCTCGTCAACGGTGCCATCAAGCTTTGCCACCACGGGCTGCGCCTCGGCAATCGTATTGTTGAGGTCGGTTACCGTCTTGTCGAGCGAGTCGACAACGGTGCGGGTTTTGCGCAAGGTGAGCGCAAGCTCAACGATAGCCCACACGCCGGCAACGGCGAGCAGCAGCAAGGCGATTTGAATGGGACTCATACAAGCCTCCCAAAGGAATCGAAATACAGACGCTTTTCATGGTACCCCAAAGGGGACCGAACATGCCAAGAGCAGCAACGTGGGACAAAATTATCAGCAGCTACTTCGGTGCATTCCCGCTGCGGTCGCGTTCGCTTTGTTCTACGCGCCATTCTTCCCAACCACGGCCGGCAGGCCGCCAAAATGCACCGCGTTCTAAGCCTTCGGGCAAATAGCGCTGGTCGACCCAGCCTTCGGGATAATCGTGCGGATACTTATACACACCGTATTCATCGCTGCCCGGGCGATGACGATCGCGCAGATAACTCGGCACCTCGCGAAGCCCACTAGAGTGGATATCGGCCAGCGCCGCATCGATCGAAGCCTCACACGCGTTGGATTTAGGCGCCAAGCACACATAGAGGGCAGCCTGAGCCAGGTTAATACGGCACTCGGGATAGCCAATGACCTCGGCAGACTTAAACGCGGCATGCGCCACCAAAAGCGCCTGCGGATCGGCGTTGCCAACGTCCTCAGAAGCCTGAATCATAATACGGCGAGCGATAAACTTGGGATCCTCCCCCGCATCAATCATGCGCGCGAGCCAATAGATCGTGGCATCGGGGTCGCTACCGCGCATAGACTTAATAAACGCACTGATGATGTCGTAGTGCATGTCGCCGTTTTTGTCGTACGAAAAGCCACGACGCGGGTTGGCAATCTTTACGTCATCCACGGTGATGGGATAGCGCTCCCCCGCCGCCGGCGCTGGCGTTCCCTCCGTATCGGGACGCGTGACGGCAATCTCGCTCGCCAGCTCAAGTGTCGTCAGGGCCGAGCGTGCATCACCCGCAGCCAGCGTACAAATGGTCTTGACCGTATCCTCATCGGCCGAGAACTTACCGTTCAAACCCTGCGGCGCCTCGAGCGCACGTTCGATAAGCGTGGCGATATCCTCGTCTTTGAGGTGCTCAAGCTCCACCACGCGACCACGCGAGAGCAGCGCCGAGTTGACCTCGAAGTACGGATTCTCCGTCGTAGCGCCAATCATAATGACGGTACGGTTCTCAACTGCATGCAGCAGGGCATCCTGCTGCGACTTAGAGAAGCGGTGGATCTCATCGATGAATAGAATGGTGCGGCGGTCGTACGTATTCAGGCGCGTCTTGGCCTCGTCAATCACGCGGCGCAAGTCCTTTACGGTGCCCGTCACGGCGCTGACCTCGACAAACTCACTCTTGGTATGGTTGGCGATAATATGGGCCAGCGTCGTCTTGCCCGTACCGGCGGGGCCGTACAGAATCACACTCGACAGCACATCATGCTCAATCGCGGCGCGCAGCCACGAGCCCTTACCGACGGCCTTTTGCTGGCCCACATACTCGTCGAGCGAATTGGGGCGCATACGCACCGCAAGCGGCGCATTTTTAAAGGAGCGCTCGCGCGTCGAAGCAGAAAAAAGGTCGTCCATAGCCATCCCGTGCATTAATCAAAATCGTTGTTGACCAACAGTATACCGAAAGGATACGAACTACCGTTCGTTAATATAGGTGCGGTGCGGAAACTTTAGACCTGGGAACAATTTGCTCGTCAGCTCGCAGAAATAACCATCCGTCATGCTTGCGATGTAATCGACGACGGCCTGATCCTTGTCATCCTGCCAGGCATAGGCGCGATCGTAGTGGGAAAGCTGCTGCTCAACACGCGAAATGTGGTGCTTAAAGATGTAGGAGGACTCGTCACCCTCGTTTATATCCTGCAGGCAACGGTCGTAGAGCTTTTCGAAGGCCTCGCGCAGTTCCACTTCGGAGTCGCCTTCGATACCGCCCTTGCTATAGATCTTCTCGTAGTTCTCGCGCTTCGCCCGCCGGATCTCCTCAAACAGGTCCTCGCTCATCTCGATACGCGGTTTGCCGTAGCTATGCTCAACGATATCGATAGAAGCGTGCGTGAGGATCCAGCTGTTGTAAGCCCCGCCCAGGCCATCGTCAAAAGCGTCGGGTGACAACAGGCCCGCCGCAATGGCGTCTTGGCGATCGCGCCCAACGTAGGCGAGGATATCCGAAATGCGGACCACACAGCCCTCGAGCGTCATGGGGCGCAGGTGCTCGATCGCGCCATAGCCCGTGGCAATGCAGTCCTCGAGGGTACGGTCGAACTGGTCAAACGACGCCATGTCCGAGAGTTCAAAGACACGCTGCTCGTACTCGCCGTTATGGCACAGCACGCCGTCGAGCGCCTGGAGCGACACGTTGCGGCCGTACAGCTCGTCGAGCACGCGGACGGACTGCACGTTATGGAAAAAATAACGACCCGTACGCTCGTGATAGATATCGTTGAGGAAACGCTCGCCGGCATGGCCAAAGGGCGTGTGGCCCAAATCGTGGCCCAGGCCAATCGCCTCGATCAAATCGCAGTTGAGGCCCAGGGCACGGCCGATATCGCGGGCAATGCGCGAGACGAGCTGCACATGAAGGCCGCGCCGCGACAGATCGTCGTTGCTGCGAAAGCTAAAGACCTGCGTTTTGCCTGCATAACGCGTGTACGCAGGAAGATGAAGGATCTTTTCGGTGTCGCGCATAAATGCCGGTCGCATGAGCGTGCCTTTGTCGGCAGCGCGATCAATACGACGAATGACCTGGTCATCGCCGCATCGATAAGGATTAACGACACCCGAGGCGCGGTCGGCGGCGATACGCTCGACCAGCTCGGGCGACAACGCCGCGGGAATGCGGTCCATGCGCGCCTTAATGACGGCCGTTTCTTGATTAGTTGCCATGGCATGCTCCTTAAAAAGGATGCGCAATCGGTTACAATGTGCAGCCCACGACCTCGATTATGGCAAAAATCGGCACAAAAAACGGGAGCAATGGCAGGGAGCGCGATTTTGTGAAGAGGCAGGAGAGGGCCAGGACCAGGAGCGCGACGGCAAATGCCACGATGCCCCCCAGAGGGTCGAGCGTGCAAAGCGCGAAGAGCGCCTTGGCATCCCCCATGCCGATGCCGGAGGCTTGGCGAACACGACGCCAGAGCGACTCAGTGAGCACAAGGGCAAGGTAGACGATGACCGCAAGACCGGCGTGGTCAAGCGCCGTGTTAACACCTCTGTCGAGCCAAACGCCTGCAAGCGCCGCCACCGCACACACGCCGGCAAGCTCATTGGGAAACCGCCGCTCACGGGCATCAATCACCGCGCCGGCAAAAGCGCAGATCCAAAATGGGATGTAGAACATCATGCACCTCCCGGGGCAGTCACTCAAAAGCAAAAACCACCACAAAGGTGCCTGTCCCCTTCGTGGTGGTTTTGGTGGTGGTTATTTAGCGCCCTGCATGACCTCGTCGAGGGTAACGTTGACGGCGTGTTGCGTCGGGACCCAGTCGACCTTCAGGAACAACGCAGCCACCGTAATGGGGATATAGCTGAACATAAAGATCGGGAAGGTAAACAGGTTGGTCACCAGGCGCCACTTTTGCGCGCAATGGATGTGCTTGTACTCGAAGATAGTCGTGAGCAGCGCCAGGATAAAGAAGGTCTGATACATCATGGCGAAGGTCATAATGAGCGAAGCGGCGCACGCCTGCATCTCGACTTCGGTTGCCAAGAAACCATGCGAAAGGCCACCCACAATCAAGAACGTCGCATTAGCGAGCATCGAGATCAAGGACAGCAGCATACCCGGGGCGATGGTCATAAACATGTCGTAGGCGGCAAAGCGATGATAGCGGAAGGTCGATTTGACCAGGTGCTTACCGTAGGTAAAGAACACCTGGTAGAAGCCCTTGGTCCAGCGCATACGCTGCTTCCAGGACGCCTTAAACGTCACAGGCTGCTCGTCAAAGAACTCCGCCGGCGCATAGCCAATACGAATGCCGTGAATAGCGCAGAACGTGGTGAACTGAATATCCTCGGTCAGCGTATGGAACTGCCAGCCGTGCATGCCCTCAATAACGCTAGCCGAGATAAGGTAGCCCGAACCCGATACGGCGCAGGACGTCTTGCAGATATTACGCGCGTTGTTAAGGAAACGCGCCTCGCGCAGGTACCAAGTGGCGTTGGCAGCCGAGATCCACGAGCTGCCAAAGTTCTTGGAGTTGCGGTAGCTTGTGACCACATGGAAGCCCTGGTCAAAGGCGTCATTCATCTTGGAGACGTAATCGCGGGAGATAACGTTGTCGGCATCGAAGATAAAGAAGCCCTCAAAGGTATCGGGATACTCGTTAAGAATGCGGTCAAAACCAAAGTCCATGACCCAGCTCTTGCCTTTACGGGCCAGGTCGTTTCGCTCGTACACGACAGCGCCCGCCTCGCGCGCGAGCTGCGCGGTGTTATCGGTGCAGGCATCGGCGACCACGAAGACCTCGATGAGCTCGGACGGATAATCCTGGTCCTTGATGGAGCGAACGAGGTTGGCGATAACGGCCTCCTCGTTGTGTGCTGCAATAAAGAAGGCATACCGGTGGAGTTTTTTGGCCTTGGGAGGCGCGACCTCGCCGCGGAGAGCACCGATGACAAAGAAGACCACCTGGTACAAGAAGCAGACCGTGAGCAGCGTGACGACAATCTGGTTGAAGATCACGATGGGTGTGTTGGTTTGTAAAAAGGCGAGCATGCAGGCTCCCAGGAACGTGTTACGTAAACAACCGTATATCTTACCGCAGGCTTACCGAGTTCAAGAAACCACCTAATACTGGCTAGGCTTCGAGCAGGCCGAGCTGCGGTACGATTTCGTCGCCGGCAGCAGTGCGGCCAAGCGAACGCGGGGCTAAGTCGTCGAGGACGGCGGCGAGATCCCACGGCAGCTCGTCGCGGCACTCAATGCGCTCTCCCGTCACGGGATGATCGAACGCCACGCGCCAGGAATGGAGAAATTGCCTGGTCAGACCCTGATCGGCACGCGCATCGCACTTACCGTAGAGCGGATCGCCCACGCAGGCGTGGTTGATATGGCGCATGTGCACGCGAATCTGATGCGTGCGACCGGTAAACAGGTGACACTCAACGAGTGTGTAGCCGTCATCAAAGCGCGTGGAATCAAAGCGCTCAAGGACCTTAAAGGTCGTGATGGCCTGGCGTGCAAAAGGATCATCGGAAACCGCCATCTTGACACGGTCACGTGTAGAACGGGCAATGCCGGTGTTAATGGTGCCCTCATCCATGGCGATATGACCGTGGACGAGCGTAATGTAGCGGCGGTCGAGCGTGCGCGTACGGATAAGATTTTGGAGCGCGCGCTGGGTATCGTCGTCCTTTGCCGCAAGCATAAGACCCGAGGTATCGCGATCCAAACGATGTACGATACCGGGGCGGTCCTCGCCCTGCACGGTGCCCAGATGGTCGATACCGCAGTGATAGACCAGCGCATTCGCGAGCGTACCGCTCTCATGACCATGCGCAGGATGGCACACCAGGCCGCGCTGCTTGGAGAGCACGATGAGGTAGTCGTCCTCATAGCGAATGTCGAGCGGGATGGCCTCGGGAATCACGTCGGTGGGATCGTGCGGTTCGGGCAAATCAACCGAAATACGGTCACCGGCGCGCACGGCGTACTTTTTGGACAGGCAGGTCTCGCCATTGACCACTACGAACCCACCCTCAATCAGATGTGCGCAGGCAGAGCGCGTAGGGCAGCCGTCATTGGCGCCCAGATAGGCGTCAAGACGCTGACCAGCGGCATCGTCGGCAACAAGGATATGGATGTCGGCCATTAGCGCTCAGTCCTTTCGCGAATCTTGCGGGCACGCTCCCCACGTTGTTTAGCCTTGCGCTTGGCGCGGGCCTCGTCACGGGCGTTAAGCTCGGCGGTCGCATCGACCTCACGAGCCGCGGGGCTCAAGAACATGTAACCGAAGAGCGCCAGCACCACACCGACCGTAATGCCGATATCGGCCACATTGAAGACGGGGAAGTCGATGAAGGTGGTGGCAATAAAATCGGTCACGAAGCCAAAGGCCAAACGATCGATAGCGTTGCCGATAGCACCACCCGCAACAATCGCCATGCCCACAACCTCAAGATGGGCGAGCTGAGGTGCACGAACGAGGTACACGGCAATAGCGATAATGACCGCCAACGCCAGCACGGCAAACGCGATGCCATGCCCCTCGCCCATGCTAAAGGCAGCACCGATATTGCGGACAAACATAAAGTCGAAAACACCGGGGATGACGGTCACATGCAAGGCGTCGCCCACGGCACGAACCGCAAGCTTGGTCAGCTGGTCAACAAGCAGCACAACCAACGCCACCCCACCAGCAACACCCAACCGCCAACGCAAAGGCGGCGTCATATCCGCACCACGACCCAAAGAAATCCCCTACCCTCAGATAATCAAATTCCGTTTAACGCAAATAACCATCTTATATTGCCACACGCAGAGCGCACGACACATTCGCTAACGTCAGATAAATAACCAGCATAAAAGAAAGCGGCATTCCGGATAACGGAATGTCGCTTTTCTTCAGCGGAGCAAATGGACCGAAGGCGCCTAAATTCTCCCTATAAATAAAATGCCGAGTTACCGTGCCTTAAAGGGCATTCGCGCAGCGCTTGCAAATGTGAGCGTGGCCGTTGTACTCGCCGACGGTGGTGCGGTAGTTCCAGCAACGGTCGCAGCACTCGCCCTCGGCAGCATCGATGGCAACAGAAAGCTCCTCGCCCTGGGTAAGCTCAACATCGGAGACGATGTAGAACTCGGCCAGGTCGACGGCCTTGTCGCCGGTCAGCAGCGCATACATTTCGGCGGGAACGACCGCCTTGACGCGGACCTGCTGGCTCTTGGTGAAGGTGCCGGCGGAGCGGGCATCCTCAAGGGCCTTGGTCACGACGCTACGGAGCTCGAGTGAAGCCTCGAGCACGCCCTCAAACTCGTTGGCCTCGTCGACCGTGATGGGCGACTTGTACCAATCGAGCAGCGCGGCGTACTTCTGGTGATCGACGCAGCCGGCGGGCGCATAGGCCATGGCCTCGTCGACCGTATAGGACAAGATCGGCTGCAGGTCGCGCATGAGCATCGAGAAGAGCTCGGCGAGCACGGTCTGGGCGCTGCGACGCTCGAGCGAGCCGGGCTTCTCACAGTACAGGCGGTCCTTCAGGGCGTCGAGATACACGTTGGAGAGCTCGGTAACCACAAAGTCGTAGAGCGCACGGTAGGCACGCGGGAACTCGTAGCAAGAGTAAGCATCGTCAACCTCGGCCTGAACCTGGGTCAGACGGGCAACCATGAGCTTGTCGAGCGGCAGCAGGTCGGCAAAGGCGACGCCGTCGGTCTCGGGCTCAAACTGACCCTCGAGCTCGGAGAGCAGGAAGCGCAGCGTGTTGCGGAAACGACGGTAGGCATCGGACGTACGAGCGAGGATCTCGTGGTCGATGGAAACGTCGGAGCTGGTGTCGACCGAGGCAACCCACAGGCGGATGATGTCGGCACCCATCTCGTCACAGACCTTGTTGGGGTCGATGACGTTGCCGAGTGACTTAGACATCTTACGACCCTGGCCGTCGAGCGTGAAGCCCTGCGAGACGACCGCCTTGTACGGAGCGTGACCGTTGGCACCCACCGAGGTGAGCAGCGAGCTCTGGAACCAACCGCGGTGCTGGTCGGAGCCCTCGAGATACACATCCGCCGGATACTCCAGCTCGGGGCGATACTCGCAGACGGCCTTCCAGGAGACGCCGGAGTCCCACCACACGTCGAGGATGTCCTTATCAGCCTTGAGGTGATGGCCGCCGCACTTGGGGCAGACGCAGGCCTCGCCCAGGTAGCTCTCGGGAGCGTCAGTGAACCAGGCGTCGGAGCCCTTCTCGTGGAAGAGCTTGATGACGGCGTCGAGCGTGGCGTCGTTCATGACCTTCTCGCCGCAGTCGGCGCAGGTGTAGCTGGGGATAGGCACGCCCCAGTTGCGCTGACGGCTGATGCACCAGTCAGGACGCTGCTCGACCATAGCGCCGATGCGGTTGGCGGCATGGGCCGGATACCACTTGACGTTCTCACGGACCTCCTTGCCAGCCTGCTCGCGCAAACCGGTCTTGTCCATCGAGACGAACCACTGGTCGGTAGCACGGAAGAGCACCGGGTGCTTGCAGCGCCAGCAGTGCGGATAGCTGTGCGTGATCTTCTTCTCGAGGACCAGGGTGCCGCGCTCGCGCAGGAACTCGATGATGTGCGGGTTGGCCTCATCGGTATCCATACCGCTGAAGGGGCCGCCGGTGCCAAACTCCTCGCCGGTGTAAAACTTGCCGTCGTCATCGACCGGCATGCATATGTCGGTGATGCCCTCCTTGAGGCAGGCAAAGTAGTCGTCGACGCCGTGGCCGGGCGAGTTGTGGACGATACCGGTACCGTCATCGACACCGACGTAATCGGCCAGCAGCGCCACGCCCTCAACACCGTCAAAGATCGGCTGCTTGTAGTGGATGTGGTGGAAGGTCTCGGCGGGAACCACGTAGGGCTTGCCGTCGACCATAACCGGGGTGTACTCCCAGCCAAACTCCTCGCAGCACTTGGGAGCCAGGTCCTCGAGCATGACCTCGGCACGACCATCGTGCTCAACGGCGACATAGGCGGCGCCGGGCTTAAGGGAAACGGCCTGGTCGGAGGGAATGGTCCACGGCGTGGTCGTCCAGATGATAAAGTCGACCGGGCCATCGAAGCCCTCGAGGCCGGCGGGCTTGGAGGTCATCTCAAAGCGGACGAAAATGGAGGGGCTCGTCTCGTCGGAGTACTCGATCTCGGCCTCGGCCAGCGCGGTGTGGCAGTGCTTGCACCAGTGAACCGGCTTGTGGCCACGATAGATCATGCCCTTGTCGAACATGGCCTTAAAGACCTCGATGTCGGCAGCGTCATGCTGGTGATAGAGCGTAAGATAGGGGTTGTCCCAGTCGCCGAGCACGCCCAGACGACGGAAGCCGGCCTTCTGCAGCTCGATGTTCTCGACAGCGAACTTGTTGCAGAGCTCACGGATCTTAGCCGTGGGGGTCTGGTTGAACTTCTCGGTGCCGAGCTTCTCCTCGACCTTGTGCTCGATCGGCTGGCCGTGGCAGTCCCAACCGGGGACATAAGGGACCTCATAGCCCTGCATCATCCAGTAGCGGTTGATCATGTCCTTGGAGATCTTATTCATGGCGTGGCCGATGTGGATCGGACCGTTGGCGTACGGAGGGCCGTCGTGCAGCACGAACTTCTTGTGACCCTCGTTCTTCTTCAGAACCTGCTCGTAGACCTTGTTGTCCTGCCAGTCCTTGAGTCGCTTGGGCTCGGACTTGGAAAGACCGGCACGCATGGGAAAACCGGTCTTGGGCAGATTCATCGTCTGCTTGTACTCGTTTGCCACGGTACCCCTTTCATGTCGTGGGCGCGCACGCCCTCTGGGCACCACAAAAGCGCCCGTCCCTACAAGCTGGGACGAAGCGCCACAAACGGGCTGCACGCCCGCAAAAGCTCTTCGCTTAACCACCCAGCTTAGATGCCCTCACCCGCATTACAGCGCGCTCGCATCCGTTACTCGGCTGGCCTGTATCGACGACCATCTCGGCGATGTCTACTAAGACGTGCCTGTACGGCGCGTCCGTTGGGACCGCAGCTCCGGGGTGATTTTCATCGGTCGCATGCACGGGTTCTCAGCGCTCCCCGTTCTCTGTAGCACACGGACGGCCGACTACTCGTCCCCATCAACGCTTATGCGGAGTATGCTAGCACGTTCCGCACCGGCGAAAAACCCTCAACACTGGTTTTATACGTTCGAAATTTCTTGCGGCCGTGGACCTTCTCTTGGAGCAAAATACCTGTAAGCACTTTATCGAACGAAAGAAGGCTGCTATGCGCACGATTGGAATGAGCGACTACACCGTCGGCGAGGACTGCTTTGACGAGCTGCCCGGCGCGCTGGACGAGTACGGAGCGGCCAAGGTCGCGATTATCGGCGGTAAACGAGCACTGGCCGCGGCGCTTCCCAGTATCGAAGCGGCACTGGAGGGCACCGACATCGAGATTCTGGAGACACGCGTCTACGGCACCAACAGTACGCGCGCCAATATCGCCAAGGTCGTAAACTCCCCCGCCTGCCAGGAAGCCGACGTGCTCATTGCATGCGGCGGCGGCAAGGCGCTCGACACCGTCAAGACAGCGGCCATCGAGCTCAAGAAGATCGTCTTTACGGTACCGACGATCTGCTCCAACTGCTCGGCCGCGACCGCCATTGCCGTTGTCTACAACGACGACGGCTCGCTCGAGGGCTATTCGTACCCAAACCGCCCCGCGCACATCTTCATCAACCCCAAGATCATCGCCGAGGCTCCGGCGGAGTACTTCTGGGCGGGCGTGGGCGATGCCCTGTCCAAGCAGCCCGAGGTCGAGTACGCCACGAGCGCCGGCAACCTGGAGCACACCACCGGACTTGGCCTGGCACTCGCCCACACCTGCTCCGAGCCGCTGTTTACCTATGGCGTGCAGGGTCTAGAGGACGTGCGCCAGGACCTGTCGAGCGAGGCCGTCAAGCAGATCGCGCTCGACATCGTGGTCAACACGGGCTATGTCTCGAACCTGACCAACCAAAACGATTACTACTACAACTCGAGCGTGGCGCATGCGTTCTACAACGCCACGTGCAGCATCCCGCGCGAGGGCTCCTACCTGCACGGCGAGGTCGTGAGCCTGGGCGTTCTCGTGCTGTTTGCCTATACGGGCGATACCGAGAACCTTGAGCGCTACGCCGCCTTTAACAAGCAGATGGGGCTGCCCGTGACGCTTGAGCAGGTCGGCCTTTCCGAGGCCGATATCCCTGCCCTGTGCGAGTTCGCACACGCCACCAACGAGTGGAAGCAAGGCAATCCCGAGCCTTTCACCGACGAAAAGTTCGCCGCCGCCATCAAGGCCGCCAACGCCTACGGCCACACGCTCTAGCTCTAGGCCAAAACCGCCACAAAGGGGACAGGCACCTTTGTGGTGGTTTTATATTGCTCCAGTATTCAGTTCGTACTCGAACCCGATTCTTTACGAGAAAGGGTTCGGGTACGTTTTTTGTTTATCGGAAATTCTGCGGAAGGACTACTCGGAACGGTAAACAGGAACGAACAAAAGGCAGGATATCATCGTGGTGATGGTATCCTACCTTTTGTTTTTCGGGATCAAGGTCGGTTTGTGCGAACTTGATCGCCACCCATATGACGCATTGATGGCAATTGCTGCGTACGTGCGTACCGGGAGCCAGTACACCTCTGGCAAGGCGTAGCACACTAGACTTTGTTCCAAAGTCCGCGTGCTAAGGGGGCAGGCCCCTTAGAATTCCTGTGGAGTGCGTACGCACGTATGCAGGAAAACGGCAATATTTCGCTATATCAGGGCGTTCTTTCATTGGAGAGTATGGTATACACGGCTTAGTTCAACAAATTAGATTTTATATATAAAGGAGAATATTGATGAAACTGTTTTTATGTTCGCACTTTTCAAG